>JAFEDF010000242.1 GCA_018241785.1 Pseudomonadota bacterium | reverse complement strand
CGTTTTCGATACGTCGCGCAACGCGGCAATTGCCTTCGATGCACCCGGCACCGCCGATGCGCCCGAGGCCGTGGAGGCGCTCGAAGGTGCCTGGGACGTCGACGCGGTGGAGATCGGCGCCGACGGCGAGGTGCTGGGCGACGGCATCGCACGCGGCGAGACGGGCTTCTCGAAGCTCGTCATGCACGTCGCCGGCTATTCGCCCGAGTGGGCCCAGGCGATCTGCGACGTTCCAGCCGCGACGATCGAGACGATCGCGCGCGAGTTCGTCGACCACGCGCGCATCGGCGAGACGATCGAGATCGACGGCGAGCGCCTCCCCTATCGCCCGGTTGCCGTGAGCCTCGGCAAGACGGTCAACAACGGATGGGGCGGCTACGAGTGCTGCTGGGCGCGCACGGTGCTCGCGTCGCTCGTCGGGGCGCTCGAGGTTCCGGGCGGGACGCTCGGGACGACGGTGCGCCTCAACCGGCCGCTCGGCGAGCGCATCGAGAGCGTGCGCCCGGGGCCCGACGGCTTCATGACCTATCCGTTCAACCCGACCGACCGCGAGCACTGGTCGGCCGCGCCGAACATCCGCAACGCGTACCGGACGATGATTCCGCTCGCCGGCAACGGCCCGTGGAGCCAGGCGCTCGGGCCGACGCATTTCTCGTGGATGTTCCTCGACGAGACGCCGCCGGGGCTGCCGCGCGTGACGCTGCCAGACGTGTGGTTCGTCTACCGCACCAACCCGTCGATCTCGTTCTGGGATACCGCTGCCCTCGGCGAGAAGATGGCGCGCTTCCCGTTCGTCGTCGCGTTCGCCTACACGCGCGACGAAACGAATCATTTTGCCGACGTCGTACTGCCCGATGCGACCGACCTCGAGAGCCTGCAGCTCATCCGCATCGGCGGCACCAAGTTCGTCGAGCAGTTCTGGGATCACCAGGGGTTCGCGCTGCGCCAGCCGGTGGTGCCGGCGCGGGGCGAGGCGCGCGACTTCACCGACGTCGCGACCGAGCTCGCGCGCCGCACCGGTCTCCTCGAGCCCTACAACGCGGCGATCAACAAGGGCGCCGGCGGGGTCGCGCTCGCCGGCCCGCACGGCGATTTCTCGCTCGATGTCGGACGTGCGCACGATCGCGACGCGATCTGGGACGCCGTGTGCAGGGCGGCGAGCGCCGAATTGAGCGATGGCGCCGAGGTCCACGGGCTCGACTGGTGGAAGGAGCGGGGCCTCGCGACCAAGCCGTTCTCGCGCAGGAACTGGTATCTCTACCCCGCGCTCGCGAAGCAGGGGCTGCGCTTCGAGCTTCCCTACCAGGAGCGGCTGCTGCGCATCGGCGCCGAGCTCGGCCGGCGGCTGCACGAGCGCGACATGCGCTGGTGGGACCGGCAGCTCGACGAATACCAGGCGCTCCCGGCGTGGAAGGATTTCGCCAAGCCCTGGGAGGACGACGTCGCGCGGATCGGCGGGCTCCCGGGTGACTACCCGTTCTGGCTGCTGACCGCGCGCAGCATGCAGTACGCGTGGGGCGGCAACGTCGGCATGCCGCTGATCCGCGAAGTCGCCGACAACGTCGCCGGGCACCGCGGCGTCGTCATCAACACCGAAACCGCGAGCCGCCTGGGAATCACCGATGGCGCCGACGTCGAGATCGCCACACCCGAGCGCATCGTGTGCGGCCGCGCCGTCCTGCGCCACGGCATCCGCCCCGATACGCTGCTCTTGATCGGCCAGTTCGGCCACTGGGCCACGCCGTACGCGAAGGACCAGGGTGTGCCGAGCCTCAATACGCTCGCGCGGATGTCGCTCGACCTCACCGACGCGACCGGATCGGGCGCCGACATCGTGCGCGTCGCCGTGCGCCCGCGGGCGGCATGAGCGTGCACGCGCGAGAGGCCGCCGCGGCGGTCGCCGATCGAGGTGTGGCATGACCCGCTGGGTGATGGTCGCCGATCTCAACCGCTGCGTCGGCTGCCAGACGTGCACGGCGGCGTGCCGGCATGCGAATGCGACGCCTCCGGGCGTGCAGTGGCGGCGTGTGCTCGACATGGAGTTCGGCACCTATCCCGACGTCCAGCGCGCGTTCGTTCCCACCGGATGCCAGCATTGCGACGACCCGCCGTGCGCGAAAGTCTGTCCGACGACGGCGACGCGCAAGCGCCCGGACGGCATCGTCACGATCGACTACGACCTGTGCATCGGATGCGCATACTGCTCGGTCGCGTGCCCGTACGACGCGCGGTCGCGAACGCTGAAGCCGACGTTCGCCTACGGTCGCCCGACCGATGACGAGGCCACGCGGCGCAACGACGCGAGGATCGGCGTCGCGACCAAGTGCACGTTCTGCGTCGACCGCATCGACGACGGCCTCGCGTCGGGCAGGAAGCCCGGCGTCGATCCGGAAGCGACCCCGGCCTGCGTCAACTCGTGCATCGCGAGCGCGCTCGCGTTCGGCGACATCGACGACCCTGAAAGCAACGTATCGACGCTTCTCGCCGAGAACCGCCATTTCAGGATGCACGAGGAGCTCGGCACCGGCCCCGGCTTCTACTACCTGTGGGATCGCGCTGTCGACGACGACGACGCGACGCCCGGGCGAGGGGATCCGGCTTGACTGCGGCAGCACCCCTGCAGCGAAGCTGGGATGCACGCGCCGCCGCCAACTTCGTCTTCGGCGGCGCAGGGGCCGGTGCGATCGTCGCAGCAGCCTGCGCGGGCGGGCCCGGAATCCGGCCGCCCGTCATCCTGCTCGGCCTCGTCCTCGTCGCGACGGGGCTCGCTCTCGTCGCGACCGAGCTCGGCCGGCCGCTTCGCGCGCTCCACGTGTTCTTCCACCTCGGCGGATCGTGGATGTCGCGCGAAGCGCTCGCCGCAACGTTGCTCGTCCCGGCCGCCATCGCCGCGGTGTTCGGCGTGCCCGGCGCGCAGTGGGTCGCCGCGGTGCTTGCCGCGGCGTTCGTCCTGAGCCAGGCGGCAATGCTGAAAGCTGCATACGGCATTCCGGCATGGCGGGCGCCTTTCGTCGTCGCGCTCATCGTCGCGACGGCACTTACCGAAGGAAGCGGGATCGTGCTCGTCGCGGCGTCCTGGCGAGGCGAGCTCTCTGCGCTCCTGACGGTTGCCGTCGGCGCGCTGGCGCTCGTTCGGGCGGTCGTCTGGCTCCTCTATAGGCGTGCGCTCGCCGCAATCGGGGCGAACGACGCGCGCGACGCGCTCACCGGCGCCGGGCGCTTCCTGCTCGCGGCGGGAACCGCCGTCCCGCTCGCGCTCGCCGTCGTGGCGACGTCGGGAGTCGGCGAGAGCGGCGTACGGATCGCCGCGGCGCTCGCCGGGGTGCTCGCCGCAGCGGGAGGAGTCTTCGCCAAGTACGCACTCGTCACGCGCGCAGGCTTTCGCCAGGCGTACGCGCTCGCGCATCTGCCGGTGCGCGGAGCACGCCTCGCGCGCGGCCGGTGAGGAGGCGCGATGACCGCGACCGCTCGGGCGGCGATGCGCACCGGGCAATGACATGGGAACGCGACTTCTCGAGGTGACGGTGAACGGGCGTACGCGCTGCGACGCGGTCGACGACGCGACGCTCCTCGTCGACTACCTGCGCAGGTCGGTGGGACTCACCGGCACCAAGCAGGGATGCGACGGCGGCGAATGCGGCGCGTGCACGGTGCTGGTCGACGGCGCGCCGAGGCTCGCGTGCATCACGCTCGCAGCCTCCATGGCCGGGCGCAGCATCGAGACGATCGAGAGCCTCGCGGCGGCGGGTCGCATGAGCCCGCTCCAGCGGGCGTTCCACGAGCACCTCGGCGCCCAGTGCGGCTACTGCACGCCGGGGATGATCATGAGCGCCGAAGCGCTCCTGCGGCGCGACCGCGCGCCGACGGAGGACGCGATCCGTGCGGCGCTCGCGGGCAACCTGTGCCGCTGCACCGGCTACGTGAAGATCGTCGAGTCGGTGCAGGCGGCTTCGCGTGCGCTCGCGGAGGGCGAACGGTGAGCAGTTCCATCGGAGCCGCCAGCGCCGAAGCCTCGCCGCCGCGCACGGTCGGGCATCCGACCCCGCTCGTCGACGGCGTCGACAAGGTGACGGGGCGTGCGCGCTACACGGCCGATCTTCCGCACGCCGATGCACTCGTCGGCATGATCCTGCGCAGCACCGTCGCCCACGGCACGATCGTCGGCATCGACGTCAGCGCGGCGCGCGCTCTTCCCGGCGTGCGTGCGGTCGTCACCGGCGACGATTTCGCGGCACCCTACGGGGTGATCCCGATCGCGCAGAACGAATGGCCTCTCGCCCGCGAGCGCGTGCGCTACCGCGGCGAGCCGATCGCCGCCGTCGCGGCCGACGACCGCGCGAGCGCCGAGGCGGCGCTTGCCGCGATCGTCGCCGACATCGCGCCGCTTTCCCCGGTGTTCACCGCGCAGGACGCGCTCGCCGAAGGCGCTCCGCTGCTTCACCGCGACAAGGCCGGCAACGTCGAGCGCGAAGTCGCGCAGGACTTCGGCGACGTCGACGCCGGCTTCGCCGCAGCCGACCTCGTGCGCGAGCGGCGCTTTCACTACGCCGAGGTGGCGCACGGGCAGATCGAGCGCAACGCGGCGGTCGCGAGCTTCGACCCCGAGCGCGGCGAGCTCACCAGCCGGTCGACGACGCAGGTGCCGTACTACCTGCACCTCGCCATCGCACGCTGCCTCGGCCTCGACCGTGCGCAGATCCGCATCACCAAACCGTTCGTCGGTGGAGGCTTCGGCCATCGCGTCGAGCCGCTCAACTTCGAGATCGTCGCCGCGGCGCTCGCTCGCGCCGCGGGAGCTACGGTACGCGTCGAGCAGTCGCGCGAGGACAGCTTCCTCACCCACCGCGGGCGCCCCGAGACCGACATCCGCCTCAGGCTCGGCCTGCGCGCCGGCGGCGAGATCACCGCCGTCGACTGCGAGGTCATCCAGCGCGGCGGCGCGTATGCCGGCTACGGCGTCGTGACGATCCTCTACGCCGGGGCGCTGCTGCATGCGCTGTACCGCGTCGGTGCCGTGCGCTATCGCGGCCTGCGCGTCTATACGAACACACCTCCATCCGGTGCGATGCGCGGCCACGGCGCCGTCGACGTGCGGCACGCTTTCGAGGCGCTTCTGGACGAGATGGGGGGCGAGCTCGGGCTCGACCCGTTTGCGCTGCGCCGCGCGAACCTGATCGAGCCCCCGTGGCGAACGGCGAACGACCTGCAGGTGAACTCGTGCGCGCTCGCCGCGTGCCTCGATCGCGTCGAAGAGGCGTCGGGCTGGCGCGAGCGGCGCGGAAAGCTTCCGCGCGGGCGCGGGCTCGGGCTCGCATGCTCGCACTACGTGTCGGGGGCGGCGAAGCCGGTGCAGTGGAGCGGCGAGCCGCACGCGGTCGTCAACCTCAAGCTCGACTTCGACGGCAGCATCACGCTGCTCACCGGCGCCGCCGACATCGGCCAGGGGAGCTCGACCCTGCTCACCCAGGTCGCCGCCGAGACGCTGTGCCTGCCGATCGAGCGCATCCGCGTCGTCGCCGCCGACAGCGCGCTGACGCCCAAGGACAACGGCTCGTATTCGTCGCGCGTGTCGTTCATGGTCGGCAACGCGGCGCTGCGCGCGGCCGAAGCGCTGCGCGATACGCTGGTCGAGGCCGCGGCGCGCACCCTCGGTGTCGCCGCGACGGAGGTCGTGTGGCAAGGCGAGCGCTGCCTCGTCCGGGGAACCGATCGTGAGCTCGACTTCGCCTCGGTCGTCGCGGCTGCGCTCGCGGGGACCGGAACGCTGACCGTGAAGGGAGTCTGGACGACGCCGTCCGAGATGCAGGGTGGACGCTTTCGCGGCGCGGCCGTGGGGTCGACCGCGGGCTTCTCGTACTCGGCGCAGGTGGTCGAGGTTGCGGTCGACGAGGAGACCGGCGCGGTGTCGGTCGAGCACGTCTGGGTCGCGCACGATTGCGGCTTTGCGATCAATCCGCTCGCCGCCACGGGGCAGGTCCAGGGTGCGGTGTGGATGGGCATGGGGCAGGCGCTGCAGGAAGAGACGCAGTACCACGAGGGGCTCGCGCTGCGTCCCAACTTCCTCGACTACCGGATCCCGACGATCGCCGAGTCGCCGCCGATCGACGTCACGTTGGTCGACAGCCTCGACCCGCTCGGCCCGTTCGGCGCCAAGGAGGCGAGCGAGGGCTCGCTGCACGGCTTCGCTCCGGCGCTCACCAGCGCGATCGCCGACGCGACCGGCATCCGCCTCATGGCGCTTCCGGCGACTCCCGACCGCGTCCTCGATGCGATCGTGCGCAGGCGTCGCGAGGCGCGTCTCGAATCGATGCGCGCAAACCGTGCCGCCGCAGCCGCCGGCGAGCGGACGAATCCATGACGATCGACGCGACGACGCCGCGCTTCGAATTCCGCCGCGCAGCGAGCGTCGGCGAGGCGGTGCAATGGCTCGCGACCCCCGGCGCGCGCGTGCATGCCGGAGGCACCGACCTCGTGCCGAACCTGAGGCGCGGGCTCGAGCGCCCGTCGATCGTCGTCGACATCGGCGGCATCGCCGGACTTGCCGGGATCGCGTGGCGCGACGATGCCTGCGCGATCGGAGCAACGGTCACGCTCGCGCGCCTCGCCGCGGATGCGCGCGTCGCCTCGACCTATCCGGCGCTCGCCGAGGCCGCCGCCGCGGTCGGCGCGCCGGCGCACCGCAGCGCGGGTACCGTCGGGGGCAACCTGTGCGCCGACACGCGCTGCGTTCATTACAACCAGGGAGCGTGGTGGCGCGGGGCGGTCGGCGGCTGTCTCAAGCGCGGAGGCGACGTTTGCCACGTCGCTCCGCAGGGCCGGCGCTGCCACGCGGCGTTCTGCGGCGACCTCGCTCCGGCGCTGATCGCGCTTTCCGCCGAGCTCGACGTCGCCTCGTACGGCGGCGTGCGGCGCATGGCGGCGGTGGACCTCTATCGCGACGACGGTGCGGCGCATCTCGCGCTGCTTCCGGGTGAACTCGTCACCGCGGTGCGATTGCCGCCGCCCGACGGTGTGTCGGGTTATCGCAAGGCGCGCGTGCGGGGCTCGATCGATTTCCCGCTCGCCGGCGTGGCGATCGCCTTGCGCGTCGGGCAGCGGTCGATCGAGCGGGCCATCGTGGCGGTGACCGGGGTCGGACCGCGTCCGGTCGTCGTCGGAACCGAGGCGATCGTCGGTCGCCGTGTCGACGACGAGACCGCCGCGCTCCTCGCAACGCGAGTCGAGCAATCGGTGAAGCCGATGCGCACGACCGCGACCCCCGCCGCCTATCGGCGCCAGGTCGCGGGGGTGCTCGCCGCCCGCCTCCTGAGGACGCTGGCGGCTTGACGGGGGTCAAGGGCCGCCGCGCGATGCGGCGCTAGTGTGCGGTGACCGCCGGAACGCACGTCATTGCGCGCGCGCCGGCCACACGATCGACAGCCGGGGTCGCCGATGAATTTCGAACGTCAGGTGAATCGCATGCTCGATGACGACCATCGGGCCAATCTCGAGCTGATCGATCGCATCGAGCTCGCGGTCGGCGGCCCGGCCGGCGCGGGCGATCGAGCCGACGCTGCGCTCGCCGCGATCGCACCGGCCATCGTGCGGCACATCGAGCTCGATCTCGCGCGCCACTTCGGATTCGAGGAGAGCGAGATCTTTCCGCGGCTGCGCGATGCGGGCGGCGACGACCTCGCCGACCTGCTGACCGAGGAGCACAGGATGATCCGCGCCGTTGCCGGCGAGCTCGTCCCGCTCGCGAGGCGAGCGCCCGGCGGAAGCCTCGGGCAAGACGAGCGGGCGAGCCTGAAGCGTCTCGCGCTCGAGCTCGCCGAGCGCGAGTCCGCGCACATCAGCAAGGAGTCGATGGCGTTGCTGCCGCAGGTCGAGGACCTCTTCGACGAGGCGGCCGATCGCGAGCTCACGCTTGCCTACGCGTCGTCCTGAAACGGGCCGAATGGAGGGCGTCCTGTCCCGCCAGACGAGGGTGAGGCCTCTCGTCGAGGCCGACCTCGACGCGGTGGTTTCGATCGACGCATTCGCCGAAGGGGTGTCGCGGCGCCCGTACTTCGAGCGCAGGCTCGCTGCCGCGCTGCGTGAGCCGGCGTGGCACGTCCAGCTCGCGGTCGACGATGGCGAGGCCGTCACCGGGTATCTCCTCGGGAGGATCCTCGACGGTGAATTCGGGCAGCCTGGACGGTCGCTGTGGATCGAGGCGATCGGCGTGCGGCACGACGCCAAGGGTGCCGGCCTCGGACGCCGCATGCTCGATTCGCTGATCGAGGTCGCGCGGCGGCACGAGCTCACCGAGTTGCGGACGCAGGCAGCGTGGCGCGACCACGCGCTCCTGCGCTGGCTCGACGAGGGCGGCTTTGCCCTCGCGCCAAACCACATCGTCGACTGTCCGGTCGAGGGCGGCGCCTACGCCGAAGCGCGCGACGCGGTCCCGGCGGCTGCCGCCGCGAACGACGGGGCATCCGAGCGCGAGCAACGCTACGCGGCGGGCGCGTCGAACGATTTCGAGCGCCTCGCGCGGGACGGAGCCGAGATCTGCGCGATGGAGGAGGGAGACCTTGCCGACGTGCTGTTCATCGACCGCGCGATCACCGGTCGCGATCGCGAAGCCTACATGCGGCGCAGGCTGGACGAGGCGTTGCGCGATTCGGCGATCCGCGTGTCGCTGATCGCGCGGCGCGACGGCGCCGCGGCGGGGTTCGCCACTGCGCGCGTCGACATCGGCGAGTTCGGCCGCACGGCACCCGTGGCCGTGCTCGACACGATCGGCGTGCACCCGGAGCGGCGTCGCGGGGGGATCGGCCACGCGCTCGTCTCGCAACTCTTCGCGAACCTCGGCGCTCTCAGGGTCGAGCGCGTCGAGACGATGGTGGCGCCGCGCGACCTCGCGCTCCTCGGTTTTCTCTACGCGATCGGGTTTGCGCCGGCGCAGAGCATTCCCTTCGTCCGCGCGCTCTGAGCCGGACGCCCCCGGGGCCGATACCGGCGCTGCGCATGAACGGCTATCGGGGTGCTGCGCATGACACTGCCCGGGCCCGCGCCACCCGCGCTGCCTCAGACGTGCAGCGACTCGTACTTCGCGAGCAGCTCTTCGCGCGACTCCCGGAAGTCGGGATGCTGGACGATGCAGTCGACCGGGCACGCGAGACGGCACTGCGGCTCGTCCTCGGCGCCGACGCACTCGGTGCAGCGCAGCGGATCGATCACGTAGATCGGATCGCCGACGGCGATCGCTTCGTTCGGGCACACCGGCCTGCAGGCGTCGCAGGCGGTGCAGTTCTCGTTGATCGTGAGGGCCATCGGGGTTTCTCCTCGGTCTTTGCGGCGCCGTCCGCGCCGGAATCAGGCGGCCGCCGCGTCGGCGAACCGCTGGTGCCTGAACGCACCCCACAGCGCAGCGCCGATCGCGCCGGCGTAGATCGAATCCGGATGGCTCACCGCGGTGACGCCGGCCTTCTCGACGACGAGTTCCTCGCCGATCGCCGCGACGAGGCCGGAATCGAGCGCAAGGCCCCCGGTGATGAGCGCCACCCCGTCGCGGATCCCGGTCACCTTGAGGAGCTTGACGATGCGCGCCGCCATCGACAGGTGGATGCCCTTCAGCACGTCGGGGGTGGCGATGCCACGCGAGACCATGTTGATGACGTCGGTCTCGGCGAGGACGGCGCAGATCGAGCTGCACTTCTCGGGCTGCTTCGAGGTCTGCGACAGCGGCCCGATCTCCTCGACGGCGACGCCGAGGTAGCGCGCGATGTTCTCGAGGAACTGGCCCGAGCCCGATGCGCACTGGCTCGTCATCTTGTACGAGAGCACCTTGCCGCGCGGGTCGACGCGGATCGCGCGGCCATTGAGCGCGCCGATGTCGACGACGGCGCCGACGTCCGGCTGCAGGTAGACGCCGCCGCGCGCGTGGGTCGTCATCGAATAGAAGTGCCCGGTCGCGAACGCCACGTTCTCACCCTCGCCGGTCGTGGCGACGTAGTCGACGTCGCTGCGATCGAGGTTGGCGTCGGCGAGGACCCCCTCGCAGCCTGCGCGCGCGAGCTCCATCGGGTCACGCCTTCGGATGCGCTCGCAGCGCTTCGCGAGCCAGCGCGGCTCGCCGCCGGTGACGTCGAAGAGGACGCTCTTGACGGCGCCCGAGCCCACGTCGATGCCGATCGTTCGCGTCATGGCCTTGCCTCGGCGGTCCGGCCTTCCTCGACGACCGCGCGCCAGGCGAACGTCGCGCCGCCGAGCGCCCCGGTGTAGATCGAGTCCGGATCGATGTTGAGGGTTACCGTGCCGTAGTTCTCGGCGACGAGGTCGCGCAGCGCCTTGACGGCGGCCTCGTTCTTCGCGACCCCTCCAGTGAACGTGAACTGGTCGCGCACGCCGCCCGAGCGCGCGAGGATCGACATCGCGCGCAGCACGATCGCGCGGTGGAGCCCTGCGATGATGTCCTCGCGCCGCTCGCCGAGCGCGAGGCGATCGCGGAGCTCGGCGCCGGCGAACACCGTGCAGGTCGAGTTGATGCGGACGGTGCGCGTCGACTGCATCGCGAGCGGCCCCAGCTCGTGCAGCCCCATGTTCATCTCGTCGGCGATGTAGCCGAGATAGCGTCCGCAGCCCGCCGCGCAGCGATCGTTCATCTGGAAGCTCTCGACGATGCCGGCGCGGTCGACCTGGATGGCCTTGGTGTCCTGCCCCCCGATGTCGAGTACGGTCGCCGTATCCGGGTACATCACGTGGGCGCCGAGGCCATGACAGAGGATCTCCGAGCGGATGTGCTCCTTCGAGAACGGCAGCCGTGCGCGGCCGTAGCCGGTGCCGACGACGTAGGTCTCCTCGAGCTCGGCGTCGAGTACGCCGCGGATCGGCGCCTCGACGGCAGCGCGCTGCAAAGCGGTGCCCGGAAGCGCGGCGAAGGTGCGCTCGAGCGCGGCAAGGAGGTGCCCGCGGATCGAGCCTTCGTAGACGCGGTTCTCGACTTCGATGATCGAGCGGTCGAACACGTTGAGCAGGCTGTCGTAGGCGATTCCGGCTTCCCTGGCGACGGTTTCTCCGACGGCGAGATACTGGCTTCCCGCGATATCGCGGAAGAAGTCCGATTTGCGCCTTGCGCCGGCCGCGAAGAGCGCGGGTGCGCCTTCCCGCAGCCGTGCGAACACTGCGCCGAGCGCTTCGGCGACCGCGCGCGCGCGTTCACCGAAGCGGCCCGCGTCGGCGTTGCGCAGGCAGGTCTGCTCGAGGTCGGCAAGCTGCTCGAGATACTGCTCGAGGCGGAACGCACGCTCGAGCTCGGCGAGAAAGGCGTCGAGGGCGCCGCCGAGCGCGCCGCTCCCCGCAAGCGCCTCGCGGAACAGGCAGAAGCGTCCGTTGACGAGCGCCTCCTGCTTCGCGACCGCTGCGGCGGTGTCGTAGTTCGAGCGCGAGTTGGTGATGCCGCGGCCGAGCACGCGCCTGTCCTCGTCGATGACGACCGCCTTGGTCGTCGTCGAGCCGAGATCGATGCCGACGAAGCAGCGCATGGCGGCGGCTCAGTGGACCTGCGCCGACCGCTTCTGGCGCACCATCTGGAAGTAGCTCTCGAGCCGGTTCTTCACGTTCGCGGCCGAGAAGTAGCGCGGGTCGACGAGGTCGGTCTCGATGAATGCCGCCGGCCTGCCGGTCCGCTGCTCGACTTCGCGCAGGATGAGGAGCTGACCCGCCGAGAAGCTGTTGCAGCTCTTGATCGAGTTGATGAGGAGCCCGTCGGCCTGATACTCGTCGATGTAGCGGCAGATCATGTCGATCCGCGACGGCAGGTTGAGGTTCGTGTAGCAGCCGAGGCAGTACTCGGCGAGCGATTCGAGCGGGTGGTCTGCGTCGTGGCGGAAGCCGAAGTCGTAGACGCCTCCGACCTTCGAATAGGTCGACGCGACGACGACTGCGCCTTCGTCGTAGAACATCTTCCAGAAGTCGCGGAAGCTCGTCCAGTTCGGCGGCCCCTCGACGACCAGCCGGTACTTCTCCTCGCCCATGTCGCCGTCGGGGGTCACCGGGCCCTTGCCCTCGCGGATGCGCTCGTCGACCTCGGCGCGCAGCACCCGGTAGTATTCGCTCGCCTCGGGGAGCCCGCGAAACGCCGTGAAGATCGGCCCGATGTAGTAGACGGCGCCGAAGTAGCCGTCGATCGGCGACGGGCGATGCTTCGCCGACTGCAGCACGGCGACGAGGTCGTCCTCGGCCTTCTGCGATTCGCGCATGTACTCGCGCAGCCGGTCGATGTCGAAGCGCTTGCCCGAGATCCGCTCGAGCGCCGGGATCACCGTCTCCCTGAGCTGCTTGACGACGTAGTCGCGCATGCCGGGGGAAACCTTCCCCTCGCCCTGATAGGGGACGTGCAGCATCACCGTCTCGCACCCGTAGCGGTGGCGGATCAGCTCGAACCACTTCATGAACGTGAAGCAGCCGGTGTAGGAGAGGAGCAGCACGTCCGGGCGCGGCAGCGCCTCGCCGGTCGGGCCGACCTCGCCGCCCAGCATCATGCCGAGGTCGGCCTTGACGTAAGTGCACACGTCCTCCGACTGGCCGTCGCGCTCGGCGTCCATGATGAGCTTGCCGGATTTCTTGCGCAGCCCGTTCTGCAGCGCGTTGGTCTCGGGGAGGCTGCGCGCGAAGTCGAAGCACATCAGGAGCTCGTTCAGGTTGCCCGGGACGAACGTCGCCGACACCTTGCGGCCGGTCTCGCGCGCCGTCGCGAGCTCACGGTAGTTGCGGTTGATGAGCTCCTTCTGGAGCCACATCGCGTTCTCCTTGACCACCTGGCGCTCGGCGACTGGGCTCATGCGGCGTTCCAGAGTTTGATGGAATCGGCGAAAGTGCCGGCCTGCTCGCGGATCGGCGCCATCTGGCCGGTGTTCTCGGCGTACTTGAACGCCGTGTAGGGGATGTCGTGCCGTGCGAGGACGTCCTGCAGCATCGGACGCTCGAGGAGCGCCGGGTCGCAGAACGACGGCGCCGCGAAGATCACCCCTTCGGCACGCCGCGTACGCACCTGCTCGAGCAGGTACGCCCCCTTGTCCTCGCGTCGCATGTCGTAGCGCGCGGCGGTCGATACCGAATGGTGCAGGAACGCGCTCGCGAGCGCCTCGAGCGGATCGCCGTCGGTCGCGACGCCGGATTGCAGCCAGCGCGTGGCGAGCAGGAAGTCGTCGTCGACGATGTAGCATCCGGCCATTTCGATCGACTTGATGAGTCCCAGCGGGGGCTGCTCGCAGAATGCTCCGGTGAGCACGATGCGCGCGTTGTCGCGCTTCGCGCGCGGCGCGGCCTCGGTGGCGGCGAGGTAGTCGCGCACGAGCTGCGTATGCTCGTCGGGGGGAAGCACCATCCCCGCGCGGAGGACGAGGTAGACCTCGGAGGTCGGCGCCTGCCACGGCTTCTCGGAGCGGTAGGCGTAGAGCGCGCGCACCGCGCTGCGGTTCTCGTTGTGGATCGCGATCGACGCGCGGAGCTCGCCGTCGGTGATCGGGTTGCCGCGAAGCTCGCCGAGCTCGTCCATCAGCTTTGCGAGCTCGGACCGGTAGAACGCGCCACCGACCGCGTCGTCGTAGTTCTGCGGCAGGTCGACGTAGCGGACGAACTTCCCGGGAAACTTCACCTGCCACATGCCGGAGAGGTTGCGGATCACGTCGCAGATCGACGGGAACAGCATGCCGTCGAGGCAGTCGAGCCGTCCGGTGAGGCCGAGCTCGATCGTCGAGCGCGGGATCCGGCAGATGTAGCTCTGGTAGTAGGCGTCGCCCTGGATCACCTCGAGCTGGTCGCCGCCGCCAAAGATGCCGACGGCGAGCATCCCCGCAGCATGGACGAGCTCGCGCGGCACGTAGATCGGCATGTAGCCGATCGCGCGGCGTCCCGGTGCGGCGGCTTTCCATGCCTTGACCGCTTTGAAATCGAGGTCGTCGTAGAGCGCCTGGCAGCGTGCGACGATCGTGGCGACCGAGGTTCGCTCGTCCATCAGCGGTGCTCCCAACGCGCCGGCCGGTGCGCGACGAACGCCGCGATGCCCTCGTTGGCGTCGTGCGTCCGCATCAGCCGGTCGACATACAGAGCGGTCACCTCGGCGAGGCGCGTCTTCGTCTCGGCGACGACCGGTGCGCGGACGGCCGCGAGGGCGTGGACGACGGCCGCCGCGCTTTTCGGTGCGAGATGCGTTTCGAAATACGCGAGCGCCGCGTTCCCGGGGTCGTCGGCGAGCGCATCGACGAGGCCGATCGCCTTCGCCTCGGTGCCGCCGAGCGAGCGTCCGGAGACGAGCAGGTCCTCGGCCGCAGGCTGCCCGACGCGGCGCGGAAGGAGGCACGACGCCGCCGGCGCGAACACTCCGAGCTTCGTCTCGGGCTGGCCGAGCTGCGCGTCGGGTGCGGCGAAAATGAGGCTCCCGGCCAGTGCCAGTTCGAGACCCCCGCCGAGGCATTGGCCGCGCGCGGCGACGAGGATCGGCACCGGAAACTCGAGCATGGCTAGAATGAGCGCGTGCAGCGACTCGAGCAGGGCCGCGCAGCGCTCGGCAGCGTGCTCCTCGACGCTCGCCCCGAAGCTGAAGTGCGGCCCTTCGGCGTCGAGGAGGACGCCGCGAAGCTGCGGCGTGTTCCTGCCGGCGCGAAAGGCCGCGGTGAGCGCTGCAATCATCGCGGCGTCGACGAGGTTCGCCTTCGGACGCGCGAGCGTGACGTGCAGGAGCCCTCCGTCGCGCTCGGTCCTGACCCTCAGCGGCGAAGCCGTTTCCATCGTCTAATCCTCGGCCGGCCGGCCCGGCTGGATCGATTCGCACAGCGTACCGTCCCAGCCCTCTCCGGCGGCGAGTCGCCGCCGCAGGAGCACGAAGTCGACCTCGCGACCATCCTTCGCCCCCGAATTGAACGCGGTGAAGCCGGCGCGCGCCTCGGTCACCATGTTGAGCGCAAGCCACGCGCGCGAGTTCTCCTTGTTGCGGTTCCAGGCGTCGAGCTTGGGCTTGCGAAGCTCCTCGAGCGTCTTCGTCGTGCATTCCGGAAACGTGAGCAGGAGCTTCGCGCAGAGCGCGTCGACGCGCTCGTCGAGGCGCGCGAGATCGACGCTGCCGCGCGCGAGCTGCGCCTTCGCCTCGCGCGCGGCGTCGCCGGTCTTCGGCTCGCCGAACACCCACCGCCCGTCGCCGTCGACGAGGCGCTGCGTCTCGACGAGGGGATTGGCGACGAACGCTCCGTCGACCCTGAGTGCCGGGGCGAGATCGGAGAGCATGCCCCAGTGGTAGGCCTTGTGCGCCGAGAAGGGCTCGCACAGCACGCCGGCGACCATTGCGCGCTCGGCGCCGAGGATCACCGGCAGGAAATCGGTCGCGCCCCCGATCGGCGCCGAGCCGTGCTTCGGCCCCGCCTGGCCGAAGCGCGCGAGGTCCTGCGCGATCGAGAAATCGCACGCCATGCCGATCTCCTGGCCGCCGCCGATGCGCATTCCGTTGACGCGGCAGACGACGGGCTTGTCGCAGGCCAGGATCGACGACACCATGTCGTTGAACAGGCGCATGTACTGCCGGTACTCCTGCGGCCTCCCGGCGTAGTACTCGGCGTATTCCTTCGTGTTGCCCCCGGTGCAGAACGCGCGGTCGCCGGCGCCGGTGAACACGACGCAGTTGACGTCGCGCGCGTTCGACGCGGCGCGAAAGGCGAGGATCACTCCCTTCACCATCTCGGTCGTGTACGAGTTGAGCTGCGCCGGGTTGTCGAGCGTGATCCACGCGTTCCAAAGGCCGGCAACCGCGGTGCCATCGGGCCTGCGCGCGGGCTTCAGCTCGTAGCGCACCCCGGGACGCCTGAAGTCGTCGGCGAGATCGTGCGAATGCAGGCCATCTGCCGGCACGCGCGCATCGAGGGCGTTCATCATCGCGATCTCCACGGTCACGCGGGAACGAGCACGGCGCGCCCGCGGAGCTCGTGCCGGTCGGCGGCAGCGAGCACTTCGTTGACTGCGTCGAGCGGCCGCAATTCGACGAACGGCTTCACGTCGATCCGCCGGTCGAGGACGAGGTCGAGTGCTGCGGGGTAGTGCTCGGGCGGACATCCCCAGTTGCCGAGTGCGCGCGCATCGAACGCCATCAGGTTCGACAGGCGGATCTCGATCTTCTCCATCGTGAAGCCGACGACGGCAAGCGTTGCGCCGTGCACGAGCAATCCGTACGCGGTGAGCTGGCCGGCGCCGGTTCCCGAGCACTCGAAGATCAGCCACTCGATCGACGGCAGGCCGCGCTCCTTTGCGAACGCCGCGATCGCAGACTTGATCGCGCGTGTGTCGCGGCCGCGCGCATCGATCGTGAGGTCGGCTCCGTGCGCCTCGATCAGCGCAAGCCGCCCGGCGTCGACGTCGATCGCGACGACGGTCGCGCCGAGCGCATGGGCGATCTGCACGCAGAACCCGCCCACTCCTCCGGCACCGACGACGATCGCGAGGCTGCCCGGGCGCACGCCGGCGCGGCGCACCGCCTGGTACGGCGTCGTCACCGCATCGGCCACGATCGCCACCTCGGCGAGCGTGAGGCCTGCGCGTTCGAGGCGCGCGCGGTCGACGCCGCAGAGCCCGCGCGCGGGCACGACGATGTGCGTCGCGAAGCCTCCGTCGATGTCGTTGCCCGGCATCTTCTGGCCGCTGCAGATGGTGCCGAGACCGCGCCGGCACGCGTCGCAGGTGCCGCAGGGGAGCACGGCCGGAACGATCACCGCGCTGCCGACCAGCGCGCGCGCATCGTCGCCGGCCTCGACCACCGTGCCGCTCACCTCGTGGCCGAGCGCGAGGGGCAGTGCGTGCTGCGTGCGCACGTCGCCGTGGAGGTAGCCGAGGTCGGTGTGGCAGACGCCGCATCCGGCGATCGCGACGACCACCTCGTCCTTTGCCGCATCGAAGCGAGCGGCAGCGCGCGCGAGCGGTGCGCGCGGAGCGGTCATCTGCCAGCGATAGCCATCGACGCCCATGCTGCCTGCCTTTCATCGACGACGCGCGATGATTGCCGACGCGGGGTGTGCGATCCGCGCCGCCTCGTCGCCGCTCGCGGTTGCGCCGAACGGATCGACCCGATCGATGCTAGCGTCTGCACCTGCGGCGACCTTGATGCGAATCAACGCAATCCGCGCGTGTGCAACGTCTACTGCGGTCATCGCCAGACGCAGGAGTGAGGACAGTCGATGCGGGTCGCCGTCGACGAGCGCGAAGCGCGGCCCGCCGCATCGGCGACGGCTTCGCCTGCGCCGATCCGCTCGTGGTCGGTCGCGATCGCGGGCAGCGGTGGCGCCGGCGTGATGACTGCCGGAACGCTGTTGCTCGAAGCGGCCGCCCGCGCCGGGCGCTACGGGCTGATGGTCCGCAGCAGCGGTCCGCAGATCCGCGGCGGCGAGGCTGCCGCACTCGTCCGGCTCGCCTCGGTCCCCGTCGAATCGCTCGACGACACGTTCGACCTGCTGGTTGCGATCGACTGGCGCAACGTCGGGCGCTTCGCCGACGAGATCGTGCTCGCGCCGTCTAGCATCGTCGTCGGCGACGCCGACGAAGGCGAGGTGCCCGACATCTTTGCAGCGAGCGGCGCACGCAGCGTGCCGCTGCCTCTCAAGCGCATGGCGCGCGAGATGCCGGGGAGCTGGATCAACATGCTGGCGCTTGGTCTCGCCGGTGCGCTCGGGCGCCTTCCGCTCGCCGCGCTCGAGTCCGCGGTGCGGGCATCCTGGCACAGGGGCGACGACGCGCTCGCGGCGAATCTCGCGGCGCTCTCCGGCGGTTACGCGGCGGCTGCCGGACTGGGTGGTGCGAGCCAGCCGTCCGAAGCGACGCCGCTCGCGCCGGCGCGCGGACGCCGGTGGCTCGTCAGCGGCAACGAAGCGGCAGGGTTCGGCGCGGTGCGCGGCGGCGTGCGCTTCGTCGCCGCCTATCCGATCACTCCGGCGACCGAGCTGCTCGAATGGATGGCGCCGGCGCTCGCGAAGGTCGGGGGCGCGCTCGTCCAGGCCGAGGATGAGCTCGCCTCGATCAACATGATCGTCGGTGCCTCCTACGGCGGTGTCCCGTCACTCACCGCGACGGCGGGGCCTGGCCTTTCGCTGATGGCCGAAGGCATCGGTCTCGCGGTCGCCGCCGAAGTGCCTGTCGTCGTCGTCGACGTGATGCGCGGCGGTCCGTCGACCGGCATCCCGGCGAAGAGCGAGCAGTCGGATCTCTCGTTCGCGGTCGGCGGCCTGCACGGCGACGCTCCGCGCATCGTGGTCGCGCCGACGTCGATCGCCGATTGCGCGGCGACGACGCAGTGGGCCGTGCACCTCGCCGAGGCGCTGCAAACCCCGGCGATCGTTCTCTCCGACCAGTTCCTCGGGCAGGCGCGCGCGATCATCGACGCGCCGCCGCTCCCGGACGGGGTCGCCCGGCGCGTGACGGCGCCGGCGAACGACCCGGACTACCGGCGCTACCGCGACACTCCGAGCGGAGTGTCGCCGATGGCCATTCCCGGCACGCCCGGGACCGTCTACACCGCCGACGGGCTCGAGCACACCGAGTCCGGCATCCCGAGCAGCCAGGGGCGCGATCACCGGATGCAGCTCGACAAGCGCTCGCGCAAGCTCGCCTCGTACGACTATGGCCCGCGCTGGGCGAGCGTCGAGGGAAGCGGCGCGTACGCCGTCATCGCGTTCGGCTCGGCGGTCGGCCCGGTGCGCGAGGCGCTCATGCGCGTCAGGGCGGCCGGGCTCGATGCGCGGCTCGTCGCCCTTCGCCTGATCGCACCGATCGACGCCGCGGCGCTCGCGCATGCGCTCGACGGCGTGTCGCGGATCCTCGTCGTCGAGCAGAATTACGGCGCGCAGCTCTACCGCTACCTGCGCGCGTACGCCGACCTGCCGGGGCGGACCGAGAGCTTCCATCGTCCGGGGCCGCTGCCGCTGCGCCCCGGCGAGATCGTGCAGGCGATCCGCGAATGGAGCGCACGATGAACGACGTCGCAGCCGCGCTGGCCGCCCGCACGGCGCAGGACTACAAGTCGAGCTACAAGCCGATCTGGTGCCCCGGCTGCGGCGACTACTCGGTGCTGAGCGCGACGACGAAGGCGCTCGCGAAGCTCGGCCTCTCTCCCGAGGAGGTCGTCGTCGTCTCGGGGATCGGGTGCTCGTCGCGCATCCCCGCGTACACGCGCTGCTACGGATTTCACGGTGTGCACGGCCGCTCGCTCGCCGCGGCGACCGGGCTCAAGGTCGCACGCCCCGACCTCACCGTCCTCGTCGCGAGCGGCGATGGCGACGGCTACTCGATCGGCGGCAACCATTTCCTGCACGCATGCCGGCGCAACGTCGACCTCACCTACGTCGTGATGGACAACCACGTGTACGGGATGACGAAAGGGCAGCCGTCGCCGACGACCGAGCCCGACTGGGATTCGCGGCTCGCGCCGGGAGGGACGGGGCTACGCGTGTTCCATCCACTCGTCATCGCGCTTGCCGCAGGCGCAGGGTTCATCGCCCGCGGCTTCTCGGGAGACCCGAACGGGTGCGCCGAGCTCCTCGCGCAGGCGATCGACCACCGCGGCTTCTCGTTCGTCGAGATCCTCAGCCCCTGCGTCACCTTCCGCCCCGAGCAGCGCGAGTGGAAGGAGCGCGTGCGTCCGGCACCCGTCGCGGCGACGTCGGATCCTGCGCGCGCGGCGCGCAGGCTGATGACCGACGACGGCTTCAATCTCGGCGTGCTCTACGTCGCCGATCGTCCGACGGCTCAGGCAGGTGCGCGGGCCGCAACCGCCGCACCCGACGACCTCGTGCGCGAGTTCGAGCGATGACACCGCCTGAGCGGCGTGACACCGAGGCTCGGGCGAACCCGGAAGCAGCGGTCGGCGTCGACGCGGTTGGCGCGACGGCGACCCCTGCGAGCCTCGCCGAGCTGCTGACGCTCGCGGTGCACATGGAGCGCGACGCGGCGGCTCGCTACGCCGAGCTCGCCGACGCGATGGAGACGCACAACAACCGCGAGGTCACCGAGCTCTTTCGCCGGATGTCGGTGATCGAGCTCGGCCATGCGCAGGCTCTCCTCTCGGAGATGGGGTGGAGCGACGCGCCGCAGCCCGGGCACGCGGCGGCAGCGGAGTCGCCCGAGGCGCCGCCGGTCGATGCGCTTCACTACCTGATGCAGCCCTATCACGCGCTCGAGCTTGCACTCGAATTCGAGGTGCGCGCCGAGCGCTTCTTCGATCGCCTCGCGGGCGTTGCGCGCAGTCCGGAGCTGCGCGAGGCCGCGCTTGCGCTGAGGGACGAGGAGCGCGCCCACGTCGAGTTGATCCGCTCGTGGATGGAGCGCGTCGAGCGGCCGCTTCCCAACTGGTCGGACGACCCCGACCCGCCGCGCTACACCGAGTGACCCGACGCTGCACCGACGAGCGCGCCGAGAAGCAGCGCGACGGCGACAACGTGGACGAGCCCGGAGGCGATCGCGACGGCCGGGTCGACAGAGCCGCCGGGGCGGCCGAGCGAGGCGGTCGTGATGACCGCAGCGACGAGCACTGCGATCACCACCGCGAGGCGGCGTTGCGGCGGCCGCCCGCGTGCGAGCAGCACGCAGGCGACGAGTCCCGATGCGCCGAGACCCGCGAGGGCAACGCGCACGATACGGGTGAAGACTTCATCCGCAGCGAGGCCGGCGGCGATGGCCGTGTCGGTGGCGATCCACGCGGCGGCCGCTGCCAGCGCAAGGCCGGCTGCCGCGCGCGCCGCGCGCGTCGCCGGTGTCGCGCGTACGAGCGTGCCGATGCGCACGCGCCACAGGACGGCGAGCAGCGCGAGCCCCCCGAAGGCATTGACGAAGGTGGTTCCCGCCGCAGGGCCGCCGGCTGCGCGCTCCGCGCCGCGTGCGCCGGCGGCCGCGAGCACGACGGTGAGGACGAGTGCCGCTACCGCAAGCACGATCGCCCCACGGTCGCGGGGGCGGCGCGCGACCGCCGCCGCGGTGAGCGCGACGAGCGCGAGTCCGACGCCCGCCGCCGCGATCCGGTGCATGCCGCGGGCGACGGCAACCATGGCGGCGAGCGCAGGCTCGCGAACACCGGCCGTGCAGTCCGGCCCGGCCGCGCACTCGAGGCCTGGACGCGCGAGGCGGATGAACGCGCTCGCGACGACGACGATCGCCATCAGCGCGACCGAAGCGTTCGCAAGCACGCGCTCGCGCCGGGGTGCGGGCGCGCTGGCCTGCGAGCTCATCGCGAACACCGGCGCGAGGCGAGCGCCTGCAGCACGACGACGACGAACAGCAGGCCTCCGATCACCGCGACCAATCCTCCGGCACCCATCAACGCCATGCCGGCGACCTCGCGGGCGCCGTGCAGCACCTGCTCGCTTCCGGCGACCTTGCGCTGGACGCCGTAGCCGCCCGACCACACGAGGCCCGTGATGTGGACGAGCTGTCCGCCACCGTAGACCCACGGCTGCAGCGTCGCAAGGCGCACCGACGGCATCGCCAGCCCGAGGCGGGGAAGGAGGTGATAGGCGAGCCCCATCATGGCGATCGTCACGCCGACGATCGCGCCGTGGTAATGCGCGGGAATGCGCACGTCGCTGCCGCGGATGAGGAAGCCGATCGCCCCGCCGGCGGCGAACAGCACGAGCGACGCGGCGAGCGCCGCCCGCGGCGCGCGCGCGGCCGGCGAGCCCGCGCGCTGGCGCACGAGCGACCACGCGACGGCAATGCCGATCGGCGGGATCGCGAGGGCCCCGCCGAAGCGCATCAGCCAGGTGAGCAGGCGATGGTGCTCGACCGATCCGACATCGAAGGCAAGGTAGATCAGCGGGATCGCGAACACCGATGCAAGCCCGACCCCGAACAGGAGCGTCACGACCCTCGGCGACAGCGGCAGCGTCAACCCGGCCGCGTCGGCGAGCCACAGCCAGGCGACGACGAGGAGCAGGCTCCACGTGAACTGCAGCACGTGGCCGCCGCCCCAGAACAGGATGTCGTAGTAGCCGGCCGCTGGGAGCGATCGCGGGATGGCGGCCCACGACCAGCCGAACGCGATCAGTGCAACCGCCGCCGACACCAGCGAGGCGTTGAGGCCGAAGCGAAGCGCGGCCGAACCGTCGAGCGTCGTGCCGACCGGAGGCGCCTGCCGCATCCCGCGCACGACGAGCAGCGCGACGCCAGCGCCGAGGATGATGAGCCCGGCGAGGAATACCGGGCCGTCGAGTACCGGAATGTAGTTCGACATGACCGGCGCAGCCGTCCCGGCGAACGGCGAGATCGCGATCGCTGCGGCAGCACACGCCACGAGCGCGAGGGCGAGCCAGCCCGCAGCGAGCGCGTGTGAGCCGCTGTTGATCGTCCACAGCACGCCCGCGAAGGCGAGGAACCAGACGAGCACCGACAGGTCGACGTGCGCGACGAGCACGACGCGGAAGAAGTCCGCGCTGGGCATCGCCTCGCGCAGTCCGGGCGTTCGCGCGACGACGAGGAGCACCGCGAGCAGCCCGGCGCCGACCAGTGCGGCGACTCCCAGCAGCAGCCAGGCCGCGGCAAGGCGCCGGTGCGCCTCCGACGGCACCTCGAGCGCGTAGCCGCGCCGCGCCTGCACGGCGCCGGCGGGCGCGCTGCGGACGACGCGCGGCGGCGCAAGACCCGGGCCGGCCGTGTGTGCGTCACGCATCCAATGCCTCCCGCCGCTTCGGCGGCATCGACGGCCCGGCGGCTCGCGGCGACGCCGCGAGGTCGCGGCGAAACGCCGCCACCGCCGCAGAGAGCGAGCGCGCGTCGGCGCGTGCACCCCAGAAGGTCCGCACGCGCGCACGCGAGACGCGCGCACGCAGGCGCGGCTCGCGCGATCCTTCGAGGCGCGCGCGCAGGATTTCGTGGCCGAGCCGGTACGCGCAGTCGCCTTCACGGCACCCCGACACCATCACGCCGTCGGCGCCCGCGCGCAGCGCGTATTCGACGAACGACGGCGGGAGCATGGCGATACAGACGAGCTCGATCGGCGCCGTTCCAGGCTCGCGAACGGAGGCGACCTCGACCCCCGATGCGCAGCCGAACACGACGATCGCCGGCCTCGGCGCGAGTGTCTCGAGCGCACGGTCGAGGCTCGCGCGAAGTGCGCGGATCGGCGCCTGCGGAAGGTCGATCCCTGTCGCGAGGTCGGATCCGCTGCGAAACGGCGTCGACGACGGACACGCGCCGGCACAGATGCCGCACGATGCGCAGCGCCGGGGGTCGACCTCGGCCTGCCGCGGAAGGTGCCTGCCGTCGCTGCGTGCGACGAGGGTGATCGCTGCGTACGGGCAATCGGCAAAGCAGCGCCCGCAACCATTGCAGTTCGCGAGGTCGACGCACGCCGCCGGTGCGTGCGGCGTTCGCTCGATCCACGGCAGCACGGCGAGCACGAGCCCCGCGGCGCCGGCCGCCGCCCACAGCAGCTGCGGCGACGTTCGGTACTGCAGCGCGTGGATGAACAGGTACGGCCAGTCGAACGCGACGGTCATCGGCTCCGATCCGAAATCGGCTTCGGCGAGCGCGCGCGCGGGATGCATGAGCGCGAGGACGACGAGCGCCGCGCAGGTCGCCGCGGCGATCGTCGCCGGCGGAAAGCTCCGCGGGCGCGTCAGGCGCAGCAGGTGAACACCGATGAAGGCGAGGAGCGCGAGCGGGATGCCGATGTGCAGGAACACGAGGAGCGAGAGCAGCCGGTCCGGCACGGATGCGGGCGAGACGAAGTTGCGCGCGAGCGGCTCGCCGAAGAGCGGAAGCGCGTCGAGCCACTCGGTCGTCGCGGTGAGGCTCAGCTGCGCGAGCCGGTCGAACGGCAGCCAGTAGCCGCCGATGCCCGATGCGTAGACGAGCGCCACGAGCGGCACGCCCGAGAGCCACGAGAACCAGCGAAAGCCGGCGGCGTGTCCGCGCAGCCATTCGCGGGCGAGGTGCGCGATCATCGTCAGCACGAGCGCGTCCGACGCGTAGCGGTGAACGCTTCGCGCCAGTGCAAGTCCCGCGGGAGGGCCCGCGGACATCGCGCGCACCGACCGGTAGGCGCCGCCGACGCTCGTGTCGTACACCGCATAGACGACGAT
The DNA here is from genome assembly GCA_018241785.1 of Pseudomonadota bacterium. GTDB lineage: Bacteria > Pseudomonadota > Gammaproteobacteria > Burkholderiales > Casimicrobiaceae > VBCG01. The sequence continues at coordinate 25,114 of JAFEDF010000242.1, read as the reverse complement.
CCCGGTCGCCGTCGTGACGACGACGAGCAGGAACGCGAGACTCCCGAGGTGGCGCCAGGGGTTGCCTGCCTGCCCGAATGCGCGGTCGAACGCAGCTTCGCAGGCGTCGAGACTGGCGGCGAGGGCTGCGCGCATCGATCAGCTCCGGAACACGAAGCCGCCGGCCTCGGGGGCGAAGTCGATGACGAGCAGGCGCCCGGGCGCGAGGTCGACCTCGGTCGTCGCCGAGTACGTCATGCGGCCCCCCGGTGCGTCGGCGAGCTCGGCGCGGATGCGGTGGCGGCCGGCGGCGACGGTGAGCCGCCGGTAGACGGTCGACGCACCGTCCTTCGCGAGCCCGGTCGGCTGCGCGACGACGTCGAATATGGTCGTGCCGTCGATCGCCACCACGATGCGCACGGGAACCCGCTCGCGCGTACACACGGTCGGTGAGCGCATGTTCGGCGCGAGCTTCGCGAGCTCGGCTTCGCTGCGGGTCCGGCATGGCTCCTTGCGCTCGCCTGCATGGCTCAGCGAGAGCTTGACGACCGCTTCGCCGGGCGCGAGGTGGACGTACGCAGGCGACGTCGAGAAATAGCCGATGACCGCGACGAAGGCGGCATAGAGGACCGCCTGTGCCGCGATGCGCATCGTGCGCTTCACGGCGCCCGTCCCCCGAGGCTCACGAGCTCGGCCTCCGGAAGCACGCGCGGCCGATGCGCTGCGAGCCTGAACGCGTCGGAGAAGCAGTCGTCTTCGGCAAGGCCGCGCGCGACGAACGCCGGATGCGCGGCCTCGACCATCGCCACCGAGCCGCACGCATAGAGCTGCTGCGACGAGAGGTCGGGATAGTCGGCGAGGATCGCCTCGTGCACGAGGCCGGTGCGTCCCGTCCAGTGGTCCTCGGGCCGCGGCTCCGACAGGACGGGCACGAAGCGGAAGTTCGCGTGTTCGGCTTCCCAGCGGTACGGCAGGTCGGCGAGGTAGAGGTCCTTGCGCGAGCGCACACCCCAGTACAGGACCATCGGGCGCGCGACGCCGGTGTGGAACGCGTGCTCGAGCATGCTCTTCACCGGGGCGAAGCCGGTGGCGCCCGCGACGAAGATCATCGGCTTGTCGCTGTCCTCGCGCAGGAAGAACGACCCCAGCGGCCCCTCGAGATCGATGTCGTCGCCGACTCTCATCCGCGTGAACACGTGGGTCGTGAAGCGGCCTCCGGCGACGAGCCGGACCTGCAGCTCGATCGGGCCGCCGACGTGCGGCGCGGTGGCGAACGAGAAGCTGCGCCGCTCGCCGTCGGGGAGCACGACGTTGACGTACTGGCCGGCGCGGAACGCGATCGTTGCACGGTGCTCGGGGGCGAGCCGCACGCGCATCACGTCGTCGGCGAGCAGGTCCATCGACACGACGCGCGCGCGGAAGCGGCCGGCCGCGATGCCGCCAGGCGCCGTGCGCGGGACGTACTGCAGCACGACGTCGGTGAGCGGCGTCGCGCAGCACGCGAGCGCCTTGCCTTCGGCGCGCTCCTGCGTCGAGAGCACGTCCTCCTGATAGCTGCCGTAGTCGACGCGCCCGGCGACGATCGTGCACTTGCACTCGCCGCAGCCGCCGCTCCTGCACTCGAACGGGAAGTCGATGCCGTCGCGAAGCGCGCTCTCGAGCAGCGTCTCGCCGTCGCGCACCGCGATGACGCGGTTGTCCGGACGGAGCATGATCTGCCGCGCCGCGCCGCGCGAGGCACGCCGCGGCGGCAGCCACGGAAGGAGGGCGACGACGACCGTCGACACGGCGACGAGGAGCCAGACGCTGCCGAGGGTCCAGCGGTCGAAGAGGGGAAAAACCGGCAGGTAGAACCAGTCGATGCCGATTTGCTGCGGCACCGTCGCGAGGTCGGCCGGGCCCTGGCTCACCACCGGCTTCACGAGCGAGAGCGCGACCATCGATCCCGCGAGCCACGCCATCAACGGGCGCGGGGGCTGCGTCGTGGCGCGCGGCACGCGCTGAGTGTGGATCCACAGCAGCGCGAGAATGCCGAGCGGAAAGCCGATGTGCAGGAACGACAGCAGCGAGAACAGCCGGTCGCCGACCGCCTGCGGGGACAGGAAGTTGCGTGCAAGCGTTCCGCTGAAGATCGGCAGCCGGTCGAGCCACTCGGCGCTGCCGACCGTCACGTACTGTGCGAGCCGGTCCCATGGCAGCATGAAGCCGTTGATGCCCGAGACGTAGACGAGCCACAGCACGACGATCCCCGAGATCCACGAGAACCAGCGGAAGCCGCGGTAGTGATCGAAGGTGAAATGGCGGCACACGTGGAGCAGCATCGCGAGCACCACGCCGTCGGATGCGTAGCGGTGCAGGCTGCGCAGGATCCCGCCTGCATACCACTGCGTATGCGTCAGGTACTCGACCGACGCATAGGCCTCCTCGACCCCGGTGCGGAAGAACACGTAGAGGTAGACGCCGCTCGCCACGACCACCCACATCAGGAAGTACGCGATCGCGCCCAGGTGGTAGAGCGGGTTGTTCTCCTCGCCGAATGCATGGTTGAACACGCGCTCGACGGCGAGGAAAACCCGCTGCAGGATGCGCTGGACGAGCTTCAGCATGGCCGGCCGGCCTGCGTCACGTCCCGCGGCGCCTGCGCCCGCTCGCGAGGTAGGCAAGCGTGCCGCCGAGAATCGTCGCTCCGGCGACGAGCTCGATGACGAGGCCGTAATCGAAGCGGTAGCGCCCCAGCGCGGGGTCGTAGACCGTGCACCAGACGCGCACGCGCTCGGCGATCGCCGCGAGGCCGCCGCCGGCGGGAAGCGGTGCGCCGGAGGCAAGAGCCTTCAGCGGATCGATCAGCATCGGCAGCGCGAACGAGTCGCCGTAGACCTGGCGGACGATCCGCCCGCCGCCATCGACGATCGTCACCTGCTCGATATGGTCGAATCCTGCCGGCGTCGCGACGTAGCTGAAGCCGAAATCGCGCACCAGCGCATCGACGTCGGCCGCGGCCGGGCTCGCCGCGATCCATCCCGGCCCGTCGATGCCATGCGAGCGCGCGAACGAGCGCATCGCCTGGGGGTTGTCGAACGGAAGGTTGAAGCCGATCGTGAGCGCGGTGAAGCTGTCCGGACCGACGGCACGCCGCGCTTCGGCGACCGCCCCGGCGAGGAACTGCGTCGCCGCCGGGCACACCTGCGTGCAGCCCGTGTAGACGAAGCTCACGATGAGCGGCCTGCCGCGAAGCTCGGCGAGGCGGATCGTCCGGCCGTCGGAGGTCGACAGCACGCGGTCCGCGGGAGTCGTGCCGACCACCGCCGAGCTCGCGCGGAGTGCGTTGTCCCGATCGAAGACCTGCGTGCGAGGTGCCTGCGCCGCCGTGGGCGGCGGAGCGATCGCCGCGCGCGCGGGCGGGGCCGCGAGCGCGGCGGCGAGGACTAGGACAGCGGCCAGAGCGTCGACAGGTATTTCCAATTCACGAAGTAGTAGAGGACGAAGGCGACCAGGAACACGAGCGCCAGCGTGAAGGTCCCCGGCGCAACGAAGCCGCCGATGCCGATGCTGCCGTGGCCGGTGATCGCTGCGGCGACCGGCTGCGGAGCCGGCGGCGACGCGCGCCCCTCGCGCACCGAGAGCGCCTTGAACTCCGATCCGCCGATCCGCTTGCCGAAGAACACGCTGCCGACGGTGATCAGCAGGTAGGCGATGCCCCCGACGACCGCGACGATGCCGGAGAGGGCCATGATGCCCATCATCAGGTACGCCGTGCCCGGGAACTCGTAGCCGAGCGGGTTGCCGGCGAACGTGATGTCCCAGTGCCTGCGCGGCACCCCGAGCGTGCCGGCGCCCATCATGAAGAGCGCGAACGAGCTCATCCCGAGGCCGAAGAGATACGGCTGCCAGCGGGCGAGCCCGGGAAACATCAGCTCGCGGCGGAACAGCACCGGGATCAGGAAGTAGGTCATCGACATGAACGCGAGCGTCGTGCCGACGACGACCGTCGCATGGAAGTGGCCCGGGACGTAGATCGTGTTGTGGATGATCAGGTTGAGCTGCTCGGTGCCCATCATCACGCCCGAGATGCCGCCGAGGAACCCGAATCCGACGAGCGAGATGAACATTCCCGAGAACACCGGATTGCCCCACGGCGCCTTCCTCAGCCACTCGAACAGGCCGCGGTTGTAGCCCTTCTCGCGCTGCGCGACCTCGATCGCCCCCGGCACCGTCAGGCCGTGCACCATCGACGCCAGCACGGCGAGGTACATCGCGTAGCTCGTGTTGAAGATCTTCCAGTTCGACGTGAGCCCCGGATCGGCGAGCAGGTGGTGCGCCGACGCGAGCTGCAGGAAGCAGATGTAGAGCAGGAACGCGGTGCGCGAGACCCGCTCGGAGAGCGCCTTGGCGCCGAACACGATCGCGGCGATCGCGTACCAGATCGACACGTGCGCGGCGACGTTGATCTGCTGCGAGCTGTGGCCGAACGCCCACCAGACGGTCCGGTACATCAGCGAGTCGATGTGGCTGACGAGCCCGATCGACCACAGGAACGTCGGGATCAGGATGATCGCGCCCGAGGCGATCGTGAAGATCGCGATGATGCACGCGGTGACCGCGCCGAAGGTGACGAGCGGCAGCGATCCGTGGAACGTGCCCTCGCTCCTCGCGACGACGAGCGTGCCGAGGAACACGAAGCAGCCGATCAGCGCACCGACGGCGAACAGGATCAGGCCGAGGTAGAAGGCGGGGTGCGCGCCCATCGGCGCGTACGAGGTGAACATCACGCTCGAATCGCCGCGGAACACTGCGACGTTGTTGGTGACGGCGCCGATCACCATCAGCGCGAAGCCGAGCCATGCCCAGCGCGGCGCCGCGATCCTGCATCGGAGCAGCACCGCCCCGCAGAAGTAGAGAACGGCGATCTCGAAGAAGATGATCCAGAACACCAGCATGTCGAGCCCATGCGCCGTCAGCACGAGGTAGAACCAGTCGGCAGGCAGCAGGTGGACCGCCGGCCAGCGGGTGAGCGTGACGAGCAGTGCGAGCACCCCGCCGACGAGCAGCGACACGACCCCGGCGACGGCGTTCCAGCGGATCAGCCGGTCGGCCTGCTCGTGGAAGACGAGCCCGGTCGTCGGGCAGGTGCGGAAGTTCCTGTTGATCGCCATGAAGTTCCCCTATCGCTTCACGACATAGAGGCGGCTCGCCATCGTGTGATGGTTGATGCCGCAGTACTCGTTGCAGATGATCGAATACGTTCCGGCGCGCGTCGGCGTCAGCGTGACGACGTGCTCGTAGCCCGGGTGGACTTCGACGTTGATGTTCTCCGGCTGCAGCGAGAAGCCGTGCAGCCAGTCCATCGACGCGAGGTGGAGCCTGTAGGTCTTGCCCTCCTCGAGCTCGAGCATCGGCCACCACTGCCAGAGCCGCGCGATCAGGTAGACGTCGCTTCCCGCGGGCGGGTGCACGACGGGGACCTTGAGGTCGGTCTCGGTACGCACCGTGTAGCGATCGACGATCTCCTGCGTCTTCTGCTGGTAGCGCTCGGGCGTCGTCCGGTAGGCCTCGTTCGAGAGGTTCTGCTTACCGTACACGTGCCAGTACGGCATCATGAAGAACATCACGAGGCACCATACGAATGCGATGGCGATCCACGTGCCCTCGACACGGTCGAGCGGCTGCTTCCACCATACGCGGACGGCCGGCGGTTGAATCGCGCTCATTGCGGTCTCCTCGTCGCGCGTCCGCGGCTCAGCGGGCGAGCGGGATGCCGACGATCTCCATCACGCCCCAGACGACGTAGAGCACCGTCGGCATCGCGATGCCGATGAACAGCAGCAGGAAGGGGTTGTCCAGCAGTTGCTGCATCGCCGGGACCGGCTCGTCCGCTTCGTCTTCGGGTCGAATCGTCTGGGGTGCGGCCATCGTTGCGCTCCTCGCGGTGCGTTCGCAATGCGCCCGGCCCTGTGGCCGGGCGTCGTCGGCGCAGCAGCCGACGGAACGGACACTAAAGACGCGCACCGCCGACGCCATTGATGCGCATCAAAGAAAACCTGCGGCTGCCCGCTTGATGCGAATCAATGCGTCGCAGAGGCGACGTTTTCGACAATCGCGCGGATGGTTCGAGGGGCCGAGGCGGCAGTGCAGCGGACCGTGCCGGCGGAGCGGCGCCTGCCGGTGCGCGCCGACTGCCCGCGTCCGATCGTCATCGCGAGCTACGCGCGGCCGCGGGGCTGTCCGAACCTGACGCCGCTGCTCGCGCTTCTTCTCGAACGCTACCGCGTGCCGGTCCTCGTGCACGGGCCGGCCGCCGGGCGCGGCCGTCGCGGAGGCGCGGCGAGCTGGCAGGTGCTGCGCGAACTCGGCATCCTGCCGGCACGATCGCTCGCGTGCGCAAGCGCACGGATGGCGGCGGATCGCCTCGCCTACGTCGAAACGTCACTACTCGCCCCGGCGCTGGGCGGCGGCGCCGTCACGGCCGCCACGCGAATGGCGGCGGCTCTGCTCGATCCGTTCGGCGGCGCAGGCGTGCGCGTGCTGGGCGCCACGGACGCCCGCATGCTGGCGGCGCTTCGCGCGCATCTGGAGGCGACGGCAGCCGATGCGCTGCTCTTGCGCGCAACCGGGGGCGAGCCGTTTGCCGATCCGCGGCGTCCGCCGCGCATCGAGTGGTACCGTCAGGGTGTCGCGACGGTCATGTTTGCGGCACGCCCGCCGGAGCAGTCGCCGGAGCGCCTCCCTGCGCCGGGCGACGCCGCGGCGATTGCCGACTGGACGGCCGGCGCGCTCGCGGGAAGGGTGGCCATCCCGGGCGCGATCCTGGACGAGCTTGCGTGCTGCGTGCACGCGGCTGGCAGCGACGGCGCCGCGGCCGAGCCCGTCGGCGCTGCACGTCGCTACGGGTGATAGTTGCGCAGCCTTGCGGCGTCGACGATGTGGATGTCGCGCCCGTCGACGCGGATCAGCTCGGCGCTGGCGAGGTCGTGCAGGATGCGCGACAGGTGCTCCGGAGTGAGGTTGAGCCGCGAGGCGACGATCGTCTTCGACGTCGGCAGCGTGACCACGTAGGAGCCCTCGTCGCGCTGCTCGCCGTCGTCCCGGCGCAGCAGGTAGCCGATCAGGCGCTCGGTGCCCGACTGCAGCGAATACGATTCGACGTCGCTGATCAGCCCGTGCAGCCGCCGCGACAGTCCGGCAAGCATCTTTTTCGCGAAGCGCGCGTCGCGCGCGATCTCGTCGAATACGACCTGGCGGGTGACGTGGAGCAGAAACGAGTCGGCGAGCGCCTGGGCCATCACGACGTAGGGGCGCTCCATGAACATCACGGCTTCGCCGAACGAAAAGCCTGGCGCGATGATCTCGACGATCTTCTCGTCGCCCTGCGCGGTGACGATTGCGAGCTTCACCTGCCCGTAGACGACGAGGTGGAAGCCCGTGCAGGGGTCCCCGCGGTTGAAGATGATCTCGCCGCGGGGAACGTGGACCTCGGTCGTTCCGAGCGCGATGCGCTCGAGCTCGGCCGGGGCGAGGTCGCTGAACAGGGGCAGGCGCGAGAGGAAGGCCTGGGCGGCGATTCGTGGGGTGGGCATGGGGCGGGTCGTTTGCGGACGGCACATTTTACGTGCCCCGGCCCGTTGCTGTGCGCGAATCGCGTACGCGCGGCTTGGCGCCGCGAAAAGCCGCGGCTCTACCGCATGTGCACGTAGGTCCCCGGTGCGTCGCAGACCGGCGGATAGCCCGCCGCTGCAGCACCCATCGGGGGCGCCGGCCCGGGGGCGCCCGAGCGGGCGGCGAGCCAGGCGGTCCATTCGGGCCACCACGAGCCGCTCGCCGCCGTCGCGCCGGCCAGCCACTGGTCGGGGTCGACGTAATGCCCCTCGGCGGGCCGCGTTGCGATGCGATAACGCCGGCGGGGGTGCCCCGGCTCCGATACGACTCCGGCGTTGTGCCCGCCCGAGGTCAGCACGAAGGTGATCTCGCAGTCGCAGAGGAGGTGGAGCTTGTACACCGACCGCCACGGCGCGACGTGGTCGGTCTCGGTGCCGACGACGAACATCGGCAGTTTCAGGTCGGCGATCGCCACCGGCCGCGTGCCGACGACGAGGCGGCCCTCGGCGAGGTCGTTCTCGAGGAACAGGTGCCGCAGGTACTCGGCGTGCATCCGGTAGGGCATCCGCGTCGCGTCGGCGTTCCACGCCATCAGGTCCGTCATCGCAGGCCGTTCGCCGAGCAGGTACTCGCGGACCATTCGCGACCAGACGAGGTCGTTCGAGCGCAGGAACTGGAAAGCGCCCGCCATCTGCCGCGAGTCGAGGAAGCCCTGCTCCCACATCGTGTCTTCGAGGAACGCGAGCTGGCTCTCGTTGACGAACAGCGTGAGCTCCCCCGCCTCGGTGAAGTCGACCTGGGCCGCGAAGAAGCCGAGGCTTGCGAGCCGCCCGTCGCCGTCGCGGGCCATCGCCGCCGCGGCCACGGCGAGGAGCGTTCCGCCGAGGCAGTAGCCGATCGCGTGGATCTTCGTGTCCGGCACGATCGCGCCGATCGCGTCGAGCGCCGCCGCGATGCCCAGCGTGCGGTAGTCGTCGAATGCGAGGTCGCGGTCTTCGCGTCCCGGGTTTCGCCACGACACGATGAACACGGTGTATCCCTCGCCGACGAGGTAGCGGACGAGCGAGTTTGCCGGCGACAGGTCGAGGATGTAGTACTTCATGATCCACGCCGGGACGATCAGGATCGGCTCTGGGCGCACGCCGCGCGTCGCCGGTGCGTACTGGATCAGTTCGATCAGCCTGTTGCGAAACACGACCTTGCCCGGCGTCACGGCCACGTCGCGGCCCGGCTCAAAGGCGTCCGCACCGACCGGCTTGCGGCCGCCCTGCGCGCGCTCCCAGTCCTCGACGAGGTTGGCGGCGCCCCGCCAGAGGTTGGCGCCGCCTTCGGCGAAGGTGCGCAGCAGGACCTCGGGATTGGTCGCGACGGCGTTCGACGGCGACATCACGTCGAGCGCCTGCCTCGTCATGAAGGCGACGAGATCCTCGTGGCGCCTGGTGACGCCGCGCACCCCGGTCGTCGCGTTGTGCCACCACTGCTGGGTGAGCAGGAACGACTGGTAGATGAGGTCGAAGGGCGGGATCCGCCACGCCGGCCCGTCGAAGCGGTGGTCCTGCGGCAGCGGCAGGATGCAGGGCGACGGGTCGCGCTCCCATCCGCGCCTCGCGGCATGGCTGACGAGACGCAGCCATTTCTTGCCTGCCTTCTCGGCGAGCTGCATGCGCTTGCCGGGCAGCGAGGCGAGATGAAACGCCCAGTCGAAGCAGGCGTCGGCGAGTGCGATCGGCGACAGGAACGCGGTGTGGCGCGCGACCATCGCATGCATCGACCGGTCGACGATCTCGCCCAGTGCCGTCGCCGCGTACGAATCGCGCAGCAGCGACTCGTCGGGTCCGGCAATTGGTTCCGTATCCACGCTGCCTATAATGTGACCGTTCGCGGGCCGCCGCCGTTTGACTTCGATCAAGCGGCGGCATGCCGCGCAAGACGACGGGATCGTGGATGGCGGGACGGTTCGGCGAGGCGGCGGTTCCCCCTGCCGGGGCTGCGGCGACCGGGCGCCGGGACGCTCCGGCGCTGTGGTCGGTGTTCGCGCCGATTCTCGCGCTGCTCGTCGCCGTGATGGTGCTCGCCGCGCTCGGCGTCGGCAACGAGCCGCCGCTGCGGGCGCGCTACCTCGGCGCGGCGGTCGTCTGCGCGGCGCTCGCGGGCGTCGTCGGCATGATCCAGCTCTATCGGCAGTCGCGCGGGCGCCTGGTCGCGAGCCGCGGTCTGCGCAACGTCGAGCGGCGGGTGACGGACATTCTCGAGTCGGCCATGGATTCGATCGTCACGATCGACGGCATGCAGCGCATCGTCGGCTTCAATCGCGCGGCCGAGGAAACGTTCGGCTGGCGGCGCGACGACGTGCTCGGCAAGCCGATCGACATCCTGATTCCGGCGCGTTACCGGGGCTCGCACCAGGGGCACGTCGAAGCGTTCGGCCGGACCGGAGCGACCGCGCGCCGGATGGGTGCGCAGATGGTGCTGGCCGGGGCGCGCGCCGACGGCAGCGAATTCCCGATCGAGGCGTCGATTTCCCAGCATCCCGAACACGGCGAGACCTTCTGCACGGTGATCCTGCGCGACGTCACCGAGCGGGTGAAGGCCGATGCCGAGCTGCGGGCGTCGCGCGACGAGTTGAAGGAGCTCGGTGCGGCCGCGCACATGACGCGCGAGCAGGAGACGAGCCGGATCGCGCGCGAACTCCATGACGAGCTCGGCCAGCAGCTCACGATGCTGCAGATGGACGTCGCCTGGTGCCGTGCGCAGCTTCAGCCCGGATCGCCGGCGCTCGCGCCGAAGCTCGAGCGGATGGACGCGCTGCTGCGCTCGACGATCGTCGCGACGCGCAGGATCGCGTCGGATCTGCGTCCCCTTCTGCTCGACGACCTCGGCCTCGTCGCTGCGCTCGAATGGCTGGTGGAGAACTTCTCGCAGCGCACCGGCATCGCCTGCACGCTGTCGGTCGACCGCAGCCACGTCGACCTGCCGATGGCGCGCGCCTCGGCCGTGTTCCGCATCGTGCAGGAGTCGCTCACCAACATCGCGAAGCACGCGCGCGCGGCGCACGCCGAGGTCGCGCTCGCGCACGAACCCGGGCGGCTCACGCTGCGCGTGAGCGACGACGGCGTCGGCTACGCGGAGGGCGTCGCACGACGCGGCGACTCGTTCGGTCTGCTCGGGATGCGCGAGCGCGTGTCGTTCCTCGGGGGAGCCTTCAGCATCACCGGCGTGCCGGGGGCGGGAACGACGGTGGAAGTCCACCTGCCCCTTGCCGAGAGTGAGCCGGCCGATCCGGCCGCTGGCGCATTCCCGCATCCAGCGAGCCCCGCCGGCGCGGGACGCGCATGATCCGCGTCGTCATTGCCGACGATCACCAGATCCTGCGCGAAGGGCTGAAGCAGCTCCTCGAGTCGGCCGGTGACATCGCGGTCGTCGGAGAGGCCGGCGACGGTGCAGCGACCCTCGAGCGCGTGCGCGGCGACGCGTTCGACGTGCTGGTGCTCGATCTGTCGATGCCCGGCCGCAGCGGCATGGATCTGATCCGCCAGGTGGCCGACGAGCGGCCGCGGCTGCGCGTGCTCGTGCTCAGCATGCACGACGAGCACCAGTACGCGGTGCGGGCGATTCGCGCCGGCGCCGCCGGCTATCTCACCAAGGAGAGCGCATCGTCCGAGCTCGTCGCGGCGATCCGCAAGGTCGCTGCCGGACGCGCCTACGTCACCGCCGCCGTCGCCGAGCACCTCGCCCTCGAGGCGATGCCCGGCGGCAGGCCGGCGAGCCACGCGACGCTCTCGGATCGCGAGTTCGAGGTGTTCCGCCGGCTCGTCGCCGGCGAGAGCGTCGGCGCGATCGCCGCGCGGCTCAACCTGTCGTCGAAGACGATCAGCACGCACAAGGCGAGGCTGATGGAGAAGCTCGGTGTCGCGAGCACCGCGGATCTCGTCCGCTACGCGATGCGCCATCGACTGTTCGACGACGCCGGCGCGCCGGCCGGGGACGCTTCGCCGCCCTGACGCGTACACGTACGCGTCCGCCGCCACCGGCGATTGACGCGAGTCAACCGGAGTCGCGGCGCGCCGCGCTAGGATCGTCGCGCTGCGCAGCGCAGGCGGGCCTCCGGGCCCGGCACGTCGCACCGGGATGAACGCAGAAGCTCCGTCGGCTCCGCCACTGCCGCCTTCGCTCAGCGAGCGCGACGCTGCGGCGAGGCTCGCCCGCGACGGCTACAACGAGCTGCCGTCGGCTCGCCCGCCGGGATTCTGGGCGATCGCCTGGGACGTCGTCCGCGAGCCGATGCTCCTGCTGCTGGTGGCGGCCGCCACGGTCTATCTCGTTCTCGGCGATCACGGCGAGGCGATCGCGCTCGCCCTGTCGGTACTGGTGATGATCGGCATCACGCTCCACCAGCGGCGCAAGACCGAGCGTGCGCTCGAGGCGCTGCGCGGGCTCGCGAGCCCGCGCGCGCAGGTGCTGCGCGATGGCGCGTGGCGCACCGTCGCCGGCCGCGACGTCGTCGTCGACGACCTGCTGCGCGTGAAGGAGGGCGATCGCATCTCGGCCGACGCCCATCTCGAAACCGCTTCGGACCTGATGGTCGACGAGTCGCTTCTCACCGGCGAATCGGTGCCGGTCGCGAAGCGTCCGGGCGGCCCGGCCGACCTCCCTACGCGCCCCGGCGGCGACGACCAGCCCTGGGTCTACTCGGGCACGCTCGTCACGCGCGGGCAGGGGCTCGCGCGCGTTGTCGCAACCGGGCGGGGGACCGAAATGGGCCGCATCGGCGGCCACCTTGCGGTGATCGCGGAGGAGCCGACCGCGCTCGAGCGCGAGACGCGGCGCGCGGTCGTGGTGTTCGCGGCAATCGGCGGCACGCTGTGCGCGCTCGTCGTCGCGTGGTACGGCATCGTCCGCGATGCATGGCTGCAGGGGCTGCTCGCCGGCATCACGCTTGCGATGGCGAACATTCCCGAGGAGTTTCCAGTCGTGCTGACGGTGTTTCTCGCGCTCGGTGCGTGGCGCATCGCCGCCAGCGGCGTGCTCGCGCGGCGCGCGTCGGCAGTCGAGGCGCTCGGGGCAGCGGCGGTGCTCGGCGTCGACAAGACCGGGACGCTCACCGAGAACCGGATGGCGGTCGCCAGGCTGGTCGGCACGCGCGCGCTTGGCGCCGCGTCGCGACGCGATGCCGGCACCGAGGACGAGCTCGACGGGCTCGTCGAGATCCTCGTTCTCGCAAGCGAGCGCGACGCCTTCGATCCGATGGAGCGCGCACTGTGGGCTGACGTCGCGAAGCGCAGCCCGTCTTTGCGGTTGCGGCTCGACGAATGGATGCCGGTGCGGACCTGGCCGCTTTCGCCGGCGCAGCTCACGGTGACGCGGGCGTGGCGTCGCTCGACCGGGCCCTGTCGGATCGCGGCGAAGGGCGCGCCCGAGGCGATTGCCGACCTCTGCGGGCTGACTGCCGGCGAGCGCGCGGCGATGCTGCACGCCGTCGACGCGATGGCGCGCGACGGGCTGCGGGTGCTCGCCGCAGCGGGCGGCGAGTGGCCGCTCGGCGCGGGCCGCCCGCCGCCGTGGCCGGAGACGCAGCGCGGACTCGCGCTTTCCTTCGCCGGGCTCGTCGGCTTCCTCGATCCGGTGCGCGAGGGCGTGCCGGAGGCGATCGCCGAGTGCCGGCGGGCCGGCATCCGCACGGTGATGATCACCGGCGATCATGCGGCGACCGCGCGCGCCATCGCGCGCACGATCGGTCTCGCCGGCGGTGCGAGTGTGGCGACCGGCGCCGACATCGACGCGATGACGCCCGCGGCCTTGCGCGCCTGCGCCGCGACGGTCGACATCTATGCGCGCGTGACGCCCGAGCACAAGCTGCGCCTCGTCCAGGCGTTCAAGGCGAACGGGCAGGTCGTCGCGATGACCGGCGACGGCGTGAACGACGCGCCGGCGCTTCGTGCCGCCAACATTGGCGTCGCCATGGGGCAGCGCGGAAGCGACGTCGCGCGCGAAGCTGCCGCGCTTGTGCTGGTCAGCGACGACTTCGCGTCGCTCGTCGCGGCGATCGCGCTCGGACGGCGCATCCACGACAACCTGCGCAAGGCGATCCGCTACATCATCTCGGTGCACGTCCCGACGGTGGGCATGGCGCTGGTCCCGCTCGCCGCGGGGTGGCCGCTCGTCTTCTTTCCGATCCACATCGTGTTCCTCGAGCTCGTGATCGACCCCGCCTGCGCGATCGCGTTCGAGGCCGAGCCCCCGGCGGCCAGCGTGATGCGGCGGCCGCCGCGGTCGCTCGCGGAGCGCCTGTTCGACATGCGCACGCTCGCCGAGGCGTTCGGCGAGGGGGCGATCGCGCTCGCCGCGGTGGCCGCGCTCTATGCCGCCGCGCTGGCGCTCGGCGCCGGCGAGGAGACCGCGCGTGCGGCGGGCTTCGCGTCGGTCGTGCTCGTGAACCTCGCGCTCATCGTCGGCAATCGCGCCGGCGACGACGGACCGGCGGGCATGTTGCGCGCCAACCGCGTGCTGTGGTGGATCGTCTGCGCGACGCTCGCCGGCCTTGCGATCACGCTCTATGTCGCGCCCGTGTCGCACGTCTTCCGGATCGCCCCGCTCCCTGCCGAGGGTCTCGCGGCGAGCGCATTGCCGGCGGCCGTCACCCTGGGCGCGATCGCGCTTTGGCGCAGCCTGCGCGGGGTGGCAGGAGCGCGGCGCGCCGGCGTCCCGCCGTAGGGCGATTCGCCGCAGCGTCAGGCGTCCCTGACAACCGGAACCCTCCGCGGCCGACCCCGCGAATCGTCGCCCGCCGATGTCCGGCGGGCATCGGAGCGTCGAGCATGCGGGTCATGGGCAGAACGCGCACGGATGCTGCGGGAAGGGCCGCACCGGCGGCCGCGCGGTGATGACCCCGCGCGCGCCGATCGGCATCTTCATCGTCGACGACCTGCCGTCGATGCAGGAACGGCTGCGCGAACTCATTGCCGGCGTCGACGGGGTCCGGGTCGTCGGCGACGCGCGAACCGTCGGCGAGGCGATCGCCGGAATCCTCGGCACCCGCCCCGATTGCGTGGTTCTCGACTACCAGCTGCCGGACGGCACCGGCGTGAAGGTCCTGCGCGTGGTTCGCGAAGCCGCGCCGCGCATCGCGTTCATCGTGCTCACCAATCACGCGACGGCCCAGCATCGCGCGGCCTGTCTCGCCGCGGGCGCACGCTACTTCTTCGACAAGAGCACCGAATTCGCCATGATCCCGGCGGCGATCGCCGAGATCGGCGCCGGATTGCATTGACATCGCCGTCGCGAAAGGAACGCCGCCATGGATACCGCCGTCGCCATCTCGCCCGTCGCACGCAGCGGGTGGACCCCCGTGCCGAACCCGCAGTTCCGGCGTGCGCCGGCGTCCGTCGTACCCCTTGCATTCCCGCATCCCGGGCGCTGCGGCATGCCGGGCTTCGGCTCCGTGCAGGCGACCATGGTCGAGCGCGCCGGGGCAACGCACATCAACGTGCGCAAGGGTGCTGCGCTGTTTCGTGCCGGCGAGCGCTCCACGGCGCTCTACGCGATCCGCCTCGGCTCGTTCAAGACGCAGGTCGTCACCGACGACGGCCACGAGCAGGTGTCGGGATACCATATGACGGGCGACGTGATCGGCTCCGACGGCATCGGCGGCAGCGCCCACGACTGCGAAGCGGTTGCGCTCGAGGATGCCGAGGTGTACGTGCTGCCGTTCGAGCGCATCGAGGCGCTCGCGCGCGAGGACATCGGGTTCCAGAGGAGCCTTCACCGCGTCCTCGCCGGCGAGATTGCGCGCGAGCGCGGCGTGATGGTGATGCTGGGGACGATGCGCGCCGAGCAGCGCCTCGCGTCGTTCCTGATCGACCTCGCGCGGCGCTATCACGAGCGCGGCTATTCGGGAAGCGAGTTCGTCCTGCGGATGACGCGGGAGGAGATCGGCAGCCACCTCGGCCTGACGCTGGAGACGGTGAGCCGGCTGTTCTCGCGCTTTCGCGACAGCGGCCTCATCGACGTGCGCGGCCGCGTGGTGAAGCTTCTCGATCGCGCCGCCCTCAAACGAATCATACTGGCGGGGTGACGCTGCGGCGTACGCAATGGAGGCGGGCATGAACATCAAGTCGATCGTGGTTCACGTGGACGACGGTGTGGCGGTTGGCGACCGCGTCGAGACGGCGGTGCGCGTCGCCGCGCGCTTCGGCAGCGCGCTGACCGGCGTCTACCTGGTGGCGACGCAGGAAGTCACGCCGACGGTGGCGGCGCTTCTGCCCCCGGACGCCGTTTCGCAGCGCATCGCGGCGACCGGTGAAGCCCAGGAGCGCTCCGAAGCGGCCTTCCGGGATGGCGCAACGGGACGCGTCACCGCGGTCGAGTGGCGCGCGCCGGCGGGGATCGCCGTCGAGGCAGCGGTCGCGAATGCCCGCTATGCCGATCTCGCGATCCTCGGGCAGCCGCAGCGCGATACCGACGCCTTCGGCTTCCAGCAGCGCGTCGCCGAAAGCGTGCTGCTGCAGAGCGGCACGCCGGTACTCTACATCCCCTACACGGGCGCGCCGCAGTCGCTCGGCGCGCGCGTGCTGGTTGCGTGGGACGGCAAGCGCGAGTCCGCGCGGGCGATCCGTGATGCGCTTCCGTTTCTCCGCGAAGCGAGCCAGGTGATGATCGCGTCGTACCCGCGCAACACGGAAACGGCCGATACGCTTGCGCTCGCGCAGCCGCACCTCGATGCCTACCTCGGACGCCACGGCGTGCGTCCCGTCTTCCGCCGGCACCTCGGCGACGACCTCGAGGTGGGCCAGCGCCTGCTGTCGCAGGCAGCCGACTTCGGCAGCGACCTGCTGGTGATGGGCGGTTTCGCCCACTCGCGCGCGCGCGAATGGGTGCTCGGCGGCGTGACCCGCACGATGCTCGAGTCGATGACGCTGCCCGTGCTGATGGCGCGCTGATCCGCCCGCCGGCGCCGACCGCGGCGGCGCTCAGGCGCGCCCGACGCACTTCGCGTAGAGGTCGCCGAGCGTGCCCTGCGGATCGTAGCGCCGCTTCAGCGCCGTCCACGCGTCGCGGTCGTAGATCGACCAGAACTCGTCCTCGGTGAAGTACGAGTCGGAGTAGAGCGACTTCACGCCGCCGAGTTCGCGCGTCATCGCCTCGATGCGGCGGTTGCGGTGCCCGGGCGCAAGGTGCTCGCGCGAGGTCACCGCGTCCCAGAATCCGAAGTTGATCGAGAGTTCGCCCGGCGCGAGCGGATAGAGGCTCGCGCGCCGCCCCGGGGCCGGCGCGCGGATCGGGCAGATCCAGATCGGCAGGATGCCGACCTCGTCATGGAGAAAGGCGAGGAACTCGGGCGCACGGGAGACCGGGATGTCGATGTCCTGGATCACCGATTCGCTCGACAGCCTGCGCAGGCGGTTGAGCGCGCGCGAAAGTCCCCAGCGCGAGTTCCACCGCATGATCTTCTGGTAGGTGATCGAGTTGAGCCGCTCGCGCCCGAGCAGGCGCCGCACCAGCGGCAATTCGGCGCCGACGTTCTTCGAGCACCAGAACCAGTCAGTGTCCCAGCGCCACAGCCAGTCGCGCACGGTGAGCCAGTCCTTCGGCTTGTCGCGGATCGACCGGTAGTAGATGTGCTCGAAACCGTAGTCGCTCACCTGCGGCGCGTCGTCGGCGAAGCGGCCGATCGTGACGCGGAGCTCGTCCTTCGCGAACACGACTCCGTCGACGAAATTGGTGCCGGGTGTCGCGCACCGGCGTGCAATGTCGTCGAAGTACGCCGCCGGGTCGCTGTGGGCGGCGTGCTCGATCGCGACGAAGCTTCGCACCGGAATCGTCCTCGCGCGTACCCGGAGCGCGTAGCCGAGCGTGCCGTAGGAGTTCGGAAAGCCGAAGAAGAGGTCGCGGTGCTCGTTCTCCGCCGTGCAGGTCACGACGGCGCCGTCGCCGGTCAGGACGTCGAGTTCGACGACGGTGTCGTGCACGAGTCCGTGCCGGAACGACGACGCCTCGATGCCGACGCCGGCGACGGCGCCGCCCAGCGTGATCGACTTCAGCTGCGGGACCACCGCGGGCATCGTGCCGTGCGCGAGCGTCGCGTCGGCGAGCGCCTCGTAGGTGATCATCCCCTCGGCGTCGACGGTCCCGGCCGCGGCGTCGACCGCGATCACCTCGTCGAAGTGCGCGAGGCTGACGCGACGGCCCGGCGTGCCCGGACGGTCGCGGAACAGGTTCGACGTCGGTTTGGAAGCGGTCGGACGGGAGCCGGGCGGTGCAGCGGCGAGGTCGGCGAGAAGGCGCGCCTGCTTTTCCGCGTGGCCGCTCATCCGGCCGGCGAATAGAGGAAGCGCCGGCTCATCGGGTAGCGCGCTCCGAGGTTGCCCTTGCTCACCGTCACCTGGAAGAGGTTCGTCTGCGCGGTCGCCGAGCGGAACATCTCGGCGCACGACCGCAGGTAGGTGCGCCAGATGCGCCTGAAGCGCTCGTTGAAGCGTGCGGGATCGATCGCGGCGATCTCCTCCCAGCGCTCGTCGAAGCGGTCGGCCCAGCAGTCGAGGGTGAGCGCGTAGTGCCGGCGCAGGTTCTCGACGTCGACGATCTCGAGCCCGCAGGCCTCCATCGCGGTGATCGCCTCGGCGAGGCTCGGGATCCACCCGCCGGGGAAGATGTACTTGCGAATGTAGAACTCGGTGTCGCGCATCCCGACGTGACCGATGAAATGGATCACGCCGAGCGCGCCCGGCTTCATCGCGTTGGCGTGCGCGCGCACGACCTCGCTCATCTGGTCGCGGCCGGCGTGTTCGAGCGTGCCGATCGACAGGAGCTTGTCGTACTGCCCCGGAATCTCGCGGAAGTCGCACTCGACGACCCCGATGCGGTCTGCGAGGCCGCGTGCGGCGAGCATCGAGCGAAGCTCGTTCACCTGCTCGGTCGTCGTGTTGATGCCGGTGCCGATCGCACCGTATCGCTCCCACGCGTGGAACAGGAGTCCCCCCCAGCCGCAGCCGACGTCGACGAAGGTCTCGCCCGCCGCGAGCCGGACCTTGCGGCATACATGGTCCATCTTGTTGGTCTGCGCTTCCTCGAGGGTCGTCGTGCCCTCCTTCCAGTAGGCGCACGTGTACATCATGCCGACGCGGTCGAGCCACAGCCGGTAGAAAGGCTCGCCGAGACCGTAGTGGAAGCGGGCGTTGGCCTTGGCCTGCGCGATCGAGTGGTTGGAGTAGCGCGCCTCGTGCCAGCGGTTGCGCAGCGCGACGAGCGGGCTCGAGTGCTGGTCGAACGACGCCTGGAACGCCGCGCGAAACGGCAGCGCGAAATCGCCGTCGACGTCGAGCCCGCCGTCGAAGTAGGCTTCGAGCAACCCGACGTGCCCGTAGGCCGCCGCGCGCGTCTCGGCGCGGCGCGAGTTGAAGCGCAGCGTGAATGCCGGCTCGGCAGCGTGGTTGGCGTATTCGGCGCCGTCGGCGAAGACGACGCGAAACGGAATCGCGGTCTGCGCTCCCATCGCGGCGAGCGCGCGCCGCAGGGCGCCGGGCAGGCCTCCGGGAGCGCCGGCGCGGCCGCTCTGGCGCGTTCGGTCGGTGGTCATTTCGGGCGCCCGAACGTCCCGATCAGCGTCGCCTTGCCGATCGCATTCGCATTCACCATGAACCCGGCGAGCGATGCCGTGGCGCCCTTCGGGAGGTCGAGCTTGTCGACCTTGAGCGCGTAGATCGTGAAGTGGTAATGGTGCGGCTTGTCGCCGACCGGAGGACACGGGCCGCCGTAGCCGGGTGCGCCGAAATCGGAAGCAAAGCTTGCCGCTCCGGCGGGAAGTCCGCTGCCGTCGGCCTTGCCGGCATTCTTCGGCAGCGAGTGCGTCGTCGCGGGAATGTCGACGACGACCCAGTGCCACCAGCCGGCGCCACCCGTCGGTGCGTCGGGGTCGTGGACGAGCAGCGCGAAGCTCTTCGTGCCGGCCGGTGCGCCGGTCCATGCGAGCGCGGGCGAGACGTTGCCGCCGGTGCAGCCGAAGCTGTCATAGACCTGCTCCTTGCCGATCGTGCCCCCGCGCGCGAAATCGGGGCTCGTCAGCGTGAACGCGTGGACGGCGTCGGCGAATGCGAGCCCCGCGGCGAGGGCCGTCAGGCGAACGAGTGGATGCGAGAGCATCGGTTCCTCCTTTCGAGCGGCGGGCGAGCCACCGCGCGCCGCATGCTTCAGGCTGGGCGAAGCGACCGGACTGGACAGAATATACTTCGTCACGGGCGCGCCTGCGAGTCCTCGCGGCGCGCTGCCGTTTCCCGCCCATGTCGAACCCATCCGGCCTCCACGCAACGTCCCCGATCGAAGACCAGCGGGGAGACTTCGCCGCCAACCGCCGGGTCCTGCTGATCTCGCTGATCGCCGCCGTCGTCGGCGTCGCCTGCGCGTTCATCGCATGGCTGCTGCTGCGGATGATCGGCTTCTTCACCAACCTGTTCTTCTTCCAGACGCTGTCGTTCGCGACGGTGTCGCCGGCGGCGTCCCATCTCGGGCGCGCGATCGTGCTCGTCCCGGCGCTCGGCGGCCTGATCGTCGGGCTGATCGCACGCTTCGGCTCCGACAAGATCCGCGGTCACGGCATTCCCGAGGCGCTCGAGGCGATCCTCTTCGGCAAGAGCAAGATGGACTTCAAGGTCGCGATCCTGAAGCCGCTCTCGTCGGGGATCGTCATCGGCAGCGGCGGGCCCTTCGGCGCCGAGGGTCCGATCATCATGACGGGCGGCGCGTTCGGCTCGCTCGTCGCGCAGAACTTTCACCTCACGGCAGCCGAGCGCAAGACGCTGCTCGTCGCCGGAGCGGCCGCCGGCATGGCGGCGGTGTTCGACACGCCGGTTGCAGCAGTGCTCCTCGCGGTCGAGCTGCTGCTCTTCGAGTGGCGCCCGAGAAGTCTCATCCCGGTCGCATTGGCGAGCGCGATCGCAGCAGTGATGCGCCCGCTCCTGCTGGGGAGCGGGCCGCTCTTCCCGGTGCCGCCGCACGAGGAGATCCGCGCGCTCGGCTTCCTATCCTGCGTGGTCGCGGGCCTCCTGTCGGGAGCGCTCGGCTCGCTCCTGACCGTCGCCGTCTACTTCTGCGAGGACACGTTCAGCAAGTTCAAGCTGCACTGGATGTGGTGGCCGGCGCTCGGCGGCCTCGCCGTCGGCATCGGCGGCTACTTCCAGCCGCGCGCCCTCGGCGTCGGCTACGACGTGATCGCCGATCTCCTCGCCGGGCATCTCGTGCTGTCGGTCGCGCTGTCGCTCGTCGTGGTGAAGTTCATCATCTGGTCGATCGCGCTGGGGTCAGGCACGTCGGGCGGCGTGCTGGCGCCGCTCCTCATCATGGGGGCCGGGCTCGGCACGGTGATCGGACCGGTGCTGCCGGGGGCGAGCCCGTCGCTGTGGCCGCTCGTGTGCATGGCGGCGGTGCTCGCCGGCGTCATGCGTTCGCCGCTTACGGCGATCGTGTTCGCCTTCGAGCTGTCGCGCGATCCGACGTCTTTCCTGCCCCTGATGCTGACCTGCGTCGTCGCCTACGGCTTCACCGTGCTGGTCATGCGCCGCTCGATCCTGACCGAGAAGGTCGCGCGACGCGGCTTCCACATCTACCGCGAGTACTCGGTCGACAACCTCGAGCGCGTGCTGGTCGAGGAGGTGATGACGACCAACGTCGCGACGATTCCGGGCGCGATGAGCGTCCACGACGTGCTCGCCACCTACTTCGGACCCCAGCAGCAGTTCCGCGGCTTTCCCGTCGTGGGCCAGGGCGGCGAGCTGCTCGGTATCGTCGACCGCGCGACGCTCGCCACCGCGCTCGAGACCGATTCGCAGGGGCGGCAATCGCTCGCGTCGATCGTCACGCCGCCTGCAGTGGTGGCGCTCCCCGGCGAGACGGGGCGCGTGATCGCGACACGGATGGCGGTCAACGGCGTCGAGCGGCTCGCAGTGGTCGCCGACGAGGATCGCCGTCGGCTGGTCGGCATCGTCAGCCGCAGCGACCTCGTCAACCCGTCGGCACGCTATTTCGAAGAAGAGGAGAAGCGTGAAAGACTGACGCATTTCGGAGGAGCGGAGGGGATTTAGTCGATCGCGCAGCAAGGAGATCGATGATGGCGGAAGAGCAACTGAAGGCTGCAGCGCTCGAGTATCACGAGTATCCGGTCCCGGGAAAGATTTCGATTGCGCCGACCAAGGCGCTCGCGAATCAGCGCGACCTGTCACTCGCCTATTCGCCGGGAGTCGCCTATGCGTGCACGGCGATCGCCGCCGATCCTGCGCTCGCAGCGCGTTACACCGCCCGCGCCAACCTGGTCGCGGTGATCACCAACGGCAGCGCGGTGCTCGGCCTCGGCAACATCGGCGCGCTCGCCGGCAAGCCGGTGATGGAGGGCAAGGCGTGCCTCTTCAGGAAGTTCGCCGGCATCGACGTGTTCGACATCGAGATCGGTGCCTCCGATCCCGACCGGATCGTCGACGTGGTGGCGGCGCTCGAGCCGACGTTCGGCGGCATCAACCTCGAGGACATCAAGGCTCCGGAGTGCTTCTACATCGAGCGCAAGCTTCGCGAGCGGCTCAAGGTGCCCGTGTTTCACGACGACCAGCACGGTACCGCGATCGTCGCCGCCGCAGCGGTGCTGAATGCGCTCGCGATCGTCGGCAAGAACATCGGTGACGTGAGGCTCGTCTGCTCGGGTGCCGGAGCCGCCGCGATCGCCTGCCTCGACCTGCAGGTGAGCCTCGGCCTCGCGCGCGAGCACGTCACGATCGTCGACAGCAAGGGTGTCGTGTACCGCGGCCGCGGCGGCGTCGACGCCGACAAGGCGCGCTACGCGCGCGAGACCCCCGCGCGCACGCTCGCCGACGCGATCGACGGCGCCGACGTCTTTCTCGGCCTGTCGACCGGGGGCGTGCTCACCGCAGCGATGGTGGAACGGATGGCGGCGCGGCCGATCATCCTCGCGATGGCCAATCCCGAGCCCGAGATCCGCCCCGAGCTCGCGAAGTCCGTGCGCCCCGACTGCCTGATCGGCACCGGACGCTCGGACTACCCGAACCAGGTCAACAATTCGCTCTGCTTCCCGTTCATCTTCCGCGGTGCGCTCGACTGCGGCGCATCGGCGATCAACGAGCCGATGAAGCTTGCAGCGACGCGTGCGCTCGCCGACCTCGCCCGTGCCGAGCCTTCGGAGATCGTCGCGCTCGCCTACGGAGAGGCGACGCCCGCGTTCGGGCCCGACTACCTGATTCCGCGCGCGTTCGACCCGCGGCTCATCGTCAACATCGCGCCCGCCGTCGCGAAAGCCGCGATGGAGAGCGGCGTCGCAACGCGTCCGATCGCCGACTTCGACCTGTACCGCGAGAAGCTCCTGCAGTTCGTCTACCACTCGGGCACGCCGATGGCCCCGGTGTTCGCCGCCGCGCGCCGCTCGGCGCGGCGGGTCGCGTATGCCGAGGGCGAGGACGAGCGCGTGCTGCGCGCGGCGCAGGCGGCGGTCGACGAGCGGCTTGCCGTACCGGTCCTGATCGGACGACCCGACATCATTCGCTCGCGCCTCGCCAAGCTCGGCTTGAGGCTCGACCCCGGGCGCGACTGCGAGGTCGTCAACATCCTCGACGATCCGCGTCACCGCGAATACGCGCTCGACTACTACCGGATGATGCGACGCCACGGCGTCACGCGCGGGCCGGCGATGGAGGAGATGCGCAGCCGGCCGACGCTGATCGGGGCGATGCTCGTGCACCGCGGCGACGTCGACGCGATGCTGTGCGGCACCAGCGGCAACTTTCCGGACCACCTGCGCTACATCCGCAACGTGATCGGGATGCGCGAAGGGGTGCACACGCTGGCCGCGATGCAGATGGTGCTGACACCGAGGCGCCAGCTCTTCATCTGCGACACGCACGTCAATCGCGACCCGAATGCCGCGGAGATCGCCGAGATGACGCTGCTCGCCGTCGAGCAGGTGCAGCGCTTCGGACTCAGGCCTTCGGTGGCGCTGCTGTCGCATTCGAGCTTCGGCAGCTCGGATGCCCCGTCGGCGCAGAAGATGCGCGACGCGCTCGACGTCATCGTCGCGCGCATGCCCGACCTTGCCGTCGAGGGCGAAATGCAGGCCGATGCCGCGCTGTCGAAGGAGATCCGCGACCGCGAGTTCCCCGATTCCCGCCTCGCGACCGATGCCAACCTGCTGATCATGCCCAACATCGACGCGGCGAACATCGCCTACAACACGCTGCGCGTGATCGCCAGCGAGGGCATCGCGATCGGAGGCTTCCTGCTCGGCGCGGCGAGGCCGGTCCACGTGCTGACACCGTCGTCGACGGTGCGGCGCATCCTCAACATGACCGCGGTCGCTGCGGCCGAGGCGAGCGCGCTCGCCGCGGCGGGAGCGCGCGGATGATCACCCGCCGCACCGAGCCGCACGTCAAGCTGCACTGAAGGCGAGGCCGAGCGACCTCAGCGCTTCGATTTCCTCCGGCGAGAAGCCCCAGTCGGCGAGGGCCGCTGCGCCGCCTTCGCCGCGCTCGGGCGGCGCCCGGCGGATCATGCCGGGGGTGCGCGAGAAGCGCGGCGCCGGTGCGGGCTGGTCGACGGCGCCGACGCGGGTGAACGTGCCGCGCGCGGTATTGTGCGGGTGCGCGCGCGCCTCGGTGAAGGTCAGCACCGGAGCGAAGCAGGCGTCGGAGCCGTCGAAGATCCGGCACCATTCGTCGCGGGTCTTCGTCCCGATCGCGTCGGCGAATGCGGTGCGCAGCGCCGGCCAGCCGCTCTCCTCGTGCTGCGGCGGAAGATTCGTCCGATTCCGCAGGCCGAGCCTCGCGAGGAGTTCGCCGTAGAACTTCGGCTCGATCGCTCCGATCGCGACGTACTTGCCGTCGCTCGTCTCGTAGGTGTCGTACCACGGCGCACCGCTGTCGAGCACGTTCTCGCCGCGCGCCTCGCTCCAGCGGCCCGCCGCCGCCATCCCGAAGAACATCGTCGCGAGCGTCGCTGCGCCGTCGACCATCGCAGCGTCGACGATCTGCCCCTTGCCCGACCGATGGGCTTCGAGGAGCGCGCAGGCGACGCCGAAGGCGAGCAGCATGCCGCCTCCGCCAAAATCCCCGACGAGGTTGAGCGGAGGCACGGGTGCGCCACCCTTTCTCCCGATGGCATGAAGCACGCCCGAGAGCGCGATGTAGTCGATGTCGTGCCCGGCCCTCGGCGCGAGCGGCCCGTCCTGCCCGAAGCCCGTCATGCGGCCGTAGACGAGCCGCGGATTGACCGCGCGAAGGACGTCGGGTCCGAGGCCGAGCCGCTCCATGACTCCCGGGCGAAAGCCCTCGATCAGCGCATCGGCCTTCGAGGAAAGGCGCGCCGCTGCCGCGACGCCGGCCTCGGTCTTGAGATCGACCGTGACCGAGCGCCGGCCGCGCATCATGACGTCGTACCAGCGCTCGCGTCCGAAGCCGAGGCGGGGGTCGACCGGGCGGTCGACGACGAGCACGTCCGCGCCCATGTCGGCCAGCATCATGCCGCAGAACGGGACGGGACCGATCGCCTCGAACTCGAGGAT
>JAFEDF010000241.1 GCA_018241785.1 Pseudomonadota bacterium | reverse complement strand
GCCGCGCCGGGAAGCGGCGGGGATGCTCAGGCGCGCTCTACACCGACCGTGGAGACCGGGGGAGCGGGGTACCGTGACGGACTCAAACACCGGCTGCGTTTCGCAGCCGAACTCGCGCGTCACGGTACCCCGCTCCCCCGGCCTTCGCGGTCGAACTCGCGCGCCTGAGCATCCCCGCCGCTTCCCGGCGCGGCCGATCGCTCACACAGGCTCCGTTCCCGTTTCGCAGAGCTTCACACCTAGGGCGACACCTGGGGCGTGAAATAATGTCGCTGCCGGGCGGATGCCGCCGGGAGGGCGCGATGCGTTTCGAAGGATCACCGACCTACGTCGCCACCCGCGACCTCAAGCTCGCGGTCAACGCTGCGCTGGCGCTCGAGCGGCCGCTTCTCGTCAAGGGCGAGCCCGGCACCGGCAAGACGCTGCTCGCCGAGGAGGTCGCGCGCGCGCTCGGACGCCCGCTCTTCGCGTGGCATGTGAAGTCGACGACGAAGGCGCAGCAGGGCCTCTACGAGTACGACGCGGTCGCGCGCCTGCGCGATTCGCAGCTCGGCGATGCGCGCGTGGCCGAGATCGCGAACTACATCCGCCCCGGCGTGCTCTGGGAGGCGTTCGACTCCGACGCGCCGGCAGTCGTGCTGATCGACGAGATCGACAAGGCCGACCTCGAGTTCCCGAACGATCTCCTGCGCGAGCTCGACCGGATGGAGTTTCACGTCTACGAGACGCAGCGGACCATCGTCGCGCGGCATCGTCCGCTCGTCGTCATCACGTCGAACAACGAGAAGGAGCTTCCCGACGCGTTCCTGCGCCGCTGCTTCTTCCACTACATCCGCTTCCCCGATCGCGAGACGATGAGCGAGATCGTCGCCGTCCACTTCCCGGGGCTGAAGCACGAGCTTCTCGCCGAGGCGCTCGAGGCGTTCTTCGATCTGCGCGAGGTCCCGGGGCTGAAGAAGAAGCCCTCGACATCCGAGCTCCTCGACTGGCTGAAGCTCCTGCTCGCCGAGGACATTCCGCCCGAGGCGCTGCACAGCAGGGACCACCGGACGGTCCTTCCCCCGCTTCACGGCGCGCTCCTCAAGAACGAGCAGGACGTGCACCTGTTCGAGCGAGTCGCGTTCATGGCGCGCGGCGGACGCTGAGCGATGGAAGCGCGTTTCGTCGAACCGGTCAGGCTCGTCGGCGCCCGCGCGGTCCTCGCGCCGCTGACGCCCGGCGACGAGGATGCGATCGGACGCGCCGCCGCCGACGGCAGGCTGTGGGAGCTCTGGTACACGTCGGTGCCGCCGCCCGAGCGGACGCACGCGTGGATCGAGGCGGCGCTCGAGATGCGCGAGCGGCACGGCGCGATGCCTTTCGCCGTGCGCGATGCGGTGACGGGCGAGGTCGTCGGCAGCACGCGTTACTTCAACGTCGATGCGGCCAACCGCAGGCTGGAGATCGGGCACACCTGGTACGCGAAGCGCGCGCAGCGCACCGCGATCAACACCGAGTGCAAGCTGATGCTGCTCGGGCACGCCTTCGAGACGCTCGGCTGCATCGCGGTCGAGTTCCGCACCCACTGGTTCAACTTCGCTTCGCGCGCGGCGATTGCCCGCCTGGGCGCGAAGCAGGACGGCGTGCTGCGCAATCACCAGCTCCTCGCCGACGGGAGCCGCCGCGACACCGTGGTGTTCAGCATCGTCGACGGCGAGTGGCCGGCGGTGAAGCGGCACCTGCAGCATCGCCTCGTCCGCTGAGGGCGCGAAAGGCGTACGATGCCTGCGGGCTGCCGCCCCGCGGCGCGCACGCGCGCCGTGAACCGTCGCCAACCAGCCACCTCAGGAGATCAAGATGAAATTCGTGATGCGCGTCTCGCTTCCCATCCACAAGTTCAATCAGGCGATCGCCGACGGCACGATCGGCGAGAAGATGCGCAGGATCCTCGACGAGACCAAGCCCGAGGCGGTGTATTTCACCGCCGAGGACGGCAAACGCGGCGGCATCCTGATCGTCGACATGAAGGACGTTTCGGAGATGCCGAAGTTCGCCGAGCCGTGGTTCCTGCTGTTCGACGCGCAGGTGAGCCTCCTGCCGGCGATGACCCCGCAGGACTTCCAGCGAGCGGGCCTCGATGCGATCGCTGCGAAGTGGCGCTGAGCGTCGCCTGACGCCGGCCGGGCGGCGCGACTGATCCGGTTCCCGCCCGGCGCATCCGCGTCGGGCGTCGCGCCCGATGCTGGTCGACTTCTTCCTGCACCTTCGCGCGTTCCGCCTGCCGGTCAGCACGCGCGAGTTCCTGACCCTCGTCGAGGCGCTCGACCGGCGCGTCGTGTCGGGCTCGCTCGACGACTTCTACGCGCTCGCCCGCGCGTGCCTCGTCAAGGACGAGCAGTTCTACGACCGCTTCGACGCCGCGTTTGCGTCGTACTTCGAGGGCGTCGACGCGCTGCTGGGCGCGGAGCCGAAGGTGCCCGGCGAATGGCTGCGGCGCAAGTTCGTGAGGCACTTGTCCGACGAGGATCGGCGCGCGATCGAGGCGCAGGGCGGCATCGAGCGCCTCCTCGAGCGCTTCCGCGAGCGCCTCGCCGAGCAGCGCGAGCGCCACCAGGGCGGCAGCAAGTGGATCGGCACCGGCGGAACGAGTCCGTTCGGCGCGCACGGCTTGCATCCCGAGGGCATCCGCCTCGGAGCGCAGAGCGCGGGGAACAGGAGCGCCGTCCGCGTCTGGGACGAACGGGCGTATCGCAACCTCGACGGCGACGTCGAGCTCAATACGAGGAACCTCCGCATCGCGCTGCGCAGGCTGCGGCGCTTCGCCCGCGAAGGCGTTGCCGACGAGCTCGACCTCGACGCGACGGTCGCGGGCACGGCGAGAAACGCCGGATGGCTCGACCTGCGCCTGCGTCCCGAGCGGAAGAACCGCGTCGCGGTGCTCCTCTTCCTCGACGTCGGCGGGTCGATGGATCCGCACGTCGAGGCGTGCGAGGCGCTCTTCTCGGCCGCACGTTCGGAGTTCAGGCACCTCGAGACGTTCTACTTCCACAACTGCATCTACGACCACGTCTGGCGCGACAACCGCAGGCGAAGGACCGAGATGTTCCCGACCCTCGAGCTGCTGCGGACCTACGGGCCGGATTGGAAGGTCGTCATCGTGGGCGACGCATCGATGAGCCCGTACGAGCTCACCGCGATCGACGGCAGCGCCGAATACCGGAACCTCGAGCCGGGGCTCGCCTGGCTCGCACGGATCTTCGCCCACTTCCGCAGCGTCGTCTGGTGGAACCCCGAACCCCAGCGAGGCTGGGCGACGACGCGAAGCACCGCGCTCATCCAGGGCGTGCTCGGCCCGCGCATGTTTGCGCTGACGCTCGACGGCATCGGCGCCGGGATTGCCGCACTGCGGCATTGACCCCGAACGGGACCCCGGGGTTTGCGCCGCGTCAAGGCGGACGCTTGCGGCGCTTGCGGGCTCCCGGAGCTTCCATTAGCATCCTCTAAATTAGCGTCCGCTAATGCAATCGGTTGGCGGGCGATTCCTCGATGCGCCATCGCAGGAGGGTCCAATGGCTCTCGCACCCGACAGGCTGAAAGAGGTCATTTCCACGCAGGCCACAGCAGGCGACGCGGCGTCGCTCGACGAGCTCGTCGCGAAGCGCCTCGACGAGATCCTGCCCTCGAAGATCGAGGAAGCGCTCGCCGCGCGCGAAGCCGCGCGCACACCTTCGATGACGATCATCGCGACCAAGGGGACGCTCGACTGGGCCTACCCGCCGTTCATCCTCGCGTCGACGGCAGCGGCGCTCGGCTGGGACGTCGCGGTCTTCTTCACCTTCTACGGGCTCGAGCTCCTGCGCAAGGACATGAGGAAGCTCAAGGTGAGTCCGCTCGGCAACCCTGCGATGCCGATGAAGATGCCGATGGGGCCCAAGTGGTTCAGGTCGATCCGCTGGAACGTCCCCAACGCCGTGCAGTCGCTGATTCCGGAGTACGAGGCGTTTGCCACGCGGATGATGCGCAAGACGATCAGGAGCAAGGGGGTCGCCGACATCGCCGAGCTTCGCAGCCTCTCCCTCGAGGCGGGCGTCAGGCTGATCGGCTGCCAGATGACCGTCGACCTGTTCGGCTACAAGCGCAAGGACTTCATTCCCGAGGTGACCGAGTTCGTCGGCGCAGCGTCGTTCCTGCCGATGGCGAAGGACGCCGACGTCAGCCTGTTTATCTAGCCAAGGAGGGCACTGTGCAGAAACGACTGATCGCGGCACTCGTCGCCGCCATGCCGCTGGCCGCACACGCGACCGACGGGTATTTCAGCCATGGCTACGGCATGGTCGCCAAGGGCATGGGGGGCGCGTCGATCGCCGTGACCGGTGACGCCTACGGCGGTGCCAACAACCCCGCGACCATGGCCTTCGCCGGCAACCAGTTCTCGCTCGGCATCGACCTGTTCAGTCCGCACCGCAAGTCCGAGCGCACCGACGGCGCGGGCTTCGGCCTCGACGCCTCGGTCACCAGCGACAGCAACTATTTCGGCATTCCCGAAATGGCCTACAACACGATGATCCGCCCGGACCTGTCGCTCGGCGTGACCGTGTACGGCAACGGCGGCATGAACACCGATTACGCCGGCGGCCAGCTGCCCTCGCCGGGCGCCTGCGGCCCGGCGACCGGGCCGGGCACGGGCTTCAATCCGTCGCCGGGTCCCTACAACCTCCTGTGCGGCAACGGCAGGCTGAACATGGATCTGTCGCAGCTGGTGGTCGCGCCGACCATCGCCTGGAAGATCAATCCGCAGAACTCGATCGGCATCGCACCGCTGTTCGCCTACCAGCGCTTCAAGATGGAGGGCCTGCAGGCGTTCGCCGGACTGTCGACTTCACCGGGCAACGTCAGCAACAACGGCTACGACAGCTCGACCGGATGGGGCGTGCGCGTCGGCTACTACGGCCAGATCACTCCGCAGATCGCGGTCGGGGCGACCTACGCGTCCAAGATCAGCATGGGCGGCTTCGGCAAGTATCAGGGGCTGTTCGCCGAGTCGGGGGGCTTCGACATCCCGTCGAACTGGGGCGTGGGCGTCGCGTTCACGCCGGCGCCCGAGTGGCTGTTCGCGCTCGACTACGAGCGGATCAACTACAGCGACGTCCACTCGGTTTCCAACCGCAGCAACCTGATCCTGCAGTGCGCGGGCGGCAACCCTTCGGCGTGCCTCGGCGGGTCCAACGGGGCCGGCTTCGGCTGGCGCGACGTCAACGTCGTCAAGCTCGGCGTCCAGTACAAGCTCAACGCGCAATGGACGCTGCGTGCCGGCTACAACCACACCGACAACCCGATCGAGCCGCAGGACGTGACGTTCAACATCATCGCGCCGGGCGTGGTCCAGGATCACGCGACGCTCGGCGCGACCTACAAGATCGACGCGCAGAACGACGTCACCGGCGCGTTCATGTACGCGTTCAACAACAGCGTGTCGGGTGCGAGCCTGTTCAACAACTTCTTCCCGCCGAGCATGCAGGCGTCGATGCAGGAAAAGATCCAGATGTACGAGTGGTCGATCGGCGTGCAGTGGGCGCATCACTTCTGACGCGGCCCGCCAAGCGCCCAGCCAATCCCGCGCAGGAAGGCCACTGACGGTGCGATGAGCCTTGCGGCGAGCGCGCGCCGCGCGGGGTTGGCGAGCGCGCACGCGCGCCAGTGCGCGCCCGGGGCAAGACCGGCGCGCGCATAGAGATCCGGTTGCGGGTAGAAGAGGTAGCGCTCGAACGCCGCGAGCCACGCGGCGAGCACCGCTGACTGCGCGGTACGCCGCCAAGCCGGAAGCCGCGCCGCGGCCTCCGCGCAGCGCTCGCGCGCGAATGCCGCGTGCCCGGCCTCGTCGGCACCATGAACGCGCGCCATGGACACGACGACGCGACTCATCGTCACCTCCTCGGGCCCCGCCTCGACCGTGCACGTGAGGCGCGCGGGGAGCTCCTCGCCGATCATCGTCATCGCCCAGAAGAGCGCCGAGTCGGGTGCGAGCCTGCGGGCGAGCGCGCGAACGAAGCGGACACCGGCACGCGGACGGGCGACCTCACCCTCGCTTCGCCGCAGCAGTTCGACGAACATCAGGCTGTGACCGGACTCTTCGCGGATCTCGCGCAGGTACGCGCTGCGCGCCTGCGGGTTCGCCGTGCGCCCGGCGAGCCACGCGAGCCGCTCGACGAAGAACGCCTCGAGCACGAGGCCCGTTTCGACGAGGTGGAGGTACTCGAGGTGCGAAACACGCCGGCGCACGGCGAGCGGCTGCGCCTCGAACGCAGGAACCGTCGCGAGCGAGAGCGCGCCGGGCGGCACCCACCAGCACGCATGATCGACGGCATCCCAGTCGATCGTCGGCACCGGGTCGACATAGGTGGCGTCGTCGGGGACGGCGCTTCCGGGGTTTGCGGTGTGAGGAGTGGCGGCGTACACGTGATCCGGCGGGTGGGCCCCGATGCGGCCGCACGAGCGACGACCCGAGCGATCATACAATTGCGGCGGCCACGCGGAGGCACTTCCTGAAGGTCGATCTCTTCTACGAGCTTCCCGTCGTTCCGGGGGCACCCCGCAGCGAGGCGCGCACCTACGCCGAGGCGCTCGACGAAATCGAGCTTGCCGACCGCCTCGGCTTCCACGGGGTCTGGCTGACCGAGCATCACCTGATGCCCGGCTATTCGCACTCGTCGAAGCCCGAGCTCGTGCTCGCCGCGCTCGCCCGGCGCACGTCGCGGCTGCGCCTCGGCCTCGGCGTGATCCCGCTCCCCTACCATCATCCGGTCCACGTCGCCGAGCGCATCGCAACGCTCGACCTCCTCTGCGACGGCCGCCTCGAAGTCGGCATCGGCCGCGGCTTCTCGCCGCAGGAGTTCGCGACCTTCGGCGCCGATATGGGCGCGAGCCGCGAGCTCGTCGACGAGTCGCTCGCGGTCATCCGCGCGGCGGCGGCGGGCGACGCGATCCCGTTCGCAGGGAGCCGCGGCTCCTTTCCGGGCGACGCACGCATCGTGCCGCGGCCGCTGCAGCGTCCGCACCCGCCGCTGTGGGTGGCGGCGGTGAGCCCCGACACCTACGGATGGGCGGCGCGCGAAGGGCTCGGCGTGCTCGCGGGGCCGTTCAAGCCGTGGTTCATGGTCGCGTCCGACCTCGCGCGCTATCGCAACGCGTGGCGACGCGCGGAGCCGATGCGCATCGGCATGACCGTCGGCATGCTCTGCCTCGAAGACGGTGCGCGGGCGAGGCGGCTCGCGGCGCCCGCGTTCCGGTGGTTCTACGGTGAGCTCCTGAAGGTCGTCGCTCCGGTGCTCGAGCGCCTCGTTCCGGGCTACGAGGGCCTGCGCGAAATCGGGCGCTATCGGCGTCTCGCACGCTTCGGTGCACGTCCGCGGCTGCTCGATCTCGCCGGGCTCACCGTCGTCGGCACCCCTGCCGAATGCCTCGCGAAGATCGCGCGCTATCGCCAGGCGGGCGTCACGCACCTCCTGTGCGCCGTCGGCGCAGGGGTCCTCCCGACCGGCGTCGTGCGCGAGTCGCTGGCGTGCATCGCGGAGCAGGTCGTGCCGGCGCTCGGCTCGCCGTGAACGAGGGCACGGCACGCACGGTGCGCGTCGTCGTCACCGGGGCCGCGGGAAGGCTCGCGCGCGCGCTCCTTCCGGTCCTGTGCGCCGATCCGCTGGTCGATCGCGTCGTCGCGATCGACTGCGCTCCGGTCGAGTTCCGCCATCGCAGGCTCGAAGCGGTGCGGGGCGACATCGGCGACCCGGCGACGCTGGCGCGCATCGAAGGCGCCGGCGCGCTCGTCAACCTCGCCGCGGTGGTGCTGCGGGGGCGCGCCCGCGAGACGGCGATGCGCACGACCAACGTCGACGCGACGAAGGCGCTCCTCGCGGCGGCGGCACGCCTTCGCGTGCAGGCGATCGTCCACCTGTCGTCGGCGGCCGTGTACGGCAACGGCGAGGACCTCGCCGAATCGACGCCGCTCGCCCCGCTCGCCGGCTTCCGCTACGCCGAGCACAAGGCCGAGGTCGAGACCTGGATCGCGCGTGAAGGGCCGCGAGCCGTCATCCTGCGGCCGGTCGCGATCCTCGGTCCGAATGCGCAGCCGCTCCTGCGCCGGCTCTTTGCGGCTCCCTGCTACCTGCGCCTGCCCGATCCGCAGCCGCGCTTCCAGTGCGTCCACGAAGACGACGTCGCGCAGGCCGTCATGCTGGCGCTCCACGCGGCGCGCCGGGGCGAGGCGGGAACGTTCAACCTCGCGGCGCCGTCGTCGTTCTCGCTGAAGGAGCTCGTGACCGCGCGGCATCGGCATGCCGCCGCCGTGGCGCCCGGCGTCGCGCGCGCGATGCTCGCCGCGGCGTGGACGGTCGCGCGCTGGGGAGGCGAGCCGGGCTGGCACCGCGGCATCGAGCGCTCGCTCACCGTCGACTGCTCGCTCGCCGGGCGCATGCTCGGCTGGCGGCCGCGCTACGCCGACTGGCGGGCGATCACGCGGAGCCGGCGCGCTTAGCCTTGGCGCCGGAGCCGCAGAACACGCCGTGCAGCGTCGCCATCAGCGCGACGACATCGCGGCTCGCGAGCGCGTAGAGAACGGTCTGGCGGATGCGCCGGTACGACACCACGCGCTCGCGTCGCAGTACGGCGAGGTGCTGCGAGATCCCCGATTGCGACAGGCCGACCGCGCGCTCGAGGTCGCCGACCGAGCGCTCGCCGTCGGCGAGCTGGCAGAGGATGACGAGACGCGCCGGATTCGACATCGCCTTGAGAAGCCTTGCCGCGCGCAGCGCGCTCTTCTGCAACTCGGAGAGCGGTGGCGTCGCGCCGCGGGGCACGTCGTACGCGACCGGCTTGCCGCGCCGCGCTGCGACCCGGGTACGCACACCCGGCGTGGCGGCGACGCTCACGGCTTCGCTGCGCAGCCCGCAAAACCGTCGGCGGCCATCTTGGCTTCGTAGGGGGCGGCGACCGCGCTGCCCGGAACGAGCGTCCCCTTGACGCTCGCCCAGTCGTCGGGCTTCAGCACGATGAGCCAGCCGGCGTCGTACGGGTCGTCGTTGGCGAGCGCGGGCCGGTTCACCAGCGCCTCGTTGACCTCGACGATCTCACCCGCCGCGGCGGATTTGGCGGGCCCGACCCACTTGCCCGATTCGACGGTCGCGCAGGACTTGCCGGCCTGGATCGCCTTGCCGGCCTTCTTCGGCGTGAACGCGACGAGCTGGCCGGCCATCGCCGTCGCCACCGTCGTCATGCCGAGCGTGACGTTGCCGTCGCCGCGCTCGCGAAACCAGATGTGGTTCTCGACGTCGTAGAGGAGGTCGTCGGGGAGATGGCATCCGCGCACGTCTGGCATGGGAGGTCCTGTCGGTCGGGCGTTGGGTCAGTCGTCCTGGCGAAGCGGCCGCGACGCGCAGCAGAACTCGCCGACGCGGGCCGAGTGCATTTTACCGCCGACGAAGAGCGCGAGGTGCCGCACGAGCAAGCCCATCATCGTCCGCGTGCGCGCGGCCTCGTCCGCCGCCAAGGTGCCGGCGGCATCGCCAAAGCAGAGCACGTTGTAATGGTAGGCGATCTCGCGGCAGGTCTCGCGGCAGGCGTTGAAGCTCGGCAGGTCCTGCGCGCCCTGGCGGTGCA
Organism: Pseudomonadota bacterium; assembly: GCA_018241785.1. GTDB lineage: Bacteria > Pseudomonadota > Gammaproteobacteria > Burkholderiales > Casimicrobiaceae > VBCG01. Next base: position 10,182 of record JAFEDF010000241.1, on the reverse strand, counting down.
GCGCGAGGAGCCGGAAGCCTTCGCGCGTCGCCCGCGTCGGCGCCTCTCCGCGACCCGCGACCCAGTCGACGAGCACGTCCTCGGCGACCGCGAGCATCGCGCGCGCGGCATCCTGGTGATCGGCGAGTGCTTCGGTCGCCGCGAGGCGGCTCTCGACTACGCCGACGAGCGCGACGCCCGGATCGCCGCCGGCGTGCGGCGCGGATGCGGCCGAATTCCCTACCGCGTCGCGTGCCGGCACCGCGACGCTCACGCGATGCCTCGTGCCTTCAGCGGCTCGAGTCCGTCGGAGACGTTCTCCTGGACGCCGACCTGGCGCGCGCTCAAGCCGAGCGCGATGCCGAGGAGCTGCGTGAAGTAGAGCATCTTCACCGTGGTCTTCTCGCCCAGCACCTTCTCCGCGCGCACCTGGTGCATTTCGAGGCCGGAATGGCAGGTCGGGCATTCGGTGGCGATCACGTCGGCGCCCGCGGCCTCGGCGGCCCGCAGGATGTTCAGTACGAGCTTCGTCGACAGATCGCTGTCCGAGAGCGTGTGGGCACCCCCGCAGCACGCGGTCTTCAGCGGGAAATCGACGTTCACCGCGCCGGCCGCTTCGAGCAGGTCGTCCATGAAGTGCGGCTTCAGCGTCGAGTCGCTTCCCGGCCCCTTGTCCTTCTCGGGGAAGATGTGGCGCGGGCGCGTGTACATGCAGCCGTAGTAGTTCGCGATTTTCAGGCCGCGCAGCGAGTTCGACACGCGCTTCCTCAGCTCGTCCTCGCCGACGCCGTGCATGATCCAGTCGAGCGCGTGGATCGTCTCGACCTGGCCCGCCTCGTAGGTGGCGTGCCCCGCCTTTGCCGAGATCGCGGCCACGGTGTCGCGCGATGCGGCGTCGTGGGCGAGGTCGTACTCGGCCTTCTTCAGGTTGTGGTAGCAGCCGTTGCACGGCGCCATCACGACGTCGGCGTGCATTTCGCTCGCGGCGATCGCCATCACGCGCGACGACAGGTAGGTCTGCACCTTCGGGTCGACGTTCTTCACCTCCATCGCGCCGCAACAGTTCCAGTTCGGCACTTCGTCGAGCTCGAGCCCGAGCGCCTTGCCGACTGCCTTCGTCGAGCGGTTGTACGCGTGCCCGGTGCCTTCGAGCGCGCACCCGGGGTAGTACGCGACCTTCCGGTAGCGCTCCTTGCGATCGTCCGTATCCATCATCCTTCTGCTCCAGATGCCGCTTTCGCCGCGCCGTGCGCCCGCGCGGAGCCCGGCTCATCGAGCCCGAGCGCCTTGCGCCGCGCGTGCTCCTGCCCGGCGATGTAGTCCTCGAGCGCGCCCCTCGCCCGGCCCCACCCGCGCGTGCGCGGGCGAACGATCGCGGCGATGCCCATCAGGAAGCCCATCTTGAGCGGCAGATGCCGCGCGAGGCGCTTCGCCATCTCGATCAGCCACGGTTGCGCGAGCGGCTGGCCGCTGCGCTTGAAGAACCCGCGGATGATCCGCCCTTCCTCGATCTTCCCCGTCGCGACCACCTGCTCGGTGAACTCGGCATCGAACATCGACGACTTCGACTGCGGCGTGTGCCCCTTGAGCTCGAGCCAGTGGGCGGTCGCCTTCATCACGCCCTCGGGGAACACGTCGCGCGGACAGGCGTAGGTGCACTTGTTGCACGAGACGCACTGCCAGATGATCTCCTTGTCGCGCAGGAGCTCCGACTCCATCCCCATGCGGATCAGGTAGATCCAGAAGCGGGGGTTGAAGTCCGGGTTGACGGCGTTGACCGTGCACGAGTTGGTGCACGAGCCGCACTGCCAGCAGCGGTGTATGCGCTCGCCGCCGGGGAGCGCAGCGATCTCGTCTTGCAGCTTTTCGTTGTAGTCGGTGACGACGCGCGGCTCGACGAAGAGGCTCCAGTGGCCCGATACGTCGATGCCGTCCATCACCAGCTTGTCGTGATAGCGGATCTGCTCTGGACGGATCAGCGATTTCTCGTGGATCGGCATCGTCGTGGCGAGGTGGGCGGTTGGGTCAGCCGGCGAGCCGCGGCGCCTCGGCGACGGCGGCCCGTCCGTCGAAGGCCTTGAGGCGCGAGCGCCCGCCGGGTGCGACGTCGAGGCCGAGCATCCTGCGCGTGTGCAGCATCGGATCCTCGGGGCCCTGGAAATCGGTGCGCAGGTAGCTTCCGGCCTGCTCGGTGATGTACTCGGCGTACACCTGCGCGGTCAGCAGGTCGACGTATTGCAGCACGTCGCGGTAGACGCCGTTGGTCGTCAGGTACTGCGAAAGCTCCTCGCGCAGCGCGACGAAGGTATCGTAGCCGTCGGGGATCTGGATCGTGATGCGGTCGACGTCCTCGGTGTGCCACAGCTCGCGCAGCACGCCCGTGTTGCTGCGCCGGTCCCACACCCAGCGGCACATCAGCGGGAAGCGCCCGGGATCGGTGTTGTGCAGGATCTCCGCCCCGAGATCGCGGACCCAGCGGTGTGCGCGGTCGTCGGGCCACGCAGCGCAGAACCCGGCGAGCGCGCGATCGGCGTGTGCGGTGTCGGCAGCCTCGTCGAGGAGCCGCGCGATCCGCTCGCGCAGGGTCTCGGCACCGCCGGCGTCGAGCCACGGGCCGATGCGCCTGCGGACGGTCGCAAGGAGCGCGAGGAGCTGGCGCAGCGTCTTCGCGTCGACCGCAGGCGCGCGGCCGCCGCCGAGCGCGTTCGCGAACAGCGTCGTCTTGAGCTTCAGCGCATCGACGTAGCGCTCGACGCCGCCGAATTCCTCGCTCTTCACGACGAGCGCTTCCAGCGCAATGGCGAGCTTCGGACCCGAAAGCTCGAGCTCCGGACGGGAGGCCGCCGGGCCGGGACCGGCCCGGGACGCGAGCAGTGGTCGAAGTCCGATCACGCCGCGTGTGCCGGGACGGGCGCCCGCCGCGCGAGCGCGTAGGCAGCGAACGCGGCAGCACGCGCCTGCGCGATCGAGTCGTCGATCGTCTCGGGCCCGGTGGCCGCACCGGCGACGAACACGCCCGCGCGCGAGGTCTCGCCGAGGGTCGTGTACGCGTTCGCGCGGCCGACAAAGCCCTGCGGCTGCAGCGCGATGCCGAACACCGACGAGAGCTTGCCGTTGTCGACGTTCGGGTCCATGCCGATCGCGTGGACGACCATGTCGAAGGGGATGGTGATCGGGCGCTTCACCAGCGTGTCCTCGCCCTTGACGATCAGCCGGTGCCCGTCGGAGGTGACCTCGGCGATGCGTGCCTTGATGTACTTGACCTTGAACTCCTCCTGGCTCTTCCAGTAGTAGTTCGTCTCGTAGAGGCCGAACGTGCGGATGTCCATGTAGTAGATGTACACGTGGCAGTCCGGCAGCGCCTCGCGGATCTCCATCGCGATGTTGCACGACACCGTGCAGCAGATCTTCGAGCACCATTCGCGCCCGATCTGGCGGTCGCGCGAGCCGACGCACAGCAGGATCGCCACGCGCTCGGGCTTGCGTCCGTCCGACGGGCAGGCGATGCCGCGTCCCGACGAGATCATCTGCTCGACCTGGGTCGTGGTGACGACGTCGGGAAATGCTCCGAACCCCCACTCGGGCTTGTTGATCGAGTCGAAGTGCGTGAAGCCGGTGCAGAGGATCGCGGCGCTCGCATCGACGAGGCTGCCGTCGGAGAGCGTCGCGCGGAACGCGCCCGGCTCGCCGTCGAACCGCGTCACCGTGCAGCCGAGCCGGCGCTGGATCTTCGGCTCACGCTCGACGCCGCTCACCATCGCGCCGATCGCATCCTTCGCCCACTCGCCCGAGGGGACGAGCTTTGCGTAGCCGGAGAGAATCGGCGCGCCGCCGAGGCGCGTCTCCTTGTCGACCAGCACGCTCTCCTGGCCGACGCTCGCGAGCGCCGCGGCCGCGGCGAGCCCTGCCGGGCCGCCACCGACGATCAGGACCGGCTGCGTCACGACGCTCTCGCGATCGGAATGTAGCCGGGCCCCGAGGTGATCATCCGCCGCGGGTCGTACAGGTTCTCCTGCCTGCCGGCCTTGACGTCGTCGAGGTAGGCGACGAACTCGGCCTTCTTCGCGCGCCAGTCGATGCCGAGCTTGTCCATCAGCGTCTCGGTCGACGACGCGTGCCAGTGCGACTGGACGATCTTGTAGGGGTGCGCGCCGCAGACGAGCGCCGCGAACTGGCTGTCGGCGAGCACCGGCAGGTCGACTTCCTTGCCGACGGCCTTGCCGATCCACTGGTTCTTGTCGAGCGTCGTGATGCAGCCGGTATCGTGGCCGATCATCACGTCGGCATGCGCCTCGTCGATCGCGACGCGGATCTTGCGGTCGATCGCGAACGAGCGGGTGAACTCGCGCTCCGAGATGATGTGGCGGAAGCCGAAACCGCAGCAGTCGTACCACGTCGAATAGTCGATCACCTGCGCGCCGAGCGTCTCCATGAGGCCGGTCGACACGGCGACGCGGTTGCCCTCCATCACGGTGTCGTCGTAGATGACGTCCTGCGGAACCATCTTGTAGACGTGGCAGGCCGGGTGGATCGTCGCGCGGATGTTGCTGCAGTCGATCGTCTGGATCGACGCGACGCGCTCGCGCATCATGTGCAGCCACTCGGAGTAGTGGACGACCTCCTCGGGAATCAGGATCTTGCCGTCGACGAGGCGCCCGAGCTTGGCGAGGACCTTGCGCACCTTCTCGCGCAGCGTCGCCGAGTGGAGGAGGTAGTTGCGCACCTCCTTGTAGTTGCCGAACGAGGTCCCGCAGTGCACGAGCGGGTAGTAGTAGCCGTCGGCAAAGCCCTGCGCGCGCCCGGCGACGTAGGCCTGGTGGAAGTTGCGCAGGAACACGGCCGACAGGCTCTCGATGTTGCCGATGCCCGAGCCGTGGTAGTTCCACGCCGTGCACGAGGTCTGGTCGGTCTCGTCGAGGTACTCGATGCCGAGCTGGTTCATCAGCCACAGGAGCGACGCCGGGTAGCCCGGGATGTTGCCGCACTGGCCGCACGACTTGTGGTGCCAGAGCCTTTGCGTCGGGATCCGCTTGTCCCAGCCGTAGAGGGTCTTCGCGATCACCGGCGCGTGCTCGTCGGTGATGCGGTGGACGACGATCTCGCCGTCCTTCTCGAGCTGCCACATGATGTCGCGCACGTCCTCGACGCGCTGCTTGGTGGTCAGCATCGAGCGCTTGTCGATCCTCTGCTCGACCCACGCGGTCGCGGTGCGCGCGTCCTCGCTCGAGAGCTTCGCGTCGCGCCACTCGGCGCCGTGTCCGGTGAAACGCTCGCCGGGTTGCCTTTCGATCGGGTTCGTCATCTCTACTCCTCCTCTTCCTGCTCCGCCTGCCAGTCCTTCAGCTCCTCGCGCTTCTCGTCCATGATGTCCGAGATCACGTCGAAGAGGTTCTCGTCGATCGTCTCGAGCTGCTGCAGCACGCCGGTCTCTTCCCAGATCGTGTAGAGCTCGACCGAGGTCTTCAGGTTCACTTCCCACGCGGTCGCCGTCGTGTTGAGCGTCGGCATCGGGATCGCCTTGCGCAGGATCTTGAGCGGCGCGTCGACCTTGGCGACGTTCGGGCCCCAGTCGGGGAACGCGTCCTTGGTGATCATGTCGGGCGAAAGCTGGTTGCCGGTCGACACGAGCTTCAGCATCACCCGCGAGAATGGCCGCAGCACGTTCTTCGCCGATTCCATGCCGTGCTTGATCGCGGTCTCGCGCATCAGCATGATGAGCCCGCCCGGCGAGTTGCCGAACGGACAGCGCGCGGCGCAGGTGTAGCACTGGGCGCAGGCCCAGATCTTCTCCTGCATCGCGTCGTAGATACCCTCGAGGTTCTCGGTCCACAGGAGCTGGACGATCTCGCGCGGGCTGAAATCGTAGTAGTGCGCGGCGGGGCAGGTGGCCGTGCAGATGCCGCAGTTGAGGCAGCCGTTCAGCTCGTGGTCGTAGCGAAGATCCGACTGCAGGTCGTCGAAGATCTCCTCGAGCTTCGCGCGCGAGACCGGCGGACGGTCCGAGACCGGGTCTCCGATGTGCTCCTGAACGCGGGTTCCTGCGTGAGCCATGGTCTGCTCCCCCGTCAATACGTCATCACGCGGACGTCTTCCTCCATGACCTCCTCGATCAGGTGGGCGCCGCCGACGATTCCCTCGCACTCGGGGATGAGGTCGTCCTTCGTCATGTCGAAGAGGTCGAGGTTGGGCGAGCAGCAGTAGAACTTCGCTCCCGCCTCGTGCGCATCCTTGATGAAGTCGTAGACCGACTTCGGCGAGCCCGGTTTCACGAACAGCTTGTCGGCGACGCCCTTCTTCATCAGGCGTCCCGAGGTCGCCGTGCAGATCACCTCGACCTCGTAGTCCATCGCCGCGGCGACCGACGCCTGGAAGATCGGTGCGCCGAGCTCCTCGCCGTTCCTCGGGTCGGTGTTGGCCATCACGATCACGAGCTTCTTTGCCATGACACTGACCTCGGGGTCGAAGGGCGGCGGCGCGAGCGGCGCTCGCGGGGAACAGAGCTTATATCAGCAATCGCTAATATGATCAATCATAGCCAGCGCGGTGGGGTGGCGCAAGCGCCCCGCGCGCGGCTTTCGCGTGCTGCACTGCGGTATCATGCGCGCCGCCCATGCCGGCAAACCCTGCGGACCCGGCACCGACATCGGAAAGACGCCTACGCGTGAACAGGAAGCGCATCCTGCGAGTCATCGGCTTCCCGATCGCGCTCGCTCTGATCGGCTGGGGCGCGCTCCATCGCGGGTGGACGGGCAATGAGGCGGGCCATCGCGCCGTCGTCGCCCCCGACGCGAAGGCCCTCACCTTGGGGAGCGTGCACTTCGCCGCCTGCGAGCTCGCGCAGAAGCACTCGGGCGCCACCACGCGGGCGTTCTGTGCGCGCTTCGCGGTTCCCGAGAACCGCGCCGATCCGGCCCGGCGCACGCTCGAGCTGCGTGTTGCGCTCATCCGCAGCGACGCCCCGGCCGCCGATCGCGACATCGTGGTCTTTCTCGCCGGGGGTCCGGGCCAGTCGGCGATCGACACCTGGCCGCAGGTCGCCGCCGCCTTCGCGCCGCTTCGCAAGGATCACGACATCCTGCTCGTCGACCAGCGCGGCACCGGCGGGTCGAACGCGCTCGACTGCCCGGCGCCGGGCGGCGACGACGGGCGCGGTGGCGCGCCCGATGCCGCCGAAGCCGGCAGGCACACCAGCGACTGCCTCGCTGCGGTCGCGAAGCATGCCGATCCGCGCGAGTACACGACGACGGCGGCGGTCGAGGACCTCGAGGCGGTGCGCGCGGCGCTCGGCTCGCCGAAGCTCGATCTCGTCGGGGTCTCCTACGGCACGCGCCTCGCGCAGCAGTACATGATGCGCCATCCGCAGGGAGTGCGCAGCGCGGTGCTCGACAGCGTGGTGCCGAACACCCTCGTGCTCGGCGAGGACTTCGCCGGCAACCTCGACGCCGCGCTGAAGGCCGATTTCGCGCTTTGCCTGAAGCAGCCTCCTTGCACGAAGGCGTTCGGCGACCCCTGGACGAGCCTCATCCGGCTGCGCGACCGGCTGCGTGCGACGCCGCAGACATGGGACTACCGCGACCCGGTGACGTTCCTGCCCAAGCAGCTTCGTCTCGACGAAGCCGGGTTCGTTCGCCTCGTGCGCTTCTTTGCGTATACGCCCGAGTCCTCGGCGCTCCTGCCGCTGTCGATCGCGGAGGGGCTGCGCGGCAATTTCACGCCGCTCGCCGGCCAGGAGCAGCTCATCACCGACGACCTCGGCGACCTCTCGTCGAACGCCTTGCAGCTGTCGATCGCATGCAGCGAGGACGCCGATCTGCTGACCGCGCGGCCGCAGGACGCCGGCACGCTCCTCGGCACGCGCCTCGCCGACCTCCTGCGTGCCGCGTGCGCGGTCTGGCCGCACGGCACGCGTCCCGCGGATTTCCATTCGCCGCTCGCGACGGCGACTCCCGTACTGATCCTCGAAGGCGAGCTCGATCCGGTGACGCCTCCGCGCTACGGCGAGGAGGTCGTCAAGGGGCTTTCCAACGGGAGGCTGCTGATTGCCAGGGGCCAGGGTCACAACGTGATCGGCCGCGGCTGCATCCCGCGCCTCGTGCGCGAGTTCGTCGACAAGCTCGACCCGCGCACCCTCGACGCGGGCTGCGTCGACGCGCTGGGTCCGACCCCCGCCTTCGTCGACTTCAACGGCGCCTCGCCATAGCGGAGCTGCGATGATCGAGGTCAGCGATCTGCACAAGCGCTTCGGCACGGTCGTCGCCGTCGACGGCGTTTCGTTTCGCGCGCAGGACGGGGCGATCACCGGACTGCTCGGGCCCAACGGCGCGGGCAAGACGACGACGCTGCGCTGCCTCTATACGCTGATGCGCCCCGACCGCGGCGAGATACGGATCGACGGCATCGACGCGATCGCCGACCCCGACGCCGTGCGGCGCAGCCTCGGCGTGCTTCCCGACGCCCGCGGGCTCTACAAGCGCCTGACCGCGCGCGAGAACATCGCCTATTTCGGGCGCCTGCACGGGCTCGACAATGCGACGATCGAAAGCCGCAGCGCCGCGGCGATCGCCGCGCTCGGAATGGCCGAGTTCGCCGATCGACGCGCCGAGGGGTTCTCGCAGGGCCAGCGCGTCAAGACGGCGATCGCACGCGCGCTCGTCCACGATCCCACGAACGTCATCCTCGACGAGCCGACCAACGGCCTCGACGTGATGGCGACGCGCGCGATGCGCGAGTTCCTGCGCAATCTGCGCTCCGACGGCCGCTGCGTGCTGTTCTCGAGCCACATCATGCAGGAGGTGGCGGCGCTGTGCGACCGGATCGTCGTGATCGCCCACGGTCGCGTCGTCGCCGACGAGTCTCCCGACGCGCTGCGCGAGCAGACGGGCGAGGCGAACCTCGAGGAAGCGTTCGTGCGGCTGATCGGATCCGACGAGGGGTTCGCCGCGTGAGGCCGATCCTGACGGTGTTCGGCAAGGAGTTGAAGGACAGCCTGCGCGACCGCCGCACGGTGCTCAACACGCTGGTGACGGGGCCGCTCCTCGGGCCCGTGCTGTTCGTGCTGCTGATCAACACCGTGGTGACGCGCGAGGTCGAGAAGAGCGAGAAGCCCCTCGCGCTGCCGGTCGCCGGCGCGCAGTACGCACCGAACCTCGTCACCGCGCTGCGGCAGGCCGACGTGAAGATCGAGCCGGCGCCCGCCGATCCCGAGCGCGCGGTGCGCGACCAGGACGCCGACGTCGTGCTGCGCATCCTTCCGGGCTACGCAGCCGCCTGGAACAAGGGCGAAACCGCGCAGGTCGAGGTGATCTACGACGAATCGCAGAACGACTCGCGAAGCGCGGCGAGGCGCGTGCACGCGCTGCTCGAGGGCTTCGCCGGCCGCACCGGAGCGCTGCGGCTCCTCGCGCGCGGCCTGTCGCCGTCGCTGCAGCGGCCGATCGCGATCGCCGACCGCGACCAGTCGACGCCGCAGAGCCGCTCGGGGATGCTGTTCGCGATGCTGCCGTATTTCTTCATCATCGGGGCGTTCATCGGCGGCATGGCGATCGCAATCGACACGACCGCCGGAGAGCGCGAGCGCCAGTCGCTCGAGCCGCTCCTCGTCAATCCGGTGGCGCGCTGGAAGATCCTTGCCGGCAAGCTCGCCACGACGACGGTGTTCGCGCTCGCCACGGTGCTCCTGAGCGTGCTCGCGTTCGCGGTCGTCGGGCATCTCTTGCCGACCGGCCGGATCGGCATGACCCTCGACATCGGCGCGGCCTTCGTCGTGCGCACGCTCGTCGCGATGCTTCCGCTCGCCGCGCTGATCGCTTCGGTGCAGACGCTGGTCGCGGCGTTCGCCAAGAGCTACCGCGAGGCGCAGACCTACGTGTCGCTCCTGATGCTGGTGCCGATCGTGCCGGTGCTGCTGCTGTCGTTCCTGCCGTACAAGGCGCAACTGTGGATGTACGCCGTACCCCTGATGGGCCAGCAGATCGTCATCGCCCGCCTCGTGCGCGGCGACCCGGTCACCGGTGCCGCGCTCCTCGTCTGCGTCATCGGCACGGCCGTCGTCGCTGCACTCGCCTGCGTCGTCACGGCGAGAATCTACCGGAGCGAGCGCCTCGCCATCTCGGCGTAACGAGGGGGGTCAGGTCTTGCCTTTTGCCTGCGCGCATCGCGCGCAGGCAAAAGGGAAGACCTGACCCCCCTCGTTGCGCCGAGATG
>JAFEDF010000240.1 GCA_018241785.1 Pseudomonadota bacterium | reverse complement strand
TACTGGACCCGCTACGACGCCGCATTCAACGTCGCCGCCTACGCGCCGCTCGGGCTCTTCCTCGCGCTGCTTCCGCGCGGTGCACCGGTGTGGCAGCGCATCGCCACCGGGCTCGCTGGCGGAGCCGCACTCTCGTTCGTGATGGAGACGCTGCAGGCGTACATCCCGCCGCGCGACTCGGACGTCTTCGACCTCGTGATGAACAGCGCAGGCGCCCTCGTCGGCGCAGCGATCGCGGCGTGGGTCGCACGGCCGGGGACCGTGCGGGACGGGCTCTACGATCTTCGCGCGCGCACGGTCCTCGGCGGCCGTCTCGGCGACGTCGGCGCGGCATTGCTGCTCTTCTGGCTGATCGCGCAGATGAATCCGGGCATCCCGCTGTTCGGCCTGACCTTCGATCCCGATCCGCTGTCCGCCGCCGCGGCCGCATCGCCGAGGGCCGACGGGGCAAGCCTCATCATCCAGGCGGCTGCGAGCGCGTTCCACGTGCTCGGCGTGGGTCTTTTCGTGTCGCTGCTGCTGCGCCGGCCGGCAACGATCGGGCTCGCGGTGCTGTCGCTGATCTCGGCCGCCCTGCTGCTTAAACTCGCCGCGGCAGCGTGGCTGTTGAAGCCCGCCGCGTGGCGAACGTGGGTGAAGCCGGGCGTTCTCGCAGGCATTGCCGCGGGCGCGCTGATCCTTCCGGTCGCGATCGGACTCCCGCGTGCCGTGCGTGTCGCGATGTGCGCGGTCGCCCTGCTCTCATCGCTGCTGGCGCCCGTGCTCGTCCCCGACCTCGCCGAAGCCCGCGCCCCGCTCGGCCTGTTCGACTGGCACTACGGCCAGCTCACCAACTACAACGGGCTCACGCGCGCAGTGCTCCTCGCCTGGCCCGTGCTCGCGGCGGCGTGGCTCTTCGCCCTCGCGGGACGGCCGCGCTGGGGCCTTCCCGACGACTCGCCATGACCGCCCGGCGCCGCACGCACCGCCCGTCCGACGGACATCCGCGATGAATCCGCGCATCCCGGAAAGGACGCTGATCGAAGGCGCCGCAGGCGCCATCGAAACGGTAGTCGCGGTCCCGCAAGGACCCCTGCGCGGGATCGCCCTCGTCACCCACCCGCACCCGCTGCAGGGCGGCACGCTCGACAACAAGGTGACGGTCACGCTGGCGAGGACGTTCCTCGCACTGGGCTATGCGGCGGTACGCTTCAACTTCCGCGGAGTCGGCGCGTCGGCGGGGGCATTCGACGAGGGCGTCGGCGAGACCGAGGACGCGCTCACCGTGCTCGCGCGCGTGCGCGCACGCTTCGGCGAGGAACTTCCCGTCGCGCTCGCCGGCTTCTCGTTCGGCTCGTTCGTGCAGACGCGCGTCGCGCAGCGCGTCGTACCTGAAGGACTCGTCCTCGTCGGCGCCGCGGTGAAGCGCTTCGCGCTCGCGCCCGTTCCGAAGAACACGATCGTGATCCACGGCGAGATGGACGACGTCGTTTTGCTCGCCGACGTGCTCGACTGGGCGCGGCCGCAGCAGCTGCCGATCGTCGTGTTCCCCGGGTGCGGCCACTTCTTCCACGGCCGCATCGTTCAGCTCGCCGAGGTCGTCACCCGAATGTGGCCGCCACGCGGCTGAGTCCACGGGCGAACACCGCGCAGCGGAGTGCGCGGGCAAACACTGCGCCGCCGCGTGCGCAGACGATCAGTACGCGAGCAGCGCTTCGATGCGCATCCCGGTTTCGAGCACTCGCCAGTCGTCACCGCGGCGGCCTGCAACCTGGATGCCGGCCGGCAATTCGTGCTCCGATCGCATCGCGGGGATGGTCAGCGCCGGCATTCCGCAGAGATTGAACGGCATCGTCAGCGCGGTCATCGCCGTGTGCAGCGCGAGCACCTGGCCGCCGACAGGCACCTCGCGAGTCCCGCATTCGGGCGGAAGCGCGCGCAACGTCGGCGTCACCAGCACGTCGACATCGCCTAGCGCGCGGTCGAACGCCGCTGCGAGCTCGGCTCGCACGCGCTGCGCGCGCACGTACCAGGTTGCGGGGAAGCACTGGCCGATCTCGAGCCGGACACGCACGTCGGGCCCGAGGTTCGCCGGCGTCGCGAGCAGATGCCGCAGGGCGTCGGTTGCCTCGCTGCACAGGGTGACGAACTGGAGCGCAGCGGCGCGCTCGATCCCGTCGACGTCGACGTCGACGAGCCGCGCGCCATCGCCGCGCATCCGCTCGAGCGCCGCGGCGACGCTCGCCGCAACCTCGTCTGCGAGGGGTTCGAAGAAATGCCGGCGCGGAACGCCGATCCGCAGGCCCGCGAGAGGCGCGGCCGTGAGCGCCCGCGGCGCCCGGCCGGACATGACGGTGAACGCACGCGCGGCGTCGGCGACACTCGCCGCGATCGGCCCGACATGGTCGAGGGTCGCCGACAAGGCCTGCACGCCGTTGCGCGGAACGGCATCGAAGGTCGGCTTGAAGCCGACGACGCCGCAGCACGCGGCCGGGATGCGGATCGATCCCGCCGTGTCGGTTCCGACGGCGATCGGCACGATACCCGCGGCAACCGCTGCTGCCGAGCCGCCGCTCGATCCGCCGGGAAGACGCCCCGGCGCGCGCGGATTGACCACCGCGCCGAAGTGCGGATTGTCGCTGGTGATGCCGTAGGCGTATTCGTGCAGGTTGGTTACGCCGATGACGATCGCCCCCGCGTCGCGCAACCGGGCAACCGGCAACGCGTCGTGCGCCGCCGCGACCTGCGGCAGCCCGCGCGAGCCATTGGTCTGCACGAAGCCCCGCACCGGCATCAGGTCCTTCACTGCGATCGGCACGCCGGCGAGCGGGAGTGCGGCCGAACCGGCGCCACGGCCGGCAAGCTCGCGCGCCTGGGCTTCGATCCCGGCAGGCGACGCGAGTCCGGTGAAGGCGCGAAGATCGTGGCGCCCGACGGCGAGCGCATGCGCGGCGAGCGCGGGGGCGGCGAGCGCGGGGGCGGCGAGCGAGCCCGCATCGAGCCGCGCAGCCTCCGGCACCTTTGCCGCCTGCCTCGATGCGGAAGGTGCCGATGCGGCAAGTGACGACGCGCCCGGCGCCGGTGCGCCCGGCGAGACGAGGTAACCGTCGGCGCGTTCGGGCGGCAACGCCGGCAGCGAAACGAGCGCCTCGAGCTCGGGCAGGTTGACGCGCAGCCTTTCGATCCACGCGTCGCGCCGGCCGGGATCCGCGTCGCCGGTGAGGCGCGCCAGCGCGAGGGCGGCGTCGACTAGCGTCGTGACGAGTTCGCTCATGGCCGTTGATGGGACAATGCCCGCCTGGAGGCCGCGATGTCAACCGTCGCGCCATCCTTTGACTTCCGCATGGAGCCCAAGATGAACGACGAAACCTTCAACCTCAGCATTCGCAAGTTCCTCAAGCTGGTCGGAGTGAGCTCGCAGCGCGAGATCGAGCAGGCCGTGGCGAAGGCGATCGCCAGCGGCGCAATCGCCGGCAACGAGACGTTCCCGGCACGGGTCACGCTCGAGATCGGCAGGCTCGCGGTCAACGCGCACTTCGACGGCACGATCAAGCTGGAGTAAGCGGCGTTGGCGCTCCTCGAGACGCTCCACATCGTGTTCATGGTGAGCTGGTTCGCAGGGCTCTTCTACCTGCCGCGCCTGTTCGTCTATCACGCGCTCACGCCTCCCGGGGACGTCGCCGGCATCGCTCGCTTCAAGGTGATGGAGCGCAAGCTCTATTTCGGCATCATGACGCCCGCGGCGGTGCTGACGATCGTCTTCGGCGTGTGGATGATGTGGGGGTACGGCATCGACGGCGGCTGGCTGCACGTCAAGCTCGTGCTGGTCGCGGTGCTGGTCGCGTTCCACGTCTACCTCTACATCCTGCTCCGCAGTTTCGCGCTCGACCGCAATCGGCACGGCCACGTGTTCTATCGCTGGCTGAACGAGATTCCGGCGCTGCCGCTGCTCGTCGCGATCGTCTGGCTCGCGGTAGCGAAGCCGTTCTGAGTCGCGTCGCCGGATGACCGAGCGCTTCTTCGCGTCGTGCCCCCGCGGGCTCGAAGGCGAGCTTGCGCGCGAGCTCGACGCGCTCGGCGCATCCGGCGTCGTCGCGGCCGAGGGAGGCGTGGGCTTCGCCGGCGAGCTCACGCTCGCCTGCCGCGCGAACCTCGAATCGCGGATCGCAAGCCGGGTCCTGTGGCGCGTCGGCGCGGCAGCCTACCGCGACGAGCGTGACCTCCATGCGGCCGCGCGCGCCATCGACTGGCCGCGGCTGTTCCGCCCCGATCGCACCCTGAGGGTCGACGTCGCGGCGACGCGATCGCCGCTTGGGAGCCTCGGTTTCGCGACGCTCACGATCAAGGACGCCGTGTGCGACCGTTTCCGCGACGAACGCGGCGTGCGGCCGTCGATCGACAAGCGCGAGCCCGACGTTCGCGTCCATGCCCACCTCACCGAGCGCGAGGCGACGTTCTACCTCGACACGTCGGGAGAGGCGCTGTTCAAGCGCGGCTGGCGAAGGAGTCGCGAGATCGCCCCGCTGCGCGAGAACCTCGCTGCGGGATTGCTCGCCCTCGCGAAGTGGACCCCGGACGAGCCGCTGCTCGATCCGATGTGCGGCAGCGGCACGATCGCGATCGAGGCCGCGCTGATCGCCGCACGCCGGGCGCCGGGGCTCACGCGAAGCTTCGGCTTCCAGAAGCTCGCGTGGTACGACGGGCCGACGTGGCAGCGCATCAGGCAGGCCGCCCGCGATCGCATCGTCGAGGCTCCCGCCGGCGGCGCGTCGATCTTCGCGAGCGACGCCTCGGCCGCCGCGGTCGAGCGGACGCACGCGAACCTCGCGGCCGCGGAAGTCGCGCCTTTCGTCGAAGTCGCGCGCGCCGACGTGCTCGACCGTGCCGCGCCGGCGCCGGCCGGCGTGCTGCTCGCAAACCCGCCTTACGGCGTCAGGGTCGACGAAGCGGATCGACTCGCCGCGCTCTACCCGCGCCTAGGCGACGCGCTGAAGTCCCGCTTCGCAGGGTGGCGCGTGTGTCTCTTCACCGGCGACCTGCGCCTGCCCAGGCTGATCGGGTTGAAGCCCGAGCGGCGAACGCCGCTCTGGAACGGTGCGCTCGAGTGCCGGCTCTACGCGTTTCGCATCGTCGCCGGCCCGATGCGCGTGCGCGGCAGCGGCGGATGATAAAATCGAACGGTTACAACGCCGAGCAAGCCGCCCGCTCCACCCCGCCATGCCGATGCTGCCTGCGCGCCACTACGTGTCGCCGCACACCGAGTTCATCCGCGAGCTCATCGCTGCCAAGCCGCAGATCGAAACCGAGCAGCGGGTCGGACGCGCGATCTGGTGGGACAAGCTCCCGGGCGAACTCGCCGAGGAGCGCAACATGGATCGCGGGCGCGTTCGCCAGAAGGCCTACGTCTACTATTCGCTCGACGCGGATTGACGCCCCGCAGGATCCTGCGCGGTCGTTGCCGGCCGCGCCTCGCCGTGCAGGAAGTAGCGTGCAGTACGCGCGATCGACGCCTCCATGCCGCACTGCCGGAGCCTAGCTTCGAGCGCCGGTGCCTCGTAGAACAGCTTGACGATCCTGAATTCGCGCCCGTCGTCGAGCCTGCGCGTCGCCATCCCTGCCGCGGCGTCGGGGCGCGGATGATCGACCGCCGTCGACGTCGGATCGTGCGCGGAGTCGACGATCCACGCGAATCCCCCGGGCGCGAGCGCCCTGCGCACCATCGCCCAGAACGCGTCGAAGCGCGACGGCGGAACGTGCGACAGCCAGAAGCTCATGAACACGCAGTCGTAGCGCGCCGCAGGCTCGAAGTCGAACAGGTCGGCCTCGACGTAACGGACATTCGCCGCGGCGACACGCGCGCGGTTGATGGCAATCACCTCGGGCGACGCGTCGACCGCGGTGAGCGTGTCGACGCGCGGTGCGAGATGGCGGGTGAAGAGCCCGGTGCCGCAGGCGAGCTCGAGCAGCGTGGCGGGGTGCCTGTGCGCGAGCACATCGGCGAGCGAGCCCTCGACCGCGGCGATGTCGGCGCGCCACGCCGCATTGTTCGCTTCGCCACGGTCGTAGCGTCCCTGGCGGAACCACCACGCGTCATACTCGGCGGCGCGCGCGCGGTAGTACGCGATCTGGTGGTCGAGGATCTCGCGTTCGGTCGGCACGGGTCGGATCTCCGGCAATGGCATGCGGCGCGGCCGCGATCGCACGCCGGCCCGCCATTCTAGGACGGCGGTGACGGCGACCGTTGCGGCGCGTGCGCTCGGCTGGGTCGACGAGCCGGCCGCCGAAGGCGTGCGCGGCACCGTCCTTCGGGCGAGCGGATGGGCCCTCGACCCCGGGGGCATCGCGGCCGTGGAGATCCGCTGCAACGGCGCGCGCCTCGCCGCGCGCTACGGCCTGCCGCGCGGCGACGTGACGGCGGTGTACCCGGGATTGCCCGACGGCGAGCGCTGCGGGTTCGAATTCGACGCCGATCTCGCCGGGTGGATCGGTGCATTCGCGCTGCCGCGACAGCGCGTCGAGTTCGTGGCGATTGCCCGCGACGGACGCGAGACGCTCCTTGCCGCGAAGAGCCTGATCGATCCTTCGTGCCATGCACTGTGGGACGAAGCACTCCGGGGTGACGCAACCCGCGGCGATATTCCCGGTGGCTGCGCCGCGACATCCGCGGTCCGTCGTTTCCACCTGCTCCCTGCGCTCTCCGGCGCCACCCCCGGCACAATCGCATCGCTCGCGTCGCGCTACCGCCCGTACGAATCGGACACGATCCGCGTCGGCATGCGGGTTCCGATCCTCTACCTGCGCACGACGACGGGCGCCGGCGGCGACTACGCGTTCGATCCCGGCTTCGACACCTCGCGCGAGCGCGGCGGGCGCCGCATCGCCGACGATTCGCTCGCCGCGCTCCTCGATGCTGCGGCGAGGTCCCGGCTGCCGGTCCTCGTCACGCTGAACGGCGGCATCTGGGCGGATGCGTCCGGCAGCGCGCCCGAGTGGGACGTGAACGATGCGCTCGAGGAGGATGCCGCGAACTGCCAGTGGAACGAGCGCGACGAGGTGATGCGCGACGACATGCTGAAGCACCTGCCCGGCTCGCATCAGGCACCCGAGCTTGCGCGCGCACTGACGCTCAACGTGTACGCGAGCGAAGTCCGGCGGTACAAGAAGCGAAACCTGCAGCAGGCGGCTGCAGTCCTCGTGCCGTGGGTGCGTGCGCACCCGGATCTCTTCGTCGGCGTCAACCTCGACCCCGACGTCTACGTCAACCCGTTCTTCAACGAGGAGCAGTGGTACGACTACAACCCGGGTACGCTGCGCCAGTTCCGGCACTGGCTCGCTGCGACCGGACCTTACGCCGGCGCGGCGCTTCCCGGGGTTCCCGACCTCTCCGCCTACCGGCGCGACGACCCGCTGACCCTCGCCGGCTGCGCCCGCCTCGCACGTCGCAACCTGGCGAGCTGGGACGACGTCGATGCGCCGCGAAGCTTCCCGCGCGATCCGGGGCGCGAATACTGGAGCGACCCCTGGGTCGCGCAATGGGAGCGGTTCAGGCGCCACCTGGTCAGCCTTCATTACGATGATCTCGCGCACTGGCTGATCGAAGCCGGCATTCCGGGCGAGCGCATCTGGTCGTCGCAGGGATTGATCGGAACCCATCCGGGATGCATGCCGCTCGCGCTCGGTGAGTCGAGCCCGGTGAAGAACTACGATTCGGGCGGAGTGTGCATCGCCGGGAGCCGCCCGCGCGGTGCGCACCTCGGCGCGATCCTCTACGGCAGCGCCGCCGACAACCGCACGTCGACCGAGAACGGCGAGCCGCTGCACTCGATCCTCGCCGGCGTCGATCGCGATTTCGCAGTGGTCGAGTTCAATACGGCCGACCTGCAGCAGCTCGATGCGCTGCCGGACTACGCGAGCGCGTACCGCGGCCTGCGCGACCTGTGGAACGCGGAAGCGAGCCTCGTCTCGCCGATGGCGTGGAACGGGTCGAGCGGCCTCCACGCGGACACCGACGGCTTCGCTGCGCATACCGCGTGGCGCGACACCCCGCTCGAGGATGCTGCGCTCGACTTCCTGCTCGCCCGCGCGGGGCTGCCGCGCGGATCGCGGCTGTGGACGTTCGGCTCGCCACGCCACGCCGACGACGACGGCTGGACGGCCGAGATCGGGCACGCCGTCGCGGGGCCCGGCCGGCTCGCGCTGATCCCCGCTCGCGACGGACGGGTGGTGCTCGTCTCGCCGGGCGGTATCCACGTCGCCGCCGCCCGCGGGCTGACCGTCGTCGTGGGCGTGCCGGCCGATGTCCACCCGGCGACCGTCTCGGTCGACGTGATCGCCGAGGACGGAGCGGTATGGCCACAGCCCACCGCGGCCGGTGTTGCGCGCGCACAGGGTGTGCGCCGCATCGCCGCGGGCGTCGTCGTTGCCGTCACCGCGCCTGCGACTGCGGACTTCGGCGCGCCCATCCGCTACGCGGGTCGCGTTCGTATCGAGCTTCGATTCGCCGCAGCCGATCCGTTGGGGCTCGCGCGAATCGCGATCCTGCCCGGAATCGCGTAGCCGCGCCCATGCAGCGACGCTGCGGGCCCGCGCAGCATCGCAGGGCGCGCACAGCGCCGCAGGGAATCCGCGTCAGCGGTCGTCGAGCTTGTTCTCGACGTAGGTGCGATCGCGAAGCTGGCGCACGAACTCCTCCCACTGCTCGTCGCTCTTGCGCTGCTGGATCGCGCGGCGCGCCGCCTCGCGCTTCTTCTGCTCGGTGATGTCCTCCTTGCGCCGGCCGAGCACCTCGATCAGGTGCCAGCCGAACGGCGAGCGCACCGGCTGCGAGAGCTCGCCCACCTTGAGCGCGTCCATCGCGTGCTCGAAGTCCGGAACCGTGTCGCCGGGCGACAGCCACCCGAGGTCGCCTCCGCGGGTCGCGGATCCATCCTCGGAATTGGCACGTGCGACGTCCTCGAACTTCGCGCCGGCGACGATCTGCTCGCGCAGGCGCTCGATCTTCGCCTTCGCCTCGGCCTCGGACATCTGCTCGTTCACCTTGATCAGGATGTGGCGTGCGTGCGTCTGCTCGACGATCGTGCGCTGGTCGCGGTCGCGCACGTCGATGAGCTTCACGATGTGGAAGCCGCTCGGACTCTTGAGGATGCCCGAGACGTCGCCGGGCTTCATCCTGGTGACGACGTCGACGAAGATCGTCGGCAGCCGTGCGGGCCCGCGCCAGCCGAGGTCGCCCCCCGACGACGCATCAGCCGCCGCCGAGTACGTGGCGGCGACCTCGCCGAATTCCTTGCCCGCCTTGATCGCGTCCATCGCCTGCTCGGCGCGCCTGCGGCTCGCGTCGATCGCCTGCGGCGTGGCCTGTTCGGGTACCGGGATGTAGATGTGCGACAGCCGGTACTCGCGGTCGCCGCCGACCTGCGCGGCCTCGGTCGCGAGGTAGTTCGCGACCTCGCCGTCGGTGACGACGATCTTGCTGTCGACCTCGCGCTCGCGCACGCGCTGGATGATCACCTGGCGGCGGATGTCCTCGCGATAGTTGTCGTACGAGACGCCCTCGCGCGCGAGGATCCTGCGGAATTCCTCGGGGGTGAGCTTGTTCTCCTGCGCGATGCGCAGGATCGTCCGCTCGACCGTCGTGTCGTCGACGCGGATGCCGTTCTCCTTCGCATACTGGAGCAGCGCCTTCTGCACGATCAGGCGCTCGACCACCTGTTTCTCGAGGACGTCGTCGGGCGGCGGCGTGATGTTGGACGCCTTCAGCTGCTCGAGGAACACTCGCCGCGCCTCGTCGAGATCCCACTGCGTGACGGCCTCGTCGTTGACCACGAGCAGGACGCGGTCGAGCGGAACGGTCTTTGCGGACGCCGGAGCCGGCGCTGCCGCGGGGGTCGCCGCGGCCGGGCTTGCCGCACCCGGGGCGGCGGACTGCGCGAGGGCGGGCGCGGCGGCGAGCGCCGCGCAGGCGGCGAGCGCGAGGCGCGCAATCCATGCATCGAGAGGGTGGCAGCGAGCCATCACAGGACTCCTGAAGAACGCCAGTCAGTACTCGGGAAGCGGGGCCGGTCCGCCTTCGGGCGGCGTCGGCTCGTTGGTGGGCCGGTAGCCCGGAACGCTGCGGCGCAGGAGATCGAGCGGGCTCGTTCCGACCCGCGCGAGACCGTTCAACTCGAGCTGCACGAAGATCGACGTGGTCGCCTGCTGCGTGGTCGTCGTGAGCCGCTGGCCGACGACGCGCAGCACCCAGCAGTCGCGATTGTACTCGATGCCAGCCACCGCTTCGAGCGTCTTCCGGTCGTGCAGCGAGTAGTTCCAGCGCCCGATCAGGTTCCAGCGCGCGTCGAGCGGCCACTGGCCCGAGAGGTCGACCTGCTTGATCTGCGTCGGCAGGCCGGTGGGGTCGGTGAGCGAGCGCGTGTAACGCCAGGTGAAGTTGAGCACGCGGCCGAGCGACGGCGTATAGCGGAAGCCGGCGTTCAGCCGCTCGACTTCGTTGTTGTCGAAGTTGTACTGCAGGAGGCTCGCGAGCGACCAGGCGTCGGAGAGCTTGCCCTCGGCGGAAGCGAGGAAATCCGACGTCGCCGCCGAGCGCAGCGGTTCGGAGAGGCTGACTCGCTGGTCCTTGAAGTAGAAGCGCTGCCCGACCGCGACGCGCAGGCGCTCGCCTCCGGTTCCCTGGTCGAGGAAGCGCGAGGTGAGCGCCAGCGTCAGCTGGTCGGCGTCGCCGATGCGATCGCTTCCGATGTAGCGATTGTCGGAGAAGAGCTGCGAGAAATTGAAATCGTCGAGCGCGGTGTCGAATATCGGGGCGTTGTCCTGCCGCCGATAGGGGGCGTAGACGTAGTAGGCGCGCGGCTCGAGGGTCTGTGTGAGCGGAGTACCCGCGATGTTGACGTCGCGTTCGAGGAACATCCCCGCGTCGACGCTGGTGACCGGAATCGCGTAGCCCGGATGGAGATCCGGCAGCGTCGGCGTCGTCTGGTCGAGCGAGTATTCGCGCAGTTGCACGCCGGTGCGCGCGGTGACGAACCATGCCGGGCCCTGCCGGCTCCACGCGACCGTCGGGTAGAGCACGAGCCGATCGCCCGTCGGCACCAGTGCCGGCTGGGTGAAGCGCGCGAACTCGGCGCTCCCGCTCCACGTGAGCCCCATCCAGTCGGTGTCCTGCAGCGTCGCGAGGACCTGCGGCACGCGGTTGTACGGCGGCGTCACCGGTGCGCTCGGGTCCTGCAGCGTCTGGAAGCTCTGCGTGCGGGCGAGGATCGTCCACGGTCCCCCGGCCGCCTGCAGGCCGGCGTCGCGGGGCAGCGATTTCTGCGACGTGATCGCGATGCGGTCGGCGAAGTCGGCGAAATAGGTGTCGTCCGAGACCTTCTGCAGGTTGACGAAGCCCCCGAGCCACGGCGTGAACTGCTGGTTGTGCTGCCAGGCGAGCTGATAGCGGTTGTCGCCCGTCACGCGATCGTGGGGGAGGTACTCGGCGTCGATCTCGCCGCCCGCATGTCCGTCGGCCGCGGCCGGGTCGCCGATCAGGTAGCGGAACTGCGTGCCGAGCATCAGTCCCCGCTTGCTCATCAGCCGGGGGGTCAGCGTCGCGTCATAGTTGGGCGCGAGGTTGAGGTAATAGGGGACGGTGACCTCGAGCCCGCGCACGCCGGTCGATCCGAGCGCCGGGGTGAGGAAGCCCGACTTGCGCGCGTTGGTGAGCGGGAAGTCGAGCCACGGCGTGTACAGCACCGGCACGTCGAGGAAGTGCACGGTCGCGTCGTGAACCGTGCCCACCTTGCGCAGGTTGTCGACTTCGAGCTCGCCGCCGCGCAGGTACCAGTCGGGATCGGTCGCGACGCAGGTCGTGTACGTCGCGTCGGACGCCTCGTAGCGATCGGGACCGGCGAAGCGGATCTCGCGGGCGGCGCCGTGTCCGGAAGCCTCCGAGACGAAATAGCGCGGCTTCCTGAAGAATCCCGTCTCGGTGTCGCGCTTGTATTCGACCTCGGGCCCGCTGATCCAGTCGTCGCCACGGCGCAGCAGGACGTCGCCGACGCCGTGGATCACCTGCGTATCGGCCGAATACGACAACTTGTCGGCGAGCACCGTCTCGTTGCGCGTGCGAAGCTCGACGTGGCCTTCCGCGGTGATCCGCTGGTTATCGCCCTCGAGACGATCGGCGCGCAGGAACAGCGCTCCGCGAGGCTCGCTGCCGGTCGCGGGCCGAGACGACGCGACGCGCCCCGGCGCCGGCGCCGCGGCCGGTGCCGCGATCGAAAGCGATGGTTTGAGGACGAGCTCGTCTGCGGCGTCCGCTCGCGCGGCGGCGAACGCCGCGAGCGCAACGACCGCTGCGGCGGACGCGCCTGCAGGGAGCTTCATCGACGGGTTGCAGTCAATCGCTTTTGCTAGAATCCGCGCATTCTAGCCCCGGCGCCGGCGGTTTCGCTGTTCTGGCTGCGCGCGAACTGCGCACCCGCGCGCGCGATCCGATGCCCGACGCTCCTTCCGCCGATCCACGGCTCGACACGCTGCGCGCGTGGGTTGCTTCGACGCTCGCGACGCGCGCGTTCTCGCTCGCGCCGGCGTCGTCCGACGCGAGCTTCCGGCGCTACTTTCGCGTGCATCGCGGCGCTCCGGGTGCCGCGTCGCTGATCGCGATGGACGCCCCTCCCGGCCGCGAGGATTGCCGCCCTTTCGTGCACGTCGCCGGCCTCCTCGTCGACGCCGGAGTCCACGCGCCGCAGATCGCCGCCTCCGACGTCGAGCGGGGCTTCGTGCTGATGAGCGATCTCGGCGATCGCACCTACGCCGACGTCCTCGACGAAGCGAGCGCCGACCGCCTCTATCTCGATGCGCTCGACGCGCTGGTACTCTGGCAGCGCTCGACACGCGAAGGCGTGCTGCCCGAATACGGCGACGCGCTGCTGCGGCGCGAGCTCGCCCTCTTCCCCGACTGGTACCTCGCGCGGCACATCGCAGTGACGCCGACCCCGGCCGAGCGCGAAGCGCTGGCCGCGACGTTCGACCTCCTCGTCGCCAATAACCTCGCGCAGCCGCGGGTTTTCGTTCACCGCGACTATCACTCGCGCAACCTGATGCATTGCGCGCCCAATCCGGGTGTCCTCGATTTCCAGGACGCGGTGATCGGCCCGGTCACCTATGACCTCGTGTCGCTCCTGCGCGACGCGTACGTCGCTTGGCCCGAGGAACGCGAGCTCGACTGGGCAATCCGCTACTGGGAGCGCGCGCGGGCCGCGGGGCTTCCGGTCGGCGCCGATTTCGCCGGCTTCTTCCGCGACTACGAATGGATGGGAATGCAGCGGCAACTGAAGGTGCTCGGAATCTTCGCGCGCCTCGCTCATCGCGACGGCAAGGACCGTTATGTCGCCGACATGCCGCGCGTCGCCGGCTACCTGCGGCGCGCCGCTTCGCGCTATCGCGAATTCGACCCGTTGCGGCGCGCGCTCGACGCACTCGAGGCCCGCGCGAGGCGCGGCTGATGCGCATGCGACCGGCACCTGCGGGGCGCCCATGACGGCGGAGAAGCGTTCGGGCACCGCGCGGGCGATGATCCTCGCCGCCGGGCGCGGCGAGCGCATGCGCCCGCTCACCGACACGACGCCGAAGCCGCTGCTTCCGGCCGGCGGGCGGCCGCTGATCGTCCGCCAGATCGAGGCGCTTGCGCGCGCCGGCTTCGATACGATCGCTATCAATGTCGCGTGGCTCGGCGAGCGGCTCGTCGATGCGCTGGGCGACGGCTCGCGCTGGGGTGTTTCGATCGCCTGGTCGCGTGAACCCGAACCGCTCGAGGCCGCCGGCGGCATCGCACACGCGCTGCCGCTGTTGCGTCCGGGACCGATCGTCATCGTGTCGGGCGACGTGTGGACGGACTACGATTACCGCGGCCTCGCCGCGCGCATCGCAGAGATGGAGCGCAGCGGCTCGCCGCCTCGCGTACACCTCGTCATGGTGCCGAATCCAGTCTGGCACGCCGGAGGCGACTTCGCGTTCGGCGACGGCCGCATCAGCCTCGACGGTGCTCCGCGCTGTACCTACGGCAACATCGGCATCTACGACAGCGCGCTCTTCGCTGCGGTCCCGCCGGGATCGAAGGCCCCGCTGCTGCCGCTGCTGCGCGAGTGGATCGCGCGCGGGCTCGTCTCGGGCGAGCTCTACGACGGCGCGTGGGTCAACGCCGGGACGCCCGCTGACCTCGCGGCGCTCGACGCGAGCCTTTCCGACCCCGGTGTCGGCGCCGCCGCCGGGAGCGGGAATCCGCTGCTCGACTTCTCCGGACTGCCGCGCTTCGACTTGATCGAGGCACGGCACATCGAGCCCGCGATCGACGCGCTTCTGGCGCGCGCGCGCGCCGCGGTGGCGGCGGTCGCCGGCGATGGCGCCACCGCCGACTGGGAGCACGTCGTCGCACCCACCGAGACGCCGTTCGACGAGCTCGATCGCGCCTTCGCGATCGCAGGCCATCTCAATGCCGTGGCGAGCACCGGCGCCGTGCGCGCCGCCTACAACGCAGTGCTGCCGCGCGTCACCGGCTTCGACTCCGAGGTCGCCCAGGATCCGAGGCTCCATGCGCGCTACCGGCAGCTCGCCGACGGCCCGGGGATGGCGCGACTCTCTCCCGCGCAACAGCGCGTCGTCACGCACGCGCTGCGCGATTTCAGGCTTGGCGGCGCCGGCCTCGAGGCGCCGCTGCGCGAGCGCCTCAAAGCCGTCCGCGAGGAGCTCGCGACCCTCGCCGCGCGCTTCGACGACAACGTGCTCGACGCCGAGGACGCGTGGTCGCATCACGTCATCGACGAGGCGCTTCTCGCCGGCGTGCCCGACGACGTGAAGGCTGCCGCGCGCGATGCGGCGCGTGCGGAGGGGCTGGACGGCTGGAAGCTCACGCTGAAGGCCCCGTGCTATCAGCCGGTGATGCGGCACGCCGCGAACCGGGCGCTGCGCGCGACGATGCATCGCGCCGCGGTGACGGTCGCGTCGGAGCGCGGCGAGACCCCGCAGCACGACAACGGCGAGGTCGTCGCGCGGGTGCTTGCGCTGCGCGACGAGGAGGCACGCCTTCTCGGCCATGCGAGCTACGCCGGGCTCTCGCTGGCGACGAAGATGGCAGGCTCCCCGGACACCGCACTCGCCTTCCTGCGCGATCTCGCGCAGCGCGTGCATCCGTTTGCGCTCCGCGATCGAGCCGAGCTCTCGGCGTACGCACGCGAAGAGCTCGGCATCGGCGAGCTCGCTGCGTGGGACATCGCCTGGGCGGCCGAGAAGCTCCGCCAGCATCGCTTCGCCCTCTCCGAGGAGGAAGTGCGTGCATGGCTCCCGCTCGACCATGTGCTCGCCGGCCTGTTTCGGCTGGTGGAGAAGCTCTACGGCGTGTCGATCCGCGAGGACCATGCACCGGTCTGGCACCCGGCCGTGCGCTTCTACGCGATCACGGGCCGTGACGGCGAGCTGATCGGCCAGTTCTACCTCGACCTCTTTGCGCGCGAAGGCAAGCAGGGCGGCGCGTGGATGGACGAAGCGATCAACCGGCGGCGGGTTGGCGCGTCACTGCAGCGCCCGCTCGCATGGCTCACCTGCAACTTTCCCGCGCCGCTCGCGGGAGCCGTGCCGCACCTGACGCACCGGCAGGTGATCACGCTGTTCCACGAGTTCGGCCACGGGCTGCACCTCCTGCTCACCCGCGTCGACGTCGCCGGCGTGTCCGGGCTGCAGGAGGTCGAGTGGGACGCCGTCGAGCTCCCGAGCCAGATCATGGAGAACTTCTGCTGGAATCGCGAGGTGCTCGACTCGATGGCCGCCCACGCGACCGCCGGCGGCGCGCTGCCGGACGAGCTCTACCGGCGCATGCTCGCCGCGCGCAACTTCGGCGGCGGGATGGCGCTCGCGCGACAGCTCGAGCTCGCGCTGTTCGACCTCCTCGTGCACGGTGGCGGCGCCCCGGCGACCGACGCGCAGCCGCCGCGCGACGCGCTCACGCGCGCGTACGCCATCCTCGACGGCGTGCGCGCCGAAGTCGCGGTCGAGCCGTATCCCCCGTGGGACCGCTTCATCCATCACTTCGACCACGTATTCGCGGGAGACTACGCTGCGGGCTACTACAGCTACCTGTGGGCCGAAGTGATGGCCGCCGATGCATTCGACGCCTTCGAGGAAGCCGGCGGAGTCTCTCCCGCGGTCGGCGCGAGGTTTCGCGACGCGATCCTCGCGGTCGGCGGAACGCGCCCGGCGCTCGAATCGTTCGTCGCCTTCCGCGGACGCCCGCCGCAACTCGACGCACTTCTGCGCCATAATGGCCTCGTCGATACATGAACCCGCCGGCGAGGTTGCCATGATGCTCGCGCTGACAATCCTGTTCCCGACGCTCGCGCTGCCCGCGGTGTCGGCACAGACCATGTACCGCTACGTCGATCCGACCGGCCGCGTCGTGTACTCGGACCGGCCGCCGCCTCCTTCCGCGAAGGACACGACGCAGCGCAGCCTCTCGGCGAACGTCATCGACACCGATGCGCTTCCGTTCGCGACGCGCGATGCGATGAAGCGCAATCCGGTGACCCTCTACACGTTCGACTGCGGCGACGTGTGTCGCGACGCGGAGGCGCTGCTCGCGAAGCGCGGCGTGCCGCACTCCGTCGTGCTCGTCACCCGCGCAGACGGGGTCGCGAAGCTGAAGGCCCTGACCGGCGGTGAATCCGCACCGGTGCTGCAGGTCGGCACGAGCGGCGTCGCGATCGGCTACAACGAGGCACAGTGGCAATCGATGCTCGACGCCGCGGGCTACCCGAAGAGCGCTCCGCCGCTTCGCGCGACGGCACCGGCCGCGTCGGGCGAAGGCGCGCCGGCGCCATCGCGCGCCGGCGCACCGCCCACGGTGGCATCGCCCGCCATCGCGCCGTCCGCGGGGGCAGCGCCGGCCGCCGCGTCCTCCGGCCCCGGAACCGGATACCCGCAGTAACCGCGGACGTACGCGGTATCCGATGAAACTCGTCACCTGGAACGTCAACTCGCTCAACGTCAGGCTGCCGCGCCTCCTCGCATGGCTCGGTGAGCACGCGCCCGACGTCGTCTGCCTGCAGGAGACGAAGCTCGATGACTCGCGCTTTCCGGTCGATGCGCTCGCCGCTGCCGGGTACGCCGCCGTGTACTCCGGGCAGAAGACCTACAACGGCGTCGCGATCCTCGCGCGCGAGGGGCTCGCCCTCGACGAGCCCGAACACGGCGTCGACGGTTTCGACGACGAGCAGAAGCGGGTGATCGCGGCGACGGTCGCCGGGATCCGCGTCGTGTGCGTCTACGTTCCCAACGGGCAATCGGTCGACTCGGAGAAGTATGCCTACAAGCTGCGCTGGTGCCGTGCGGTCGCCCAGCACCTGCGCGAGGCGATCGAGCGCCACCCGAAGCTCGTGATGGCCGGCGACTTCAACGTCGCCCCCGACGACCGCGACGTCCACGATCCGCGGATGTGGGAGGGGCAGGTGCTCTGCTCCGAGCCCGAGCGTGCGGCGTTTCGTGCGTTCCTCGCGGCGGGCCTCGTCGACAGCTTCCGCCTCTTCGATCAGCCGCCCAACGTCTACAGCTGGTGGGACTACCGCCAGCTCGCGTTTCCGAAGAACCTCGGGCTGCGCATCGACCACATACTCGTATCCGAGGCGCTCGCTCCGCGCTGCACGTCGTCGACGATCGACCGCAACGCGCGCAAGGGCGAGAAGCCCTCGGATCACGCGCCGGCGATCGTCGAGCTCGCTCCCGCCTGAGTCGCCGCACCGCGCTTGGGTGCCGCCGCGGTTGCGTGCCGCCGCGCCGGCGCGCCTTGCGCCTACTTCAGCCAGCGGTCGCTGATGCTGCGATAGGTCCCGTCGGCGAGCGCGATGTGCAGCCACTGGTCGACGAAGCCCTGGTAGGCCGCGTCTCCCTGCGGCATCAGGTAGCCCTTCTCGGAGAACGTAAACGGCTTGTCGGGATGCACGGCGCAGAGCTCCGGATGGAGCTTGTGCTGGAGCCGCGTCTCGGTCGCGTCGGTGATCATCAGGTCGGCCTTGCCGTCGACGATCTGCCCGAAGATCGTCACGTTGTCGGGATACACGGTGATCGCCGCGTGCTTCAGATGCGCGCGGGCGAAGCTCTCGTTCGTACCTCCCGGATTGACGATCACGCGAACGCCGGGCCGGTCGATCTCGGCCAGGGTCGCGAACTTCGCGACGTTCTCGCAGCGGGTGATCGGCGTCTTGCCGTCGACGAGGTAAGGGATGCTGAACGAGGCCTTCTTCTGCCGCGGAAGGGTGATCGAGATGCCCCCCATGGCGATGTCGCAGCGGCCGTCGGTCGCGTCGTCGAGAATGTGGCCCCACGTCGTCCTGACGAAGACGGGCTTGACCCCGAGCGCCGTTGCGAGCGAGTGCGCCATGTCGATGTCGATTCCCTCGAATGCGCCGGTCTTCGGGTCGTAGTAGCTGAACGGCTTGTAGTCGCCCGTCGTGCAGACTTCGACGGTGCCGCGCTTCGCGATCGTCGCGAGCCGTGACGCGCCCGGCGCCGGAGCGGCGCTCATCGTCGCGCAGCCGGCGAGGGCGAGGCACAGAGGCACGACGAATCCAAGCAGCCTGATGGCAACGTGTCGTTCGATTGACGGCATGGCGGGGTCCTTGCGGTGGCGATCAGCGGCGCAGCCTACACCATCAACCATCACTGCGGCGCGAGCCGAGCTCGGCCGCGAGGCCGAGCTCCTGGATCCTGCGCGTCAGCGTGTTGCGTCCCCATCCGAGCCACGCCGCGGCCTCGGACCGGTGGCCGCCGGTATGCATCAGCGCGCGCCGGATCAGCGTGGACTCGAACTCCCGCTGCAGCCGCTCGCCGGCGCCGCGTTCGCCGCGGGCGAGTGCGGCGCCGAGCTCGCGGTCGAGCGCGTGCTGCCAGCCGGCATCGCCACCGGTCGCGGCACCCGCCCCGGCACGCACTTCCGGCGGCAGGTCGGCCACGTCGACGCGCTGACCCGGTGCCATCACGGTGACCCAGTGACAGACGTTCTCGAGCTGGCGCACGTTGCCGGGAAACGGAAAGCGCGCGAGCAGATCGAGCGCGTCGTCGGTGAGCGTCTTCGGCTCGACGGCGAGCTCGCGCGCGCTCTTGTGCAGGAAATGGCGGGCGAGCGGAGCGATGTCGCCTGCGCGCTCGCGCAGCGGAGGGAGGCGCAGGCGAACGACGTCGAGGCGGTGCAGCAGGTCTTCGCGGAACAGGCCGCGCTGCACACGTGCCTCGAGGTCCTGATGCGTCGCGGCGATGATGCGCACGCTCGCCCGCTGCGGCGCGTGGCCGCCGACACGGTAGTACTCGCCGTCGGCGAGCACTCGCAGGAGGCGCACCTGGAGCTCGGGCGGCATGTCGCCGATCTCGTCCAGGAACAGCGTCCCGCCCTCGGCCTGCTCGAAGCGTCCCCGGCGTGTCGCCTGCGCGCCGGTGAACGCGCCGCGCTCGTGTCCGAACAGCTCGGACTCGAGCAGCTCGCGCGGAATCGCCGCGGTGTTGATGGCGACGAACGGAGCCGCCGCGCGCGGGCTGTGCCGGTGCAGCGCACGCGCGACGAGCTCCTTGCCGGTTCCCGACTCCCCGGTGATGAGCACCGTCGCTGACGATTGCGACAGACGTCCGATGGCGCGAAAGACTTCCTGCATCGCGGGCGCCCTGCCGAGGATCTCGGCTGCCGGCGCCGCCGCCCCATGGCTGTCGGGAACGCTCGTCGCCTCGGCTGCCGCGCGGCGGATCAGCGCGAGCGCGTGCTCGATGTCGAATGGCTTCGGCAGATACTCGAATGCGCCTCCCTGGAATGCGGCGACCGCGCTGTCGAGATCGGAATACGCGGTCATCACGATGACGGGGATCTGCGGATGGCGCTCGCGCATCTCGCGAAGGAGCGACAGGCCCGATTCGCCGGGCATGCGGATGTCCGAGATCAGCACCTGCGGCCGGGTGACCGACAGCGCCTGCAGCGCCTCGAACGCCGACGCGAACGACTGGTGTGCGATGCCTTCGCGCGCGAGCGCCTTCTCGAGCACCCAGCGGATCGACCGGTCGTCGTCGACGACCCACACGACCGTCTCCTCCGCCGCGGCGGAGGGGCTCGCGGCGGCTTCGGAGATGCCTGTCACGTCCATGCCGGAAGTGCCTCAGCCGCGCGGCGCCGTGAGGGGCAGCAGGATCCTGAACGCCGTGCGTCCCGGCGCGCTCTCGCATTCGATCGTGCCGCCGTGCTGCGACACGTAGGTCTGGGCGATCGTGAGGCCGAGGCCGCTGCCGCCGTCGCGGCCGGAGACCAGCGGAAAGAAGACCCGGTCGCGCAGCTCCGGCGCGATGCCGGGCCCGTTGTCCTCGATCGCGATCGAGAGTGCGGTGCGGTGGTGGCGCCTCGCGAGCGTGACGCCGCGGGCGACCCTCGTGACCAATCCGACCGTCGGAGCCGGCTGCGCCGCCGCGGACAGCGCCTGCGCGGCGTTGCGCGCGATGTTGAGCACCGCCTGCATGAGCTGGCCGGGATCGGCGTCGATGTCGGGCAGGCTGGTGTCGAAATCGCAGATGACCGGAATCGCCGGGAACTCGGCCTGCACGAGCCCCTTTACGCGCACCAGCACTTCATGCACGTTGATCCTCCGGTACGCGGGCGCGCGGTGCGGCGAGAGAAGGCGATCGACGAGCGTTCGCAGCCGGTCGGCCTCCGCGATGATGACCTCGGTGTATTCGATGAGCTGCGGGCGATCGAGCTCGACCTGCAGGAGCTGCGCGGCGCCGCGGATGCCGCCGAGCGGGTTCCTGATCTCGTGGGCGAGATTGCGGATCAGCTCGCGATTGACCTCCTGCTGCTCGAGCTGGCGCGCTTCGCGCGCGACCTTCAACTGCTGGTCGATGCGTCTGAATTCGAGCACGAGCGCAGCGCCCGGCGCGTCGACCGGCGACGCCGTGCACGCGAGGTGCAGGCGGCCCCTGCCCGGGAGGTCGAGCTCGAGCTCCTGCTCGGCACAGGGTGCCCCCGTCGCAGCCGCGCGCCCGACGAGATCGTCGAGCCCCGGCGCGCGGCCGAGCACGCTGTCGAGCGTCTGCCCGCGAAGACGAGCCGCCGACCATTCGAACAGGTTCTCGGCAGCGGGATTCGCCCAGCCGATGCGATGCGCGTCGTCGAGGACGACGACGGCAGTCGCGATCAGCTCGAGACCGCGCTCGAGCGCGCGCGCGACGCCCTCGGGTGGCGACGGCGAAACGAGATGCAGCATCAGCCGCCGGCTCCCGCGAAGTCAGCGCGTTGCCGCGATCTCCTTGCGCAACGCGTCGATGTTGCGCTGGTGCAGGACGACCGCCTGGCGCAGGCGCTCGATGCGCTCGCGGTATTTCTCGGCGTCGCTCTTCTCGTCGGCGAGCGGCTGCGGCGCTCCGTTGCCGTATTCCTGCTGGGCCGCAGCGAGGAGTTTCTGCTCCTTGGCGAGCTCGTCGTCGAGGATCCTGCGCCTCGTGTCGTCGCGGCTCTTCTGCACGTCGGGCGCGACGCGCGGAAAATCGGCGGGGGATGCCGTGCCCGCGCCGCGATCCGGCGAGCGCCGCGGCGATTCCTCGACGATGTCGCAGGAGAGCTTGCGAAGTCCCTTGGCCGGCGCGACGTTCGAGTAGACGATGTTCCCGTCGGCGTCGAGGTACTTGCAGATCGCGGCACCTGCCGGCACCGGGAGCGCGAGGACGGCCGCCGCCGCGAGGCAGGCGAGCCAGACGCGCTTCGCGTTCGCACGGGGTTCACGTTGGGCCATCGCCCCCAAGTTTAACCAAACCCGGCCGCGCTGCGTCGACCGGCCCGACGCGACGGCGCCGAGGCGCGAAGCGCGCAGGGGCCGGCCTGACGGCAGGCGCTCAGAGACTGAAGTACATGTCGTATTCGACCGGATGGGTCGTCATCCGGAAGCGTGTCACCTCTTCCATCTTGAGATCGATGTAGGCATCGAGCATGTCGTCGGTGAAGACGCCTCCGCGCGTCAGGAACTCGCGGTCGTGATCGAGGCTCTCGAGCGCCTCGTCGAGCGACGCGCACGGATGCGGCACCTTCGCCGCCTCCTCGGGCTCGAGATCGTAGAGATTCTTGTCCATCGGGTCGCCCGGGTGGATCCGGTTCTGCACGCCGTCGAGCCCCGCCATCAGCATCGCCGAGAACGCGAGATAGGGGTTCGCCGTCGGGTCGGGAAAGCGCACCTCGACGCGCCTGCCCTTGGGATTGCTCACGTAGGGAATCCGGCAGGATGCAGAGCGGTTGCGGGCCGAATACGCGAGGTTGATCGGCGCCTCGAATCCCGGGACGAGGCGCTTGTACGAGTTCGTGCCGGGGTTGGTGATCGCGTTGAGCGCCTTCGCGTGCCTGATGATGCCGCCGATGTAGTAGAGGGCGAATTCCGAAAGGCCCGCGTAGCCCTCGCCGGCGAACAGGTTCTTGCCGCCTTTCCACACCGACTGGTGCACGTGCATCCCCGAGCCGTTGTCGCCGACGATCGGCTTGGGCATGAAGGTCGCGGTCTTCCCGAACGCGTGGGCGGTGTTGTGCACGCAGTACTTTAGGATCTGCAGCCAGTCGGCACGCTGCACGAGCGGTGCGAAGCGCGTACCGATTTCGCACTGGCCCGCCGTGGCAACCTCGTGGTGATGCACCTCGACCGGCACGCCCATCTGCTCGAGCGCGAGGGAGATCGACGAGCGGATGTCCTGCAGCGAGTCGACGGGAGGAACCGGAAAGTAGCCGCCCTTGACGCCCGGACGGTGACCCATGTTGCCGCCCTCGAACTTCTCGGCGCTCGACCACGCCGCCTCGCTCGAGAACACCTTGCAGTAACTGCCCGACATGTCCACCGACCACTCGACTGCATCGAAGATGAAGAACTCGGGCTCGGGACCGAAGTACGCGACGTCGCCGAGGCCGGTCGATTTCAGGTAGGCCTCGGCGCGCTTGGCGAGCGAGCGCGGGTCGCGCTCGTACCCCTTCCCGTCGGACGGCTCGATGACGTCGCAGGTGAGGATCAGCGTCGTGTGTTCGGCGAACGGGTCGAGGTTGCCGGTCGCCGGATCGGGCAGCAGCAGCATGTCCGAGGCCTGGATGCCTTTCCAGCCCGCGATCGACGAGCCGTCGAACGCGTGTCCCGATTCGAACTTGTCGGCGTCGAAGGCGCTGACCGGAACCGAGACGTGCTGCTCCTTGCCGCGCGTGTCGGTGAAGCGCAGGTCGACGAACTTGACTTCCTTGTCCTTGATCAGCGTGAGCACATCGGCCGCGGTGGTCATGCAGCGATCTCCTGAGAGGGGTGAGGGCGCGCCGATCGACGTGCCGGCGCCGCCGTGGTCGGGTTCAGCCTGACCCTAGCGACGAGCGTGCCACCGGAGGTGCAGCACTCAACGTATTGATCTAAAAAGACTTATCAGCGTACCCGAAACGGGGTCCCGCGTACATTGCACGTTTCTGGTGCACCTACCTTAGCTCGATTTCCAGAACGGTGCAAATACGCGGATGCATGCCACCGGACGGTGCCGCGCGCAAGGTCAGGGATAGAAGAGGTACAGCCGGTAGCCGACCTGCCGCGTGGCGCTCGCATCGAGGAACAGGCGCACCTGGCGTTCGCTGTGCGCGGCGAGCCCGTTCGCCCGCGCGCTGGCAGGGAGATAGTCGTCGGGCGAAAGGACGCGCCGCACGACCGCCTGGTCGGACGAATCAGTCAGCGTGAGCTCGAGGTCCGGCCACGCGGCCGCGCGCGCCGAACGGTTCCGAAGCGTCGCCGTCAGCACGAGGAGGCCGCGATGGGCCGGGTCGGCCTGGAGGTCTGAACCTTCGATCGAAAGTGAAGCGGCGTCGCGGCGCGGCCCGGTCATGCACGCGATCACCCGGCATAGCCGATCGAGAGCCCCGGACGCCCGCGGGAGCCGCGTCGCGATCTCGTCGCGAAAGAGCGCCGCTGACTGAACGACCAGCGCTGCAACCAGCACGACGACGGCCGTTGCATAGAACACGTTGCCGCTGCGCGCGTGGCGCTTTCGCGGCCGCAGCGCCGCGCGGGCCGCTTCGAGCTCCGCGACGTCGACGGGTTCCTCGGCCGTCCCCGCCGATGGGATTGTGTCTTCAACCGCTGCTGCGGCCGTTTCCGCGGGCGGCCCTGCCGCCTCGGCGGGCGAGGCTGCGCCCTCAGCGAGCACCTCGGCCGGCGCCGGGACCTCCACCGGCACCGGCTGCGCGACCATCGCGCCCCCCTGCTCCTCCTGCTGCTCGTCCTGCTGCTCATCCTCCTGCCGCTTCTCCTTCTCCTCGCCCGGCGCGATCTCGAGCGCGCTCGCGTCGCGCAGCGTGACGGTCGCGCGGCCGCGCGCGAGCTCGTCGTCGACGCCGGCATGCGACGGCGATGCGGACGACGACGCGGACGGCGACGCGGACGGCGACGCGGACGGCGACGCGGACGGCGGAACCGGGACAGAGAGATCGACGCGATGCGCCGTGGCGTCGAACACCGCGCGGCAGTGCCCGCACCTGACCTGCCCCTCGCGCAGAGCGAGCTGTGCGGAAGTCACGCGATAGACGGTCGCGCAACCCGGGCAGCGGGTGAATTGCGAATCGGTCACGAATCCCCGGGGGTACGTTCGCCCGCGAGCAGCGTCCAGCCGTGGCGGCATGCTTCGCGCCGCATCCTGAACCAGCGAGCATACGCGGCGACGACCTCGTCGGCCTGCGCTTCGAGGATACCCGCGAGCGCGATGCGCCCGCCGGACCGGCAACGGCTCGCGAGGACCGGCGCGAGGAGGCGCAGCGGATTGGCGAGGATGTTGGCGACCACGACGTCGAAGCGCGACCGGTCCGAGGCATCGTCGCCTCCGGCGAGCCGGAAATTCGCCCCGACGCCATTGATGCGCGCGTTGTCGGCGCTCGCCTGCACCGCCTGCGGATCGACGTCGACGCCTTCGACGCGCGCG
Organism: Pseudomonadota bacterium; assembly: GCA_018241785.1. Taxonomy (GTDB): domain Bacteria; phylum Pseudomonadota; class Gammaproteobacteria; order Burkholderiales; family Casimicrobiaceae; genus VBCG01. The sequence continues at coordinate 30,543 of JAFEDF010000240.1, read as the reverse complement.
GCGCCGAGCTTCGCTGCCGCAATCGCCAGGATGCCGGATCCGCAGCCGTAGTCGAGGACCGAGTCGCCGCTCCGGACGGTGTGCGCGAGCCACGCGAGGCACATCGCGGTCGTCGGATGCGAGCCCGTTCCGAACGCGATGCCGGGATCGAGGACGACGTTGACTGCGCCGGCATCGGCCGGCCGGCACCAGCTCGGCACGATCCACAGGCCGGGAGCGGCCTCGATCGGGACGAACTGCGCGCGCACGGACGCGACCCAGTCGCGATCGGCGACTTCGACGACGTCACTCGCGGGCTCGGGGCCTCGCAGCGTCTGCGCGGCGGCGGCGAGCGCGGAAGCAGGATCGTCACCGGGGGAGAACAGCGCGACGAGATGCGACACCGGCCAGAACGCCGGAGCGTCGCCGGCGCCTTCGGCGTAGAGCGGCGTCTCGCCTGCGGTTCCCGCTGCCGGATCGGCGACGTCGACCGACATCGCGCCCGCCTCGAGCAGCGCATCCGACCACGCGCCGGCGTCCTGCGCCGCGATCTCGATGTGCAACGCCCGGTACGTCGCGTGCGGCGCGCCCGTCACGCGGCTACGCGGCCTGCGCCCGCTGCGCGAGGCGCTCCTCGAGGAAGTGGATCGACGTGCCGCCACGGAGGAATTTCTCGTCGGCGAGGAGTTCCTGGTGCAGCGGGATATTGGTCTTGATTCCGCCGACCACCATCTCCGACAGGGCGACCCGCATGCGCGCGATCGCCTGCTCGCGCGTGTCGCCATAGGCGATGACCTTGCCGATCATCGAATCGTAGTTCGGCGGCACGAAGTAGTTCTGGTAGACGTGCGTGTCGACGCGGATGCCGGGGCCACCCGGAGCGTGCCACGCGGTGATCCGTCCCGGCGACGGCACGAAGGTCCACGGATCCTCGGCGTTGATGCGGCACTCGATCGCGTGTCCGCGGAAGGCGATCTCGCGCTGGCGCAGACGAAGCTTCTGCCCGGCCGCCACACGGATCTGCTCCTGCACGATGTCGAGTCCCGTGATCATCTCGGTGACCGGGTGCTCGACCTGCACGCGGGTGTTCATCTCGATGAAGAAGAACTCGGTGCCCTGGTAGAGGAATTCGAAGGTTCCGGCGCCTCGATAACCGATCTTGCGGCACGCCTCGGCGGCACGGTCGGCGATCCGCGCGAGGACTCGCGGGTTGATGCCCGGCGCCGGGGCCTCCTCGATGATCTTCTGGTGGCGGCGCTGCATCGAGCAGTCGCGGTCGAACAGGTGCACGGCGTTCTTGTGCGCGTCGGCGAGCACCTGGATCTCGATGTGCCGGGGCGCCACGAGAAAACGCTCCATGTACACGCTCGGGTTGCCGAACGCCGCCTGCGCCTCGGTGCGGGTCAGGTTGACGGCAGGCAGCAGCGCCGCCTCGGTGTGGACGACGCGCATGCCGCGGCCGCCACCGCCGCCGGCCGCCTTGATGATCACCGGGTAGCCGACCGACCGGGCGATCTTCACCACCTCGCGCGGATCGTCGGGGAGCGCGGCATCGGAGCCCGGAACGCAAGGCACCCCTGCCTTCGCCATCACCGCCTTGGCGCTGATCTTGTCGCCCATCAGGCGGATCGTTTCGGGCTTCGGTCCGATGAATACGAACCCCGACCGTTCGACCTTCTCGGCAAAGTCGGCGTTCTCGGAGAGAAACCCGTAGCCCGGATGAATCGCCTGGGCATCGGTCACTTCGGCTGCGGCGATGATCGCGGGGATGTTGAGATAACTCTGCGCCGACGGCGCCGGGCCGATGCACACCGACTCGTCGGCGAGCGCGACGTACTTGGCGTCGCGGTCGGCCTCGGAGTGGACGACGACCGTCTTGATCCCGAGTTCCCGGCACGCGCGCTGGATGCGAAGCGCGATCTCGCCGCGATTGGCGATCAGCACCTTGTCGAACAGCTTGCCGCGCTCGCCCGCCACGCGTTCCGCTATTCGAGCACGAAGAGGGGCTGGCCGAATTCCACCGGCTGACCGTTCTCGACCAGGATCTCCTTCACCGTCCCGGCGGCGTCGGCCTCGATCTCGTTCATCAGCTTCATCGCCTCGACGATGCACAGCGCGTCGCCGATCTGCACGGCGTCGCCGATGTCGACGAACGGCTTCGTGCCCGGCGACGCCGACCGATAGAAGGTCCCGACCATCGGGCTCTTGACGACGTGTCCGGTCGGTTGGGCGGGCGGTTCGGCAATCGCGGGAGCGGCTGCCAGCGCAACCGGAGCCGCGGCGGCGACGCCTTGAGACGGGATCATCAGCGCCTGCCCGTGCGCCACTGCGCGCGTGATCCGCACGCGCTCCTCCCCTTCCTGGATTTCCAGCTCGGCAATGCCCGACGTCTCGACGAGTTCGATCAGCGTCTTGAGCTTGCGAAGATCCATGAGAGGGCCCCGGCAGATTCGGGGGCGTTGTGGGAAACGCGCAGAGTCTGCCGTGATTCAGAATGGATGTCCAGCAGATGAGTGCAGGATCGCCGGTGATCGGCGCGAAACAGGCCGGGAATCGGGGGATTTGCCGAAAATGCGCTCAGGCAGGGGTAAGCAGCCCGGCGAGGAGCGTGTTGAACTGCGGCTCCTTGACCGCCCCGAGGTGGGTCCAGACGACCGCACCCTGGCGGTCGAGGACGATCGTGAAGGGCAGCGCACCCACCGAATTGCCGAGCGCCCTCGACAGTTCGATGGCCCCGTAGCCACCGATCAGGATCGGATAGTTCACTCCGAGCTCATCGGTGAATTGACGGACTTTATCGACCTGATCGACGGCGATACCAACAAATTGAAGCCCCGTTGCAGCATGTTCGGCCTGGGCACGGACGAAGTGCGGCATTTCCTCGCGGCACGGGCCGCACCAGGTTGCCCAGAAGTTCACCACGAGGATCTTGCCGCGCCACTGCGCGAGCGGCTGCTCGCGTCCGCTGAGGTCAGGCAGGACGAGCGCGAGGAGCGCCGCCGCGTCGCGCTCGCGCGTACGCGACGCGCGGTAGGCCGCAACTCCGGCGGCTGCAGCGGCCACCGCCGCGATCCCGCCGCCGATGAGGATGGTGCGCCGGTGCATCGTGGCGGTTAGTTGAAAAGGCCCTTGGCCGGCGGCTCGACGAAATCGCCGGCGCGCGCCCCGGCGAGCGGAACGCTGACCTTGACCTGCTGCGCGTTGGGCGGATAGCAAACCCCGACATCGGCGCAACCCTGCGACTGCGCGTAGACGGTGAGCGCTTCGCCCGGCGCCGCAGCCTGCGCCAGCGGCACGCGCACGTCGACGCTGCCCCGGTAGGTGTCGACGTCTCCAAAGAACGCATCGTGCTTGCGCTTGCCCGGCGGGAGCACCGCCACCCCCGCCATGACGGGCTCGACGCGAAACGACATCCGGTCGCGGTAGAGGTAGTAGCCGTCGGCGATGTCGAACCGCACCTCGACGGTGTTCGGGTCGAGCGCGCGCGCCGACAGCCTGAATGCCCGGTCGGGCGGAAGGAGGTCCGGCTTTGCGCCGGGGAACTGCGCGAGCGCCGGAAGCGCGACGGCGCCGGCGGCGAGCGCGAGGGCCGCGAGCGCCGGCCTCACCGCGCCGCGCCACCCGGCTTCACGCGAGCGTTGGCCCGCTTCCTTCGGCTGCGCGCGTCTCGGCGTCGATCCACGCGAAATACGGAGCGTGACCATCGACGACAGGGATCGCAACGATGTCGGGAATGTCATAAGGATGAAGGCGGACGATCGCTGCCTCGACCTCTGGTACGAGTGTTGCACGGGTCTTCGCGGCGAGCGGGATTTCGTGCACGGTTTCGGTGCGGCCCTGCCAGTGGTAGATTGACTCGACCGGAGCGCCGATGTTCACGCAGGCCGCCAGGCGTTCGTCGATCAGCGCGCGCGCGATGCGCGTCGCGACCGACGCATCGGGCACGTGGGTGACGACGATGACCGGGAGGTTCGGCAAGGAGATTCAATGCGGTTCCTGATTCTGGCGATTGTACTGGCGTTCCCCGCGGCCGACGTGATGATCACCGTCAGGCTCGCCCGCTGGACGGGCGTGCCGCTGTGGATATGGCTCACAGGTTCGGCGCTCGCGGGAATGTATGTGCTTACCAACGAGCGCAACGAGTTCCGCATGCGCACGCTCGCTGCGTTCCGGGGGCACGAGAACCCGCTGCGCGCGCTCCTCGACAGCGGCCGGCGCGTGCTCGCCGGCATCCTGCTGATCGTTCCGGGCGTCGTCTCGGATGCGCTCGCGCTCCTGCTCCTCGCGCTGCCGATCAACCTGCACGGCCGGCTCGAGCCACAGCCGGTTGCCGCGGGGCGGGCCGGAGCGCGGCGCCGCGGCAGCACCGTCGACGGCGACTTCAGGCGGCTCGACTAGCCGCGACCCGGCGCACGCGGCGGCTTGCCCGAACCGCGATAGGCCCAGACGAGCAGCGCAATGCCGATTGCGACCATCGGCAGCGACAGCCATTGGCCCATCGTGAGCCCGAGCGCGAGGAAGCCGAGGAAGCTGTCGGGCTGCCGCGCGAACTCGGCGATGAAGCGAAACGTGCCATAGCCCGCGAGGAACAGTCCCGACACGGCCCCGGTCGGACGCGGCTTCGACGCAAAGCTCCACATGATGATGAACAGCAGCACGCCCTCGAGGCCGAACTCGTAGAGCTGTGACGGGTGGCGCGGCACGCTGTCGACCTGCGGAAACACCATCGCCCACGGAAGGTTGCTCGGGCGCCCGACGAGCTCGCCGTTGATGAAGTTGCCGAGGCGGCCGGCAGCGAGCCCGAGCGGGATCAACGGCGCGACGAAGTCGGTGACGTCGAGCCAGCGCCGCCCGCGGCCGCGCGCGAAGAACCACAGCGCGACCAGCACGCCGATGAGGCCGCCATGGAAGCTCATGCCGCCGTGCCAGACCTCGAAGATCTCCAGCGGATGCGCGAAGTAATAGCCCGGCTTGTAGAACAGCACGTAACCGAGCCTGCCGCCGAGGATGACGCCGAACACGCCGAAGAAAAGCATGTCGTCGACGTCGGTCGCGCGCCAGCCGCTCGCCGCACGGTTTTTCGCGCGGCGCCGTCCGAGCACGATGAACAGGATGAAGCCGACGAGGTACATGAGCCCGTACCAGCGCACGGCGAGCGGACCGATGCGAAACGCCACCGGATCGAAGTTCGGGTACACGAGCATGCGCGTCCATATACCACATCGCCCGGTTGTCGGCCCTCCGAGGCGATGCTATCGTGATCGACGCGCGGCGAGCGCCGCGCCTCGATCGACGTTCCGCGCGGGCCGATTCGCGCCGGAACCCGCCTGCCTCCCTGGAGAATCCCCGTGCCGTACAACCGCCGCTCACAACTGATCACGCAGGGTGTCGCCCGCTCGCCCAACCGCGCCATGCTTCGCGCCGTCGGCTTCGGCGACGCCGATTTCGAGAAGCCGATCGTCGGCGTCGCCAACGGGCACAGCACGATGAACCCCTGCAACGCCGGCATCCAGCCGCTCGTCGATCGCGCGATCGCGGCGCTGAAGCAAGCCGGCGCGATGCCGCAGATGTTCGGCATCCCGACCGTCACCGACGGCATCGGCATGGGCACCGAGGGCATGAAGTACTCGCTGGTGTCGCGCGAGGTGATCGCCGATGCGATCGAGGTCGCCGTCAACGGACAGCGGATGGACGGAGTGCTGGTGGCGGGCGGCTGCGACAAGAACATGCCCGCGGCGATGATGGCGATGGCGCGCATGAACGTTCCCGGCATCTTCGTCTACGCCGGGACGATCAAGCCCGGCCACTGGAAGGGCGAGGCGCTCACCATCGTCTCGCCGTTCGAAGCGGTCGGCGCGTTCATGGCCGGCAAGATGTCGAAGGAAGACTACGACGGCATCGAGCGGCACGCCTGCCCGGGAGTCGGCGCCTGCGGAGGCATGTACACGGCGAACACGATGTCGTCGTCGTTCGAGGCGCTCGGCATGAGCCTCCTCGGCAGCTCGCAGCTCGCCTCGCCCGATCCCGAGAAGGCCGATTCGGCGGCGCAATCGGCGACGGTGCTGGTCGAGGCCGTGAAGGCCGACTTGAAGCCGCGCGACATCATCACGAGAAAGTCGATCGAGAACGCGGTCTCGCTCGTGATGGCGACCGGCGGATCGACCAACGCGGTGCTCCACTACCTCGCGATCGCATCGGCGGCCGGGGTCGAATGGACGATCGACGACTTCGAGCGCATCAGGAAGCGCGTACCGGTGCTGTGCGACCTGAAGCCGTCGGGGCGCTACGTCGCGGTCGACTTTCACGCGGCAGGAGGCGTGCCGCAGGTTCTGCGGATGCTGCTCGATCGCGGCCTCGTGCACGGCGAATGCATGACGATCACCGGCCGTACGCTCGCCGACGAGCTCGCTGCGGTGCCGCGCGAGCCCCGCGCGGGCCAGGACGTGATCCGGCCGTTCGAGCAGCCGATGTACGCGCAGGGGCACCTCGCGATCCTGCGCGGCAACCTGGCCCCCGAGGGCTGCGTCGCGAAGATCACCGGCATCAAGCACCTCGCAATCACCGGCCCCGCGCGCGTGTTCGATTCCGAGCCGCAGTGCCTCGAAGCGATTCTCGCCGGGAAGATCCGCGCCGGCGACGTCATCGTCATCCGCTACGAGGGGCCGAAGGGCGGACCCGGCATGCAGGAGATGCTCGCCCCCACGTCGGCGCTGATCGGGCAGGGGCTCGGTGATTCGGTCGGGCTCCTCACCGACGGGCGCTTCTCGGGAGGAACGTGGGGACTCGTCGTCGGCCACGTCGCACCCGAGGCGCAGGTCGGCGGCACCATCGCGCTGATCGAGGAAGGCGATTCGATCACGATCGACGCCAAGCGCCTCGCGATCGAGCTCAACGTCGACGAGAAGACGCTCGCCGCGCGCCGGGCGCGCTGGCATCCACCCGCGCCGCGCTACCGCCAGGGCGTGCTCGCCAAGTACACGCGCCTCGTGTCGACGGCGAGCAAGGGCGCGATCACCGACGGAGCGCAGGAGTAGGGGCGGGGCGCAGGAGCACGCTTCTGCTGCGGCGTGGAGCCACCTCTTTGCGCCGCGCCCTGACGCGCAAAGCCATGGCAGTTCCGCACCCTTCCGGATCGCCGCGCGCAAAGGCGCTCGCCGTGCGCGCGCTCGCCGCCGTCGCGCTCGTCGCGGGCGCGTTCGCCGGCGGTTGCGCATTTCCGGGCGGAGCGATCACCGCCGAGCCCGACGCCGGGCACGCGCCGGTCGAAGCGCCGCAGCTCAGCGTGGGCACGCGCTGGGTCTATCGCGCGCGCGACGGCTTTCGCGTTCCCGTGCTCTGGACCGAGACGCGCGAGATCGTCGCGCGCGACGCGAGCGGGTACACGGTGCGCGTCACCCAGCACGGTCCGACCGTCGACGGGACGCGCATAGAGCGCTGGAGCGCCCCCGGGATCGTCGACGTCGGCGCGCTCCTCGACGACGAGACGCGGAAGTTCAAGACGCCGCTCGAGCGCTACCGCTTCCCGCTCGTTCCGGGCGCGAGCTGGAGCCAGTGGATCGACAACTACAACGAGACGACGAAGCAGGCGGGGCAGATCAACCACTACGTGCGAGTCGGCGGCTGGGACCGCGTCACGACTCCCGCCGGGACCTTCGACGCGATCAGGCTGCGCGTGCTGATGCGGCTCGACGACCAGGAGTTCTGGCGCGATCCGACCACCTGCAACGACGTCATCTGGTACGCGCCCGCCGTCGGGGCGCCGGTGCGCGAGGAGAAGAACGCCGAGTATCGCGAGCGCAGCGACCCGCGTGACGGCCTCGACGTGGTCCCGGTCCAGCACGCGCTGCTCGAGCTCGAGTCGTACACGCCGGGGCCTCGCTGACCGCCGCGGACGAGCTCCTGCGCGAAGGTCACCCGACTGCGGCGCCATGCGCGCTCAGCGCAGCGCGAGTCCCAGCCTGTGCCAGATCTCGACGGTGAGCGGCGCGTGGTTCAGCGTGTAGAAGTGCAGCCCCGGCGCGCCGCGCTCGAGCAGTGCCGCGCACATCTTCGTGACGACGTCGATGCCGAACGCGCGGATCGACGCCGCGTCGTCGCCGAAGCCTTCGAGGCGCCGCCGGATCCAGCGCGGGATCTCGGCGCCGCAGGCGTCGGAGAAGCGCGCGAGTCTCATGAAGCTCGACACCGGCATGATGCCCGGCACGATCGGCACCGACACGCCCTGCGCCGCGCACGCGTCGACGAAATGCCAGTAGGCATCGGGATTGAAGAAGTACTGGGTGATCGCCGAGTTCGCTCCGGCGTCGATCTTGCGCCTGAAATGGGCGAGATCGTCGGCCGGATTGCGCGCCTGCGGATGGACCTCGGGATACGCGGCGACGTCGATGTGGAACCAGTCCCCGGTCTCGGCGCGAACGAATGCGACGAGTTCGCTCGCGTAGTGGAGCTCGCCGGCGTCGACGCTGCCCGACGGCAGGTCTCCGCGCAGCGCGATGAGATGCCTGATGCCGGCGCTGCGGTACTGCATGAGCACGTCGCGCAGACCCGCGCGCGTCGATCCGATACACGACAGATGCGGCACACCCTCGAGCCCCTCGGCGCGGATCTCCTGCACCGTCGCGAGCGTGCCCTCGCGAGTCGAGCCTCCGGCGCCGTAGGTGACCGAGCAGAACGCCGGCATGAGCGCCGCGAACTCGCGCCTCGCCGCGCGGAGCTTCGCGACACCTTCGGGAGTCTTCGGCGGGAAGAACTCGAGGCTGCAGACGGGCGCGGCGGCAGCGCCGCCGGCAATCGTCGCGCCGGCGCCGCTCACGGCCTGCGCCGCTCCAGCGGCCGGACGAGCGACGACAGCGCCCACGAGATGACGCTGTAGACGATCGCGCCGAACACCCCTGTCCAGAAGCCGTCGACGGTGAATCCCTTGACGAACGAGCCGACGAACCAGAACAGGAGCCCGTTGATGACGAAGATGAAGAGCCCGAGCGTCAGGAGCGTCGCCGGCAGCGTCAGGATGACGAGGATCGGCCGGATCAGCGTATTGACGAGCCCGAGGATGAGCGCAGCGACGAGCGCCGTGCCGAACGACGCCACGTGGACACCCGTGAGGATGTAGGGCAGCGCGACGAGCGCGAGCGCGTTGGCGAGCCAGGTCAGGACGATGCGCACGTCAGGTTCCCGCCACGTACGGCTTCAGTGCGGCGTAGATCGTCGCGTTGACCGGCGCAGCGAAGCCGTGCGCTGCGGCGAGCGACGCGACGCGGCCGCACAGCCACGGCGCCTCGAGGCGATGTCCTGCTGCGAGGTCGACCTGCATCGACGTGCGCATCTCGGCGGGCAGCGAATCGAGGAAGCGCAGCGCGTTCGCCGCGAACTCGCCGCCGAGCGCAACGCCTTCGGCGTTCCCCGCCGCCAGCGTCTCGCGCACGGCAGCTTCGAAGGTCGCGCGAAGCTCGGGGTCGCTGCGGACCACGCCGATCGGCGCGCGCGCGAGACTCGTCACTCCGGAGACCGCGGCGAGGAATACGAACTTCTCCCACAACGCGCGGCGGATGTCGGCCGAGTGCTCGATCTCGATGCCTGCCGCGGCTGCGGCTTCGACGAAGCTGCGCGCGGCATCGGCCGGGCCGCCCGCGAACGCCCCGACGCGAAGGCGCGCCATCGAGCCGACGTGGCGGATCACTCCCGGCTCGGCAATCGCCGCCGCGATGTAGGCGACACCTGCCAGCGCGTGGTCGGCCCCGACGATGCCGGCGACGATTCCCGGAGCGTCGATGCCGTTCTGGAACGGAATGACGACGCCGCCTGCCGCGACGAGCGGGGCAGCCTGCCGCGTGGCCGCCTCGACGTCCCACAGCTTGACGCAGAGCATGACGACGTCGACCGGGGCGAGCGTCGCGGGATCGTCGGTCGCCGCCACCCGGGAGAGCGCGATGTCCCCTCCGGCGCTCTCGACCCTGAGCCCGCGCTCGCGCAGCGCCGCGAGCTGCGCACCGCGCGCGACGAACGCGACGTCGTTGCCCGCGCGCGCGAGCTTCGCTCCGAAGTAGCCGCCGACTCCACCGGCGCCGATCACCGCGATGCGCATGTCAGTAACGATAGCTGTCGGGCTTGTACGGCCCGGCGCGGTCGACGCCGATGTAGCGCGCCTGGCGGTCGGTGAGCCGGGTGAGCACGGCGCCGAGCTTGGAGAGCTGCAGCCGCGCGACCTTCTCGTCGAGGTGCTTTGGCAGCACGTAGACTCCGACCGGATAGCGGCCCGAGCGCTCTCTCGCCGCCGTCCACAGCTCGATCTGCGCCATCACCTGGTTCGTGAACGACGAGCTCATCACGTACGATGGATGGCCGGTCGCGCAGCCGAGGTTCACGAGCCTTCCTTCGGCGAGCAGGATGATGCGCCTGCCGTCGGGGAAGATCACGTGGTCGACCTGCGGCTTGATGTTCTCCCAGCGATAGGACTTCAGCGACGCGACGTCGATCTCGTTGTCGAAGTGGCCGATGTTGCAGACGATCGCGTTGTTCTTCATCCGCAGCATGTGGGCGTGCGTGATGACGTCGACGTTGCCCGTGGCGGTGACGAAGATGTCGGCCTTGTCGCAGGCATCGTCCATCGTCACCACGCGGTAGCCCTCCATCGCCGCCTGCAGCGCGCAGATCGGGTCGATCTCGGCGATCCACACCTGCGCCGAGAGCGCCGAGAGCGCCTGCGCCGAGCCCTTGCCGACGTCGCCGTAGCCGCAGACGAGCGCCACCTTGCCGGCGACCATCACGTCGGTCGCGCGCTTGATGCCGTCGACGAGCGACTCGCGGCAGCCATAGAGGTTGTCGAACTTGCTCTTGGTCACCGAGTCGTTGACGTTGATCGCCGGAAAGCCGAGCCGCCCCTCGCGGTGCATCTGGTAGAGGCGCTTCACGCCCGTCGTCGTCTCCTCGGTGACCCCGCGGATGTTCGCCTTGATGCGCGAGTAGAACTCCGGATCGGACGAGAGGCGCTTCGCGATCGCGCTGAAGAGGGCGACCTCCTCCTCGCTGCCCGGGCTCGAGATCGCCGAGCGGTCGGACTCGGCCTGCGCACCGAGGTGGACGAGGAGCGTCGCGTCGCCGCCGTCGTCGAGGATCATGTTCGGCGTCGAGCCCGCTGCGCCGTCCCATTCGAAGATCCGGTGCGTGTAGGCCCAGTACTCGTCGAGGGACTCGCCTTTCCGGGCGAACACCGGCGTGCCGCGCGCGGCGATTGCCGCCGCGGCGTGGTCCTGCGTGGAGAAGATGTTGCACGACGCCCAGCGGACCTGCGCGCCGAGCGCCTGCAGCGTCTCGATCAGCACCGCAGTTTGGATCGTCATGTGCAGGCTGCCGGCGATGCGCGCGCCGGAAAGCGGCTTCGTCTGCGCATACTCGTCGCGGATCGCCATCAGGCCGGGCATCTCGGTCTCGGCGATCGCGATCTCCTTGCGACCCCAGTCGGCGAGCGCGGGGTCGGCGACCTCGCAGTCGGTGAAGTTCCTCGATTCGTTGGCAGCGTTCATCGCTCACTCCGTTGGCGGGCGGTTCGCTGCGGGCGGCGGGTCGGTCGATCACCCGTTGTCCGCAGGACGAGCCGCGGTTCAACGAGCGCCGTTGCATGAGGCATGACTGCCTGCCCCGAGCCTGGCCCGGCGGCCGAAGCCGGCGCGGGTTGCAACGCTCCTCGGGGCGCTGAGGAGCGCGGATTGTACCTCAGCCAAGCTCGCGCCGGGCGCGCAGGACGAGGGTGATCGCGGCGAGGACCAGCGCGCAGGCCGCCATCGGCGCGAAGGCGAGCCAGGCGATCCCCGTCGCGTCCCACAGGGCGCCCGCCACGAGCGAGATCGCGACGGCGCCCCCGTAGCTCAGCGTAAAGACGCCCGCCGACGTGCGCGCGACGTCCTCGGGTGCGCAGAGGAGGGGCGGCAGCGTGAGGCCGAGGATCAGCGCGGCCGCGTCGGAGAAGCCGAGGATGCCCGCCCACAGCGGGGTGAGCGGCCCGACCGCGAAGGCGAGTGCGACGACCGCGGCGAGCGATACGAGTCCCGACGCGATGTAAGCCCACGCACGCCGCTCGACCCGGCGCGCGACGGCGAGCAGCAAGAGCGAGGCGGGGATCTGGCCGAAGTTGAGCGCGGTCAAGGTCGCGCTGATGAGGTCCGGCCGCCCCTCGTTGGTGAGGTAGATCGGGATGAACGCGTTCACCGCGAAGTAGATGGCGTTGACGCAGCAGAACAGGATGCCGAGCCTCCACACGAGCCCGTGCCGCCAGTCGGGCATCCACCGGCGCGGCGCGTGGCGCAGCGCGACGAACGGGTCGGGGAAGCGCGGCGCCGCGCGTTGCACGAACAGCGCCGTCAGCGCGACCGGGATCGCCCACACGGCGAGCGCCCCCCGCCAGCTTCCGTTCATCAGCGGCATGACGAGCGGCAGCATGACGAGCACCGGAATGACTTCACCGACGAGGAGCCCGTTGGTGTAGGTCGCGGTGCCGAGCCCGATCGTGCCCTGCGGCATCCAGTGGCGAACGGTCGTCGGCATCACCGGCTGCATGATCGCGACGCCGGCCGACATCACGACGCTCGCCGCGATGAGCCAGGCGAAGTCGACGGCGAGTCCGCGCAGCGCGGCGCCGGCGGCGACGATCACGAGGCCGCCGACGAGCGCCCCGCGCACGCCGATCCGCGCGACGAGGAGCGCGCCCCCCATCGCCGCCGCCGCGAAGAGCAGCGGAGCGATGCTGCCGAGGAGCCCGACCTCGGTCGCGGTCAAGCCGAATTCGCTGCGGATCGCCGGGATGACCGGAGCCACGGCGAGGATCGTGAGCCGCAGCGCGATCCCCGACAGCCACAGGAGCGACAGCGGGAGCCAGAGCGAAGCTTCGTCGCGCGCGTCGCTCATCGATGCCGGCCCTCGCGCTCCGCGCCGGCCTGCGCACCGGCGTCGCGCGGCGCACCCGCACCGTTCCCCGCGCCGGTGCTCCCGTCGTCGCGCAGCTCCATCGCGAGGAGCGCATTGGCGAGGCTCGACTCGCGCTTGTAGAAGCCCTCGGTGTGGAACGTCTCCTCGAGCGCGTAGAGCTCGTAGTCGAGGTGATGGCAGAGCTCGTGGCAGAGCGTGCGGACGAAGCTCCTGAATGCGACGACCTGCCGCCGCTGCGCGGTGCGCATCCAGACGCTGATGCGGGCGCGCGCCGGCCCTTCGGCAGGCTCGTAGAGGCCGTGCAGCTCGCCGCCCTCGTCGGCGGGGCGCGCGGCGAGCACGCGGACCGCGACCGGCGGAACGTCCCAGCCGCGGGTCAGCCGGTCGACCAGGTCCTGGCAGGCCGGACGCAGGAGCGCGCGATCGTCGGCTGCGAGCGTGCGCCGGATTGCCGCGACGGTCGCTCCGGCGGCGAGATCGCGCGGCAACGCGACGGAGTCGATCGCATCGCTCGCGCGGTAGATTTTCTTGCGCGACGCCGACAGGCGGTCATAGTAGGCGAACCGCACCCGGCGAGCCTCGAGGGGCAGTCACCCCGGCCGCGCGCCGCTGCGGCGCGGCGCCGAGCCGCTGCGTTCGCGTTACGCCTTCTTGATCTTCTCGAGCATCTTGAAGACACCCTTCGGAGCGCCGACGAACATGCGCTTGAAGGTCTTCGGGAGGCATCGGCGCTCGAGGGTGTTGCGGCGGGTGCGGTTGCGTTCGGCCATGATGGGGTCGATCGTCGAAAAAGCGTGGATTATAGCGCCCGCCGGGGTCCGGGAGCGCTAAGCTCGGCTCGGCATAACCGGAACGGGCCCCGCTTGGGAAACGCGTCGCGCCAGGCAGCGGTGTGGACGCTACGACGCGCTCTACACGGCCGTGGAGGCAGGGAGTGGGGGCACCGTCACGCGCGAGTTCGGCCGCGGAACGCGGCCGGTGTTTGAGCGCGTCGCGGTGCCCCCACTCCCTCGGCCTCCGCGGTCGAACTCGCGCGCCGGAGCATTCCCACCGCTCAACCCGGCGCGGCCGATCGCTGAAACAGGGTCCGTTCCGGTTTCGCAGGCCTTCCCTAGCGCTGGCCGATCTTCGCGCCGGCGAAGACCGCTGCAGCGTTACGCGGAGCCGCACGCGAGTACTGTCGCGGCGGCGACACGCTCGCGCCGAGCGCTGCGGCAGCGTGCCACACCCAGCGAGGATCCCACAGGAACGCCCGCGCGAGCGCAACCATGTCGGCGTCGCCGGCAGCGAGGATCGCCGCAGCCTGCTCGGGGCTCGTGATGAGCCCGACTGCGACCGTCGTCGCACCGGTTGCACGACGGATCGCGCCTGCGAAACCGGTCTGATAGCCGGGTGCCAGCGGGATCTTCTGCAGCGGCGACACGCCGCCGCTCGACGCGTCGATCCAGTCGACACCGCGAGCGACGAGGTGGCGCGAGAGCTCGATCGACTGCTCGAGGTCCCATCCGCCGTCGACCCAGTCGGTACACGAGAGCCGCACGCCGAGCGGGCGCGACGCGGGCCACACGGCACGCACGGCGTCGAACACCTCGAGCGGAAAGCGGGTGCGCGCCTCGAAACCGCCTCCGTACCGGTCGGTGCGCCGGTTCGCGAGCGGCGACAGGAACTCGTGCAGCAGGTAGCCGTGCGCAAAGTGGATGCCGAGCGCGTCGATCCCGATCCGCGCGGCGCGCGCGGCGCTCGCGACGAAGGCGTCGCGGACACGAGCGAGCCCCGCGTCATCGAGCGCCGCCGGGGCGGCCTCGCCTTCGGCATAGGCGCTCGCCGACGGCGCATTCGCGATCCAGCCGCCCTCGCCGACCGGGATCTGCGCGCCGCCGTTCCACGGCTCGTGCGACGAACCCTTGCGGCCCGCGTGCGTGAGCTGCAGCGCAACGGCAACCGGCGGGCACTGCGCGCGCGCACGCGAAAGCGTGCTTGCGATCGCCTCCTCGCAGCCGTCGTCGTAGAGACCGAGGTCGCCTGGGCTGATGCGCCCTTCGGCAGTGACCGACGTCGCCTCGATCGTGAACATCGACGCGCCCGACATCATCATCTGCGCCCAGTGCACGAGGTGCCAGTCGGTCGCGCGGCCGTCGATGGCCGAGTACTGGCACATCGGCGAGACGACGATGCGGTTGGCGAGCGCGAGCTCGCGCAATGCGATCGGATCGAAGAGCTTCTTCATCGGCATCCTGCCCGGGTGCTGCCGGGCGAACCTCGCGGTACGGGGATCGGCGGGAGGCTCCGCCGCGCGGCCGCGCGATCGCCCGCCGGGTCAGTCTCCGGCGAGCGCCGGCTCGCGCAGACCCGCCGCCTCGCGCAGCGCCTCGACCTTGTCGGTCGCTTCCCAGGTGAACTCGGGCTCGTCGCGGCCGAAATGGCCGTAAGCGGCAGTCTTGCGGTAGATCGGCCGCAGGAGATCGAGCATGCGGATGATTCCCTTGGGCCTGAGATCGAACTGCGTCTGCACGAGCTCGGCGATCCGCGCATCGGGAAGACGCCCGGTGTTCTCGGTATAGACGGTCACGTTGATCGGCTTCGCAACGCCGATTGCGTACGACACCTGCACCTGGCACTGGCGCGCGATGCCCGCTGCGACGACGTTCTTCGCAACGTAGCGCGCAGCGTAGGCGGCCGAGCGATCGACCTTCGACGGATCCTTGCCCGAGAACGCCCCGCCGCCGTGCGGCGCCGCGCCGCCATAGGTGTCGACGATGATCTTGCGTCCGGTGACGCCGGCGTCGCCGTGCGGCCCACCGATCTCGAAGCGCCCCGTCGGATTGACGAGGAAACGCGTGCCGGCGAGCATCTCGCGCGGGAACACCGGCTTCACGATCTCCTCGATCACCGCCTCGGCGAGCTCCTTCTGCCGCTCGTTCATGCTCGGATGGTGCTGCGTCGACAGCACGACGGTCTCGACGTTCTTCGGCTTGCCGTCGACGTAGCGGACGGTCACCTGCGACTTGGCGTCGGGCCGCAGCCACGGCAGGCGCCCGTCGCGGCGCACCTCGCTTTGCCGTTGCACGACGCGATGCGCGTAGTAGATCGGGAAAGGCATCAGCGCGGGCGTCTCGTCGCACGCATAGCCGAACATCAGACCCTGGTCGCCGGCGCCCTGGTTCAGGTAGTCGTCCGAGGCGCGGTCGACGCCCTGCGCGATGTTGGGCGACTGCTTGCCGTAGCACACCATCACCGAGCAGCCGTCGGCGTCGAAGCGAAGCTCGGGGTCGTTGTAGCCGATGCCGCGGATCGCCTCGCGCGCAATGCGGCCGTAGTCGACGTTCGCGGTAGTGGTGATCTCGCCCGCCATCACGACGAGCCCGGTCGAGACGAGTGTCTCGGCGGCGACGCGCCCGGCCGGATCGTGCTCTAGAATCGCGTCGAGCACCGCATCGGAGATCTGGTCGGCCACCTTGTCCGGATGACCCTCCGAAACGGACTCCGACGTGAATAGGTATTCGCTCATCGCCACTCCTGCTGGAATGCGCCGCGCGGCACCGCGCCGGGCGCAGGTCGAGTCGCGCATTTTAGCAGGCGTGCCTGCGAGCGCTTCTCCCGCGCGTCGGCGTTCGCGATGAGCGCGCGCATCCGGCCGGCGACGGGTGCCGGGGGCCCGGCGATCGACGAGGCGGCGCGCCTCCTCGCGCAAGGCGAGCTCGTCGCGTTCCCCACCGAGACCGTCTATGGGCTCGGCGCCGACGCATCGAATCCGGCCGCGCTCGCGCGCCTGTTCGAAGCGAAGCGGCGGCCCGCCGATCATCCGGTGATCGTCCACGTGACCGGGCTCGACTCGGCGCTGCGCTGGTCGGCATCGATGCCGGAGGGCGCACGCGCCCTCGCCGAACGCTTCTGGCCGGGCCCTTTGACCCTCGTCGTGCCGCGCGCACCGCAGGTGCCCGACGCGGTAACCGGGGGCCAGCCGGCGGTGGGGCTGCGTGCGCCTTCGCACCCGGTCGCGCGCGCGCTCCTCGAAGCCTTCGGCGGCGGCATCGCCGCGCCCTCGGCCAACCGCTTCGGGCACGTCTCGCCGACGACCGCGAGGCACGTGGCGGACGATCTCGGCGATGCGGTGGCGCTGATCCTCGACGGAGGTCCCTGCGACTTCGGCATCGAGAGCACGATCGTCGCGTTCGACGGCGACGTTCCGCTTCTGCTGCGCCCGGGGGCGATCGGCGCCGAAGCGATCGCCGGCGTGCTCGGCCGCGCGCCGGTCGAGGGCCACGCGGCCGCGCCGCGAGCGCCGGGCACGCTGGCGTCGCACTACGCGCCGCGCACCCCCGCGTCGCGCGTCGCCCACGCGGCGCTGCGCGCCGAGATCGCGCAGCTCGCGGGACGCGACGAGCGCGTCGGCGTGCTCGCCTTCGACGCCGGCGCTCCCGCCGAGTTCGAAGGCGTGTGGATCGCCGCTCCGCGCGATCCCCAGCGCTATGCGCACATGCTCTACGCGAGCCTGCGAAGGCTCGACGCCGCCGCAGTCGACGTGATCCTGATCGAGGACGTGCCCGGCGGTGCCGCCTGGTCAGCGGTGCGCGACCGGCTGATGCGCGCGACCGCGGGCATCGACGACGACCGCGACTAGCGACGCTCTGCAGGCCCGGGACGGACCCAATTGCGGGGATCCGCCGCGCTGGGTAGCGGTGCCGATGCTGCGTCGTGCTCTACACCGGCCGCGGAGTCAGGGCGTGGGGTGCCGTGACGCGCGAGTTCGGCCGCGGAACGCGGCCGGTGTTTGAGCCCGTCACGGCACCCCACGCCCGGGCTCCGCGGTCGAACTCGCGCGTCGCAGCATCGGCACCGCTACCCAGCGCGGCGGATCCCCGCAATTGGGTCCGTCCCGGGCCTGCAGAGCTTCCTCTTATCGGCGGCAGTCGCCGCGGAACACCTCGTCGAGGAACGCGGCAATGCGCGCGGCGAGCGCCTTGCCGCCGCGCTCGAAGTAGTGATCGGTATCCGCCATGCGAAGCTCGCGCGAGCAGCGCGCATGCGCGAGTTCCGCGGCACGCGCCGGAGCGCTCGCGACGACGTCGGCGAGGTCGTGCTCGGCGATGACGTCGAGCACCGGCTCGCGCGGTGGCCGCGAGAACGGCACCGGCATGCCGACCGGCACCCACGCCGAGATGCTTGGAGCATCGGGGGCTGCGAGCCACGCATCGGTCATCGCCGCGCCGAGGCTGTGCGAGACGATCGCAATGCGCGCATGGCCGCGAGCTGCGAGCCATGCCCACGCCGCTGAGAGCCGCTCGCCGGCTTCGGGGAAGAGCGCGTCGTACGCGCTCCGCGGCGCATCGGCGGCGAGCACCGGCATCTGCACCGAGAGCGTCGCGAAGCCGTCGTCGGCGAGCGCGCTGCGCAGCACGCCGATCACGCCCCAGTCGGGGTTGACGCCCATGCCGTGCACGACGATGACGGCCGCGCGCGCGGGCCGCCCGGCAGGCTCGGTGTAGATCGCGAGCACGCGCGATCGCGACGGCGTCGACAGCCAGACGACGTTGCCGACGACGACGTCGGGGACGATCTCGGCCGCCCAGCGATCCTCGCGCGCACCGTCCGAGCGCGCTGCCGGCGTACCGGCCGCCGCCGACGCGACCGTGCACGCGAACGCAACCGTGCACACGAACGCGACCGTGCACACGAACGCGACCGTGCGCACGAACGCGACCGTACACGCGAATGCAGCGGCGGTCACCACGCATCGCGCGGCCGCGCGCGTGCGCATCAGATTCCGAGCGAGGCGAGCGAGGCCTCGTCGATCATCGCGGTGACGCCTCCCTGCGCGGCGAAGTGACGCACCGGATGCCCAAGCATCGGGTCGTTCTCGATCAGCGCCGCTGCGTCGAGGCCGGTCACGCGAACGATCGCCGTGGGTTCCATTGCCACCACCTCGGCCTGCGCCAGCGCGTAGCGCTCACCGGCCTGGAGCGCGTGGCTGAAGAACGCTGCGCTGTGGCAGGTTCCGGCGAGAAGACCGACGAGCCGCCTGCCGCGATGGCGAAGGAGCGTGAGCACGGCGGCGTGATGCGCGAGGTACTGCGAGACGAAGCGCATCTCGGCCGCGCGCGACACCGCGTGTCCGGCGGAGTCCTCGACCAGCACGAGCGGCGCCGAGGTCGCGCCGCCGGCCCCGGCGACGTGGAGCAGGAGCGCGCTGTCGAGCGCGTGCGCCTCGGCGGGCCCGACGGTCGCTCCGGAGCTAGGCGCGGTGAGCCAGCAGCGCGGGTGGCGCCACAGACGCCCCCCCGGATCGACCGGCGCTGCGCCGTCGAAGCACGGCAGCGCTTCGAACGCAGGGGTCTGCGCCGTATCCGCGGCGATGCGCGTCGCGAGCCACGTGTGCGCGGCATAGACCTGCGCTTCGAACGGCTCGCGCCGGCCCGACGCACGCACGACCCATGCGCGCAGCGCCTCGGGTGCGTCGGTGACGAGCTCGGTGTAGCCCGCGCGCGTGCGCGACAGCGCGCCGAACACGAGGTCGACGTCGCGCGCGTCGTCGGCGTCGAGCTCCCACTTGCCGTGCACCGACTCGAGCACGCGCGGGCCCGAGAGCCCGATGCGCACCTGCGGCAGCACCGCGAGCCGGTTGGCAGCGCAGGCGAGCACCGATGCGCCGCCGAAGACGTGGCCGACCGCGACCGCGAGAACCGGAACGCCGGCCGCGCGCGTGTCGAGGAGCGCAGTCAGCGCGCGGGCCAGGCCGAGCTCGGCGGCGTTGGCCTCATGCAGGCGCACACCCCCCGAGGCGAGCAGCAGCACGACCGCGGACGTGGATTCGGCGCGCGCGGCGTCGAACAGCGCCTGCAGCGCCTGCGCATGCTTCGCGCCGACGCTGCCGCCGAGGAAGGCCGCATCCTGCGCCGCCACGAGCATCGGCGCTCCGGCGACGCGCACGCGGGCACAGACGACACCGTCGTCGTCCCGCGCAGCGATGCCGAAGCGCGCGAGGTGCGGGCTCGCGCCCGCCGCCGGCAGAAGCTCGACGCTGCCCGGATCGGCGAGCGCGTCGATGCGCGCGCGTGCGCTCAGGACTTCTTCTTCGATACTGGATTGAGATTGGAGATGCGCCCGCTCTCGGTCCCGGCGCCCTCGTCGATCAGCGCGTTGACGAGCGTCGGCCGCTTCGAGCGAAGCGCCTCGTCCATCGCCGCACGAAGCTCCGCCGGGGTGGTGACGCGCACGCCGACGCCGCCGAAGGCCTCCATCAGTTTCTCGTAGGACGCGGCCTTGACGAAGCCGAGCGGATGCGGATCGGCGCCTCCGGTCGGATTGACCTCGTTGCCGCGGTAGACGCCGTTGTTGTTGAGGATCACGACGCACACCGGCAGGTTGTAGCGGCAGATCGTCTCGACTTCCATGCCGGAGAAGCCGAACGCGCTGTCGCCTTCGACGGCGATCACCTGCTGCCCGCCGACGACGGCGGCGGCGATCGAGAAGCCCATGCCGATGCCCATCACCCCCCACGTGCCGACGTCGAGGCGCTTGCGCGGCTTCACCATGTCGACGATGCTGCGCGTGAAGTCGAGAGCATTGGCCCCCTCGTTGACGAAGTAGGCGTCGGGGTTGGCCTTGACGATGTCGCGCACGACGTTGAGCGCGCTGTGGAAGTTCATCGGCGTCGGATTCTTCGCGAGCGTCTCGGCCATCTTGGCGACGTTGCGGTTCCTGCGCTCGGCGATCGCGCCGAGCCATTCGGCAGGCGGCTTCGGCCACGACGCGCCGACGCCGGCAAGCAGCGCCGAGACGCACGACCCGATGTCGCCGATGACCGGTGCGTCGATGCGCACGTTGCTGTCGGCCTCCTGCGGCGAGATGTCGATCTGGATGTAGCGCTGGCCGCCCCACGCCGTGGGACTCTTGCCACCCCAGGTCTTGCCCTTGCCGTGCGACAGCAGCCAGTTGAGGCGGGCGCCGATCAGCACGACGACGTCGGCCTCGGGCAGCACGAACGAGCGCGCTGCGGCAGCCGACTGCTCGTGGGTATCGGGCAAGAGCCCCTTGGCCATCGACATCGGCAGGTAGGGGATGCCGGTCTTCTCGACGAGCGCACGGATGGCGGCATCCTCCTGCGCATAGGCCGCACCCTTGCCGAGGATGATGAGCGGCTTCTTCGCACCCTTCAAGAGCGCGAGCGCGCGGTCGACCGCCTCGCGCGACGGAATCTGCCGCGGCGCGGGATCGACCACCTTGATCAGCGTGGAAGCACCCGTCGCGGCATCCATGACCTGCGGGAAGAGTTTCGCGGGCAGGTCGAGGTAGACGCCCCCGGGCCGGCCCGAGACCGCGGCGCGGATTGCGCGCGCGATGCCGACGCCGATGTCCTCGGCATGCAGCACGCGAAAGGCGGCCTTGGCGAGGGGCTTCGCGATCGCGAGCTGGTCCATCTCCTCGTAATCACCCTGCTGCAGGTCGATGACCTCGCGCTCCGACGAGCCGCTGATCTGGATCATCGGGAAGCAGTTGGTCGTCGCGTTGGCGAGCGCGGTGAGGCCGTTCAGGAAGCCGGGTGCGGAAACCGTGAGGCAGACGCCGGGCTTCTGCGTGAGAAAGCCGGCGATCGACGCGGCATAGCCCGCGCTCTGCTCGTGGCGAAACGAGATCACGCGGATGCCTGCCGCCTGCGCCTTTCGCGCGAGGTCGGTGATCGGGATGCCCGGCACCGCGAAGATCGTGTCGATGCCGTTGAGCTTGAGCGCGTCGATGACGAGATGAAAACCGTCGGTCTCCTCGATCTCGGCGGCGTGCACGGCCGGCGCCTCGCCGGGCCTGACAGCAGTCGCGGACCCGGTGGCGTTACGTACTGCGGTGGCATTGTCCATGTGTCATTCTCCGTGGTCGCCCGACGCGTCGTCGTCGACCTCATATTGTAGTCCCGCTCACTGGGGGAGTCGCGTGCTCAGAGCACCGATTTCAGGAGCGTTCCCATCTCGGCGGGGTTGCGGGTGACCTTGATGCCGCAGGCCTCCATCACCTCGAGCTTCGCCTGCGCCGTTCCCTTGCCTCCGGAAATGATCGCGCCCGCGTGCCCCATGCGCTTGCCCGGCGGAGCGGTAACGCCGGCGATGAAGCCGACGACCGGCTTCTTCATGTGGCCCTTCGCCCATTCAGCCGCCGTCTCCTCGTCGCTGCCGCCGATCTCGCCGATCATGACGACGGCGTCGGTGTCGGGATCGTCGTTGAAGAGCTTCAGCACGTCGATGTGCTTCAGGCCGTTCACCGGGTCGCCGCCGATGCCGACCGCGGTCGACTGCCCGAGCCCCAGCGCCGTCAGCTGGCCGACTGCCTCATAGGTGAGCGTTCCCGAGCGCGACACCACGCCGATGCGCCCCTTGCGGTGGATGTGCCCGGGCATGATGCCGATCTTGATCTCGTCGGGAGTGATCACCCCCGGGCAATTGGGCCCGAGCAGGAGCGTGTTCCTTCCCCGCATCCGGTCGCGCGTGGCGATCATGTCGCGTACCGGAATGCCCTCGGTGATGCAGATGACGAGCTCGAGCCCCGCGTCGACCGCCTCGTCGATCGCCGCGGCGGCGAAAGGCGGAGGCACGTAGATCACCGACACCGTCGCCCCGGTCGCCTCCTTCGCCTCCTTCACCGTCGCGTAGATCGGAATGCCTTCGAAATCCTCGCCGGCCTTCTTCGGATTCACTCCCGCCACGAAGCACGCGCGCCCGTTCGCGTAGTCGCGGCACATGCGGGTGTGGAACTGCCCCGTCTTGCCGGTGATCCCCTGCGTGATCACGCGCGTGTTGCGGTTCACCAGAATGCTCATTGGCCCATCTCTCGGTCTGTGGTGGGTGTCGTCGGGTCAGTGCGCGCCGTGGGCCGCCGCGACCACCTTGCGCGCAGCGTCGGCCATGTCGTCGGCGGTGATGATCGGCAGGCCCGATCGCGCGAGCAGCGCCTTCCCCTCGTCCTCGTTGGTTCCCTTCATGCGCACCACCAGCGGCACCGTCAGCTTCACCGCGTGCGACGCCGCGACGACCCCCTCGGCGATCACGTCGCAGCGCATGATGCCGCCGAAGATGTTGACGAGGATCGCCTTCAGCCCGGGATGGCGCAGCATGATCTTGAACGCCTCGGTCACCTTCTCGGCCGACGCACCGCCGCCGACATCGAGGAAGTTGGCCGGACTGCCGCCGTAGAGCTTGATGACGTCCATCGTCGCCATCGCGAGGCCGGCGCCGTTGACGAGGCAGCCGATGTCGCCGTCGAGCGAGATGTAGGAGAGGTCGTACTTCGACGCCTCGATCTCGGCCGGGTCCTCCTCGTCGAGGTCGCGCAGCGCGACGATCTCCGGATGGCGGAAGAGCGCGTTGGCGTCGAAGTTGAGCTTCGCATCGAGCGCGATGACGCGCCCGTCACCGGTCACCACCAGGGGGTTCACCTCGACCAGCGACGCGTCGGTCGTCTCGAACAGCCGGTAGAGACCCTGGAACACCGCGCGCGCGGCAGGAACGCTCGCCGCCGGCACGCCGATCTCGCGCGCGAGGCGGTCGGCGTCGCCATCGGCGAGGCCTATGCCCGGATCAATCACCACGCGGTGAATGCGCTCCGGCGTCTTCGCCGCGACCTCCTCGATGTCCATGCCGCCGTCGGCGCTCGCCATCAGCGTGACGCGCTGCGCGACGCGGTCGACGACGAGCGCCGCGTAGAGCTCCTGCCGGATGTCGGCGCCCTCCTCGATCAGGAGCCGCCTCACCTTCTGGCCCGCGGGTCCCGTCTGGTGGGTGACGAGCTGCATGCCGAGGATCTGCCCGGCGAGCGCGCGCACCTCGTCCTCCGAGCGCGCGAGCTTCACGCCGCCGCCCTTGCCGCGTCCGCCGGCGTGGATCTGGGCCTTCACCACCCACACCGGCCCGCCGAGCTCGCGCGCCACGGCGACAGCCTCGTCGACGGTGAATGCGGGCTTGCCGCGCGGCACCGTCACGTCACAGCTGCGCAAGAGCTCCTTCGCCTGGTATTCGTGAATCTTCACGTGGCCTCCACTCGCACTCCCCCCGCGATCAGGATCTCGTATCCTAAAGCCGTTGATCCATAAGCGAAAGCGAAAGTTCATAATCGTTTGCATAAGCATTGGTCTATGGACAAAGCGACCCTGCCCGTCATGAACGCCAACCTCTACGCCCTTTTCGAAGCGCATGGCCCGAGCGGGGCCGAGCAGCCGTGCATCCTGATTCCCGGCGGACCCGTCATCCACTACGACGAGCTCACTGCCGAGTCGGCGCGAATCGCGCACGCGCTCGTGGCGGCCGGATGCCGGCGCGGCGATCGCGTCGCCGTCCAGACGGGCAAGCACTGGCAGGTCATCGCGCTCTATCTCGCGTGCCTGCGCGCGGGGCTCGTCTACCTGCCGCTCAACACCGGCTATCGCAGGAGCGAGCTCGAGTGGTTCTTCGAAGACGCATCGCCAGCGGTGATCGTCTGCGGATCCGAGCGCCTCGGCGAGATCGCCGCGATCGCGGGCAACGCGACCGTGCTCACCCTCGACGCGCAGGGCGGCGAGCTTGGCGACCGCGCGCGCGGCGAGCCGGCGACGTTCGCGACGGTGACGTCCGCGCCGGACGACCTCGCGGCCATCCTCTACACGTCGGGAACGACGGGACGCTCGAAAGGCGCGATGATCACCCACCGCAACCTCGCGTCGAACGCTCTCGCGCTGGTCGAGGCGTGGGCATTCACTCGCGACGACGTGCTGCTGCACGCGCTTCCCGTCTACCACGTGCATGGCCTCTTCGTCGCCGTTCACTGCGTGCTCCTCGCCGGGGCGAGGATGCTGTGGCTGCCGCGCTTCGACGCGCAGCCGGTGCTGCAGGCGCTCCGCTCGGCCACGGTGATGATGGGCGTGCCCACCTACTACGCGCGCCTGCTCGCCGAATCCGCGTTCACCCGCGACGCGTGCAAAAACGTGCGGCTGTTCGTGTCCGGGTCGGCACCCCTCCTCGCCGAGACCTTCGACGCCTTCCGCGCGCGGACCGGGCACGCCATCCTCGAGCGCTACGGCATGACCGAGACCGGGATGATCGCGTCGAACCCGCTCGCCGGCACGCGCGCGGCCGGAACCGTCGGCCGCCCGCTGCCAGGCATCAAGGTGCGCATCGCCGGCGAAGCGGACCACGAGTGCGCGCCGGGGACGCTGGGTGGCGTGCAGGTGCAAGGGCCGAACGTGTTCGCCGGCTACTGGCGCCTTCCCGACAAGACTCGCGAGGAGTTCACCGCCGACGGCTGGTTTCGCACCGGGGACCTGGGCGAGATCGTCGCCGGCGGCGATGCCGCTGGCTACCTGCGCCTCGCCGGGCGCTCGAAGGACCTCGTCATCAGCGGCGGGCTCAACGTCTATCCGAAGGAGATCGAGGAGCGCATCGACGTCATGCCGGGGGTGGCCGAATCGGCGGTGATCGGCGTTCCCGACCCGGACTTCGGAGAGGCGGTGACGGCGGTCGTGGTGGCGAAGCCGGGGGAAAGCGTCGATGGCGACGCGATCATCGCGGCGCTGAAGCGCGACATCGCCGGCTTCAAGGTGCCCAAGCACGTGCACGTCGTCGACGCACTGCCGCGCAACACGATGGGCAAGGTGCAGAAGAACGTGCTGCGCGAGCGCTTCTCCCGATGAAGGTCGCGATCTTCGGCGCCGGCGCCATCGGCGGCTATCTCGGCGCCGGATTCGCGCGCGCCGGGATCGACGTCAGCCTCGTCGCCCGCGGCGCCCACCTCGCGGCGATGCAGCGCCGCGGACTCGTCGTGCGCAGCGCGGGCGAGGAGCGCACGACGCGGGTGCATGCGACCGACGACACGCGCGGGCTCGGCGTGCAGGACTACGTGATCATCGCGCTGAAGGCGCACTCGATTCCCGGCGCGCTCGACGCGATCCTGCCGCTCGTCGGCGAGCGTACGACCGTCGTCACGGCGGCGAACGGCCTGCCGTACTGGTTCTTCGACGTGCCCGGCGTTCCGTATCACGGGCTCGCGCTCGAGACCGTCGACCCCGGCGGCGAGCAGCGGCGCCGGCTCGGCTGGGCGCGCGCGGTCGGCTGCGTCGTATTTCCCGCGACCGAGATCGTCGAACCCGGCGTCATCCGCCACGAGCACGGCGGACGCTTTCCGATCGGCGAGCCCGACGGCCGGGTGAGCGAGCGCATCGAGGCGCTGCACGAGCTCTTCGTCGCTGCCGGATTCGAAGCTCCGATCCGCGACGACATCCGCGACGAGATCTGGCTGAAGCTCTGGGGCAATCTCTGCTTCAATCCGGTCGCGGCCCTCACGCTCGCGACGATCGACGTCGTCACGACCGACCCGGGAACGCGTGCGGTGCTCATGGCGATGATGGACGAGGCGGCTGCCATCGGAGCGAAGCTCGGGTTGAGGCTCCGCGTCGATGCGTCACGCCGGCTCGCCGGCGCCGCGGCGCTCGGACCGCACCGGATGTCGATGCTGCAGGATCTCCTGCAGCATCGTCCGATGGAGGTCGAGGCGCTCGTCGGCGTGATCGGGGAGCTCGGCCGCGCGACCGGCGTGCCGACTCCGATCGTCGACACCGTGCATGCGCTGATCAGGCTGCGCGCGAAGAGCGCGTGATCACGGGCCCCACCGGCCGATCGTGCGAAGCGCGGCAGCATCGGGATCGTCGCGAAGGAACACAGACGGCTCCGCGGCCGGCAGCTCCACGGCAGCCGACACCGCGGCAGCCGGCGCCGCATCCGGCAGCACGACGTCGCGCAATGCGGGAACCGCGGCGAGCAGCCCGTCGCGCGTGTCGATGTCCTCGAACGCGCGGGCGAGGCCTTCGCGATCGACCCACGCGAGCGCACCCGATGCCGTGCGCGCGTAGACGCGTCCGGTCGCCTGGTCGGCGAAGGCCACTTCCGGAAAACGCGCGATGCAGCGCTCGAGAAAACCGGCGTTGAGCGCGGCTGCGAGCAGGCGCCGGTCACGGTAGAGCAGCTCAGGAGCCGTCGCGTCGACGTCGATCCGGCAGAAGCGCTCGATGTCGATGAGGCAGCCGACGTCGAGCACGTTCATCTTCCGGTTGTGGCCGAAGGCCGCCGTGCGCGGGAGTTCGCCGTTCGGCACTCCGTTGTCGAGAAACTCGAAGTGGACGTCCTTGTCGGGCCGGTCGATCCACGTGAAGAAGAGATCGGGCATCCCCGAGTACGCCTCGACCGCGTGGGCGAGCGTGTCGTCGACGGCCTTGTAGCGGCCGACGTCAAGGCCGCGCTTCCACGCGCGCTCGACCAGCATCTCCGGCGGCGCGATCATCAGGAACAGGTAGACGACCTGTCCGAAGCGCGTCAGGAGGTTGCTGCCGGCTTCGTTCGAGTCGGGCGCGAAGCTGTCGAAGCGGAAGCGGTCGATCAGGAGATGCGGAACGTCGTCGTTCGCCGCGCGCTGCGCCATGTACCGGTCGAGCTTGCGGTCGACGATGTGCAGCTCCTCGCCGGTGAACGCCCCGCCGTATTTGTACGCGTCGCCAAGGCTCGAGTAATCGAGGAGCTGCTTGCGCCAGATGTCGGGGCTGATCAGCGCGAACTCGCTCCAGTCGACGCCGAGCCCGCGCGCGAGCTTCTTCTGCAGCGGCCGCACAGTGCTCTTGCCCGACGCCGACGGCCCCTTCGTGTTCATGATCACCGGCCGCGACTGGCGCGGCAGCCGCGCACAGCCTTCCTTCGCCGCGCCGTCGGCGATCCACGCCTCGACGAGACGCCCGATCTCGTCGCTGCCGAATTCGTTGCACGCGATGTCGACGGCGAGCGAGGCGATGAGCTCGCGGCTCCCCCAGATCGCCCCGTGGCGTACGAGCACCGCCGACACGACCTTCGCGAGCGCGCGCGACGCGGCGCGTTCGGCTTCGGCGGGCGCTTCGCGGGCGCGCTGCTCCCAATGTGCGATCCGCCGCGTCAGCACGTCGAACGCGGGCTCCACGCCCGCGGTGTCGCCCCCCACGCTGGCGCGATCCGCATCGGGTCGACGCCATTCGCGCCGCTGCGCGAACCAGTTGCGAAGGCGCGAGAGCGCCTGCGCCGGACGCGCCGGCAGCGGCGACGAAGCCGCGAGTGCTTCGGCGAGCGCCTGCGACACGAGGTCGGTGAGCTCGCGCCTCGCGGCACTCCACGCCGAGGTGATCTCGTCCATCCTCGGCTCGACGCAACGCTCCAGGATCCGGCCGACGATCTCGCGAAAGTTGATGCCGAGATCCTCGATCCTCGAGCCCTCCGGATCGGGCACCGACACGCTCGCAGTGACGCGAACGAGGAGCTCGTGCAGCGCGAGGCGCTCGGGCCTCCACGCGACGAGTTCGGCGAGCGGAAGGCCGGTGAGGTCGTGCAGCTCCGCCGCCCGCGCGACGCCGGTGAACACGTTCCCGGGCCTGAGGATCGTGCTCTGCGGGCGCAGCGCGTCGGGAATCGTCGATTCGATGCCCGGATGCCACGGACCGAACGCGTCGGGAGCCATCTTAAGGTTTTTCTTATGAAGGAGTTAAGAAAGTTAAACTAGCCTATATGATCGCCGCCCCCTAGGATGCGGATGACGCGGGATCGATCCACCGCAGGCCGGAGAGACGTCGATGAAGATCGCGATCATAGGTGCAGGTGCCATCGGAGGGTACGTCGGGGCGAAGCTCGCGCTCGCCGGCGAGGACGTCACGTTCATCGTCCGCGGCGCGAACCTCGAAGCGATTCGCGCCAACGGCGTCCGCCTGCTGCCGAGCGACGGCGGCGAGCCGCTCGTCGCGCGCGCACGCGCGACCGACGACTACGCCGCCGCCGGAGCGCAGGACATGGTGATCCTCGCGATGAAGGCGCACCAGGTCGAGGCGGTGGCGCCGCAGGTGCCGCGCCTCTTCGGCCCCGACACCTTCGTCGTCACGATGCAGAACGGCATTCCGTACTGGTATTTCCATCGCCATGGCGGCGAACTCGCGGGGAGCCCGGTGCGCAGCGTCGATCCCGAGGGGATCGTCGGCCGGCACATTCCGGCGGAGCGCGTGCTGGGATGCGTCGTCTACCCGGCGTCGGAGCTCGTCGCACCCGGCGTCATCCGCCACATCGAGGGCACCCGCTTTCCGGTCGGCGAGCTCGACGGCGCGACGAGCGAGCGGGCGAAGCGAACCTCCGAGTGCTTCACGAAGGCGGGATTCAAGTCGCCGATCCTCGAGGACATCCGGTCCGAGATCTGGCTGAAGCTCTGGGGCAACCTCACCTTCAATCCGATCAGCGCGCTCACCCGCTCGACGCTCGTCGACATCTGCCAGTACGGCCCCACGCGCGCGCTCGCGGCGTCGATGATGAGCGAGGCGCAAGCGGTCGCCGAGAAGCTCGGCATCCGCTTTCGCGTCGGACTCGACCAGCGCATCGCCGGGGCCGAGAAAGTCGGCAAGCACAAGACGTCGATGCTGCAGGACGTCGAGGCCGGGCGCCCGCCCGAGATCGCAGCCCTCGTCGGCTCGGTGGTCGAGCTCGGCCGACTCACCGGCACGCCGACCCCGCACATCGAGGCCGTACACGCCCTCGTCAACCTGCTGGCGCGCGAGTGCACGGTATGCGGCGCCACGCTGGCGCAACCCGCGGCCCCCGCCGCGATTGCGCGGCTCACCGGCCAGACGCGCGCACCGTCCGCGGTCCTGCACGCCTGACCCGGCGGCACGCAGCGAAATCCTGCGATGACGCAGTGGATCCGCTACCGGACGGACACGGGGCGAACCGGATTCGGCACGCTCGGCGGCGACCGGATCGACGAATACGAGGGAGACCTTTTCGACGGCGCCCGCCCGACCGGCGTGACAACGGCGCTGAGCGACGTCGTACCGCTCGCTCCATGCACGCCGTCGAAGATCGTTGCACTGTGGAACAACTTCCGCGCGCTCGCCGCGAAGCTCGAGAAGCAGGTGCCCGCGCACCCGCTCTTCCTCATCAAGCCGGCGAGCTCGCTCGCCGGCCCGGATCAGCGCATCGAGCGCCCGGCCGGCTACGGCGGCAGGATCGCCTTCGAAGGAGAGCTCGGGATCGTGATCGGCAAGCGCGCGCGGAACGTGCCGCCGGCCGAGACTCCCGGCCACATCTTCGGCTACACCTGCGTCAACGACGTCACCGCCGTCGACGTGATGAACGAGGATCCGAACTTCACGCAGTGGTGCCGGGCCAAGGGCCATGACACCTTCGGCTGCCTCGGGCCGGCGATCTCGACCGACCTCGACTGGAGGGCCGCGCGGGTCGTCACGCGGGTCGACGGCGCGGAGAGGCAGAACTATCCGCTGTCCGACATGGTGTTCTCCCCCGCCGAGCTCGTGAGCCTCGTCTCCCACGACATGACCCTGCTTCCGGGCGACGTCATCGCTTGCGGAACCTCGCTCGGCGTCGGATCGATCCGCGACGGCTCGACGGTCGAAATCAGCATCGCCGGCATCGGCTCGCTCGTCAACCGCCTCTAGGGAAGCTCTGCGAAACGGGAACGGAATCTGTTTCAGCGATCGGAAGCGGTGGGGATGCCGCGGCGCGCGAGTTCGACCGCGAAGGCCGAGGGAGCGCGGTACCGTGACGGGCTCAAACACCGGCTGCGTTCCGCAGCCGAACTCGCGCGTCACGGTACCGCGCTCCCTCGGCCTTCGCGGTCGGT
>JAFEDF010000023.1 GCA_018241785.1 Pseudomonadota bacterium | reverse complement strand
TGACGGGCTCAAACACCGGCTGCGTTCCGCAGCCGAACTCGCGCGTCACGGTACCCCGCTCCCTCGGCCTCCACGGTCGGTGTAGAGCGCGCCGCGGCATCCCCGCCGCTTCCCGGCGCGGCCGAGCGCTCACACAGGGTCCGTTCCCGTTTCGCAGAGCTTCCCTAAGGGGCCCAGTTGGCGAGCAGCAGCAGCAAGACGAGCAGGAGCCACAGCACGAGCGCACGCCAGACGAGTCCCACTGCGGAGGGCAGCACCTCGGGTTCGACCGCATCGCCGATGCCGAGGTCCGGCCGCAGCTCGGGCTCGCCGCTGACTCCCGGAAGCGGCCCGCCCAGACGCACGCCGAGCGCACCGGCGCCCGTCGCAAGCACGATGCCCGCTGCGCTCCCGCCCTGCGCTTCCGGCCAGTGGCGCGCCTGTGCGCGCCAGCAGTAGATCGCGTCCTCGAAGTCGCCGACGGCGGCGAAGGCGAGCGCAGTCAGGCGCGACGGCAGCCAGTCGAGCAGCCACAGCAGGCGCCGCACCGGGTAACCGAACGCGTCGAGCGAGCGGCCGAGCGGACCCGGGTCCTCGCCAGGCTGCGCCGCCTGCCACTGCGACGCCACCAGCGTGGTGAGCCGATAGATCACCGCACCCACCGGTCCGGGCAGCACGACGAACCAGAACACGACCCCGAATACCTGGCGATAGGCGTCGACGAGTCCGCGCTCGACGGCGAGACGCGCAACGTCGTGGCCCGACAGATCGGTCGACGACGCACCGCGCCACCCGGCGAGCGCTCGCCGCGCCGCGGCAAGGTCGCCGTCGCGCAGCGCTGCGATGATGAGCGAGAGCGCGTGGCTGAAATGACGGAAGCCCATCAGCAGGTAGAGCACGGCGACGTCGAAGACGAGCGCCAGCAGCGGGTGCAGCGAGACGAGCAACCACGCGACGAGCGCGACGGCGGCGGCGAGCGGTACGACTGCGACCGCGAGCGCCAGCGCACCCTGCCCCCGCGTGCCGCCGTTGAGGTGGAGCTCGATTGCGTGGGCGTAGCCGCGAAACGCGCGCTCGGCCCCCGTGCGCCAGTCGAATGCGCGCCACTGCTCGAAACCGAGCGCGGCGAGGATCGCGATCAGCTTCATCGCCGCACCCCGGTGTCGCGCCCCACGTCAGCCGGTCGGCGAGACGAGCGCGCGCACGGCGCCGGGGAGCGGGACCGCGCGTCCGGTCGTGCTGTCGGTCCATACGATGCGCGCGGCGCCGTCGGCGCAGCAACGCCCGCCGAGCCAGAGCTCGTAGAAGCTGCCGATGCTGCTGCGACCTGGATCGCCCAGGTACATGCGGACCTCGACCTCGCCCGGATAGATGAGCGACTCACGAAACGTGCAGCTCGCGTTGACGATCACCGGGCGCTGTCCGTCGTCGTATCCGCGCCCCTCTGCGAGCGCGTAGATCCATTCGATACGCGCCTGCTCCATGTAGCGGAAATACACGGCGTTGTTGACGTGCCCGAGCATGTCCATGTCGCCCCAGCGTATCGGCTGCGGCGACGTGTGCACCAGAACCCGCTGTTCGTCCACGTAATCGGATCTCCGCCACATTGGCTTGCGCGCCCGCGCGATGGCGCACCGCAGACGCCGTGCGAAGCGCCCTGCACAGGCACGCCTCATTATAATTGACGCCCTCTCGTCCGGTGACGGCGCAGCACGAGGCAGGCAATGACTCGCGAAGCGATGGATTACGACGTGGTGATCGTCGGCGGCGGTCCCGCGGGGCTCGCCGCGGCAATCCGCCTGAAGCAGCTCGCGCAGGCGGGCGCGCGCGACATCTCGGTCTGCGTCGTCGAGAAGGGCTCGGAGATCGGCGCGCACATCCTCTCCGGCGCCGTCGTCGATCCGCGCGCCCTCGACGAGCTCGTTCCGGACTGGAAGGCGCTTGGCGCGCCGCTCGACACGCCTGTCACTGAGGATCGGTTCCTCGTCCTGCACGAACACGGCGCGTGGCGCATTCCCGGATGGATGCTGCCGCCGCTGATGAAGAACCACGGCAACTACGTCGTGAGCCTCGGCAACGTCTGCCGCTGGCTCGCGGCGCAGGCCGAGGGGCTCGGTGTCGAGATCTATCCCGGCTTCCCTGCCGTGGAAGCGCTCCATGACGAGGCAGGCGCCGTCGCCGGCATCGTGACGGGCGAGCTCGGCGTCGCGCGCGACGGCAGCCACCGGTCCGATTACCAGCCTGGCATGGAGCTGCGCGCGAAGTACACGCTGTTCGCCGAAGGCTGCCGCGGGTCGCTGTCGCAGGAGCTGATGCAGCGCTTCGGGCTGCGTGAAGGCGTCGATCCGCAGAAGTACGGCATCGGCATCAAGGAGCTGTGGGAGCTCGCCCCCGCGCAGCACCACCCCGGGCTCGTCATGCACAGCCAGGGCTGGCCGCTCGACAGCGCGACCGGTGGTGGCTCGTTCGTCTACCACTTCGGCGACCGGCTCGCTGCGGTGGGCTTCGTCGTTCACCTCAACTACGCGAATCCACATCTGTCGCCCTACGATGAATTCCAGCGCTTCAAGCAGCACCCATCGATCGCGCCGATGTTCGGCGGCGGCAGGCGGATCGGCTACGGGGCGCGCGCGATCAACGAAGGCGGGCTGCAGTCGGTGCCCAGGCTCGCCTTTCCCGGCGGTGCGCTCGTCGGCTGCGCGGCGGGCTTCGTCAACCTGCCGCGCATCAAGGGCTCGCACAACGCGATGAAGACCGGGATGCTGGCGGCAGAGGCCGTGGCGGCGGCGCTCGCCGCTGGGCGCGCACACGACGAGCTCGCCGACTACGCATCGGCGTGGCGCGACTCGTGGGTGTACGACGACCTCTGGAAGGTGCGCAACGTGAAGCCCGGACTGCGCTTCGGCATGTGGGCGGGCACGCTGCACGGCGGCCTCCACATGTGGCTGAACGACCTCGGCCTCGGCCGCCTCGTTCCCTGGACGATGCACCATCGCCATGCCGACCACGAATCGCTGCGGCCGGCATCCGAGATGCCGGCAATCGAGTACCCGAAGTATGACGGCGTCGTGACCTTCGACAGGCTTTCGTCGGTCTACCTGTCGAACACCAACCACGTCGAGGACCAGCCAGTCCACCTGCAGCTTCGCGATCCCGCGGTACCGGTCGAGGTGAATCTGCGCGTCTACGACGGTCCCGAGCAGCGCTACTGCCCGGCCGGCGTGTACGAGTTCGTCGCGTCCGACACGATGCCGGGAACGAAGCGCCTGCAGATCAACGCACAGAACTGCGTGCACTGCAAGACCTGCGACATCAAGGATCCGCGCCAGAACATCCACTGGGTGCCGCCCGAAGGCGGCGGCGGACCGAATTACGCCGACATGTGACCCGCGCGCGGAGCGAGCCAGGCGGCGCCGCGGACGCCGCTCGAGTCGCCGTGCAGCGGCGGGACGAGACGCGTGGCGACGCGGTCCGCGAACACGTAGCGCCCCCAGAGACGCGGCACCCCTTCGTACCAGCGCGCGACGTTGGAGAGGCCGCCGCCGAGCACGATGACGTCGGGATCGACGATGTTGACGAGATGCGCGAGCGCGCGCGCGAGGCGGTTCTCGTAGCGGTCGAGCGCGCACCGGCAGCGCTCGTCGCCGGCCTGCGCCGCGGCGACGACGGCCTCGCCCGAGGGCAGTGCCGTGTCGCGCGCGAGACCTGGGCCGGAGAGCCACGTCTCGATGCAGCCGCGCTGCCCGCAGAAGCACGGCGGACCGGGGCGCTCGTCGTCGTCCTGCCACGGCAGCGGATTGTGCCCCCACTCGCCGGCGATGCCGTTGGCGCCGCCGATGACACGGCCGGCGACGGCGAGCCCGCCACCGACCCCGGTACCGAGGATGACACCGAATACGACCGCAGCACCGCGGCCTGCGCCGTCGATCGCTTCGGAAAGCGCAAGGCAGTTGGCGTCATTGGCGAAGCCGATCGGGCGCCCGAGCGCCGCCTCGAGGTCGGCGCGAAGCGGCTTGCCGTTGAGGCACACCGAGTTCGCACCGCGCACGAGTCCGCTCGCCGGCGACAGCGAGCCCGGTGCGCCGACGCCCACCGGAGCGGCGCCCACCGCGACGCCGCACGCGCGTTCGACTTCGGCGACGAGCCTCGCCACTGCAGCGACGGTTCCCGCGTAGTCGCCCGCCGGCGTCGGCTCGCGCCTGCGCTCGCGCGTCGCCCCCGACGCGCCGAGCGCCGCCACCTCGATCTTGGTGCCGCCGAGATCGACGCCGATGCGAATGCCCTGCGTGCGGTCGGTCGGGTCCATTCGGCTAAAGTGTGCGGTTTCCGCGGAGATTCGCCATGACATCACTCGCCTGCGCCGACATCCTCGCCGGCCGCGCCCCCGCCGACACTCCGGTGACCCTGCGCGGCTGGGTGCGGACACGGCGCGATTCGAAGGCCGGCATCTCCTTCGTCCACGTCGGCGACGGCTCGTCGTTCCATCCGGTGCAGGTCGTCGTGCCGAGCACGCTCGCCAATTATGCGACCGACGTGCTGCACCTCACCGCGGGGTGCGCGGTCGAAGCCACCGGCACCGTCGTGCCGTCCCCTGCGAAAGGCCAGCCGTTCGAGATGCAGGCGAGCGCGCTCCGGCTGGTCGGCGGAGTCGACGATCCCGATTCGTACCCGATCCAGCCGAAGCCCCACACGCTCGAGTTCCTGCGCGAAGTCGCGCACCTGCGCCCGCGCACCAACGTCATCGGCGCCGTCACGCGCGTGCGCCACGCGCTCGCGCAGGCGACGCATCGCTTCTTCGACGAGCGCGGCTTCGTCTGGGTCAACACGCCGATCATCACCGCGTCGGACGCCGAGGGTGCGGGCGAGCTCTTCCGCGTGTCGACGCTCGATCTCATGAACCTGCCGCGCCGGCCCGACGGTCGCATCGACTTCTCGGCCGACTTCTTCGGCCGCGAAGCCTTCCTCACCGTGTCGGGACAGCTCAACGTCGAGGCCTACTGCCTCGCGATGTCGAAGGTGTACACGTTCGGGCCGACCTTTCGCGCCGAGAACTCGAATACGAGCCGGCACCTCGCCGAATTCTGGATGATCGAGCCCGAGATCGCCTTCGCCGGCCTCACTGACGATGCGGCGCTGGCCGAGGCGCTGCTCAAGCACCTCTTCGCCACCGTTCTCGCCGAGCGCGCCGACGACATGGCGTTCTTCGACGAGCGCATCGAGAAGGGCCTGATCGCCAAGCTGCAGGGCATCGTCGACTCCGAGTTCGTGCGCATGGACTACGGCGAGGCGATCGCGATCCTCGAGCAGTCGAAGGCGCGCTTCGAGTTCCCGGTCCGCTGGGGGATCGACCTGCAGTCCGAGCACGAGCGCTACCTCGCCGAGACGCACGTGAAGAAGCCGGTGATCGTGATGAACTATCCGAAGGAGATCAAGGCGTTCTACATGCGCGTCAACGACGACGGCCGGACCGTCGCGGCGATGGACGTGCTCGCACCCGGCATCGGCGAGATCATCGGCGGAAGCCAGCGCGAGGAACGCCTCGACGTGCTCGACGCGCGGATGGCCGAGACGGGGCTCGATCGCGAGCACTACGGCTGGTATCGCGACCTGCGCCGCTACGGCAGCGTGCCGCATGCGGGCTTCGGCCTCGGCTTCGAGCGCACGCTCGCCTACGTCACCGGACTCGCCAACGTGCGCGACGTCATCCCGTTCCCGCGCACACCGGGAAGCGCACGGTACTGAGCTCAGCGCCTCCCGCGGCCGTTGTACCAGTACTCCTGCAGCCTGACGAGGTCGCGCTGCGACTTCGCCGGAAAGCCCGCGCGACCGCCCCGGCGATCGCCGAGCAGCTCGTCGAACAGCGCCGGGCAGCCGACCTTGTCGTTCCACTGCTGCGCGATCCTGTTGACGATGCGCGCATAGCGCTCGACCAGCGTGGCAGGCCGGACATCGTCGGGAAGCGCCGCGAGCCAGGTGCGGGTCGCCGGAAGGATGAAATCCGCCGGCTCGGCCTTGCGCTGGGGAGCCCAATCGGCGCCGCGGTCGGGCGGAGCCTCGTCGGCCGCGTCCTGCGGCGCGCCGTCGCGAACCTGGCGCTGCAGATCCTGCAACTCATTCCAACGCTTGCGGCTGCCGTAGATCGACATCGGGGGTCTCCGCGAAAAATCGCCGCGAAACGATACACTGCGGGCCTCGCATCCCGCAACGCAGCCGGTCGGATCGGTTCAGAACGCGTCGACCGCAAGCGCGAGGGCCGCCGCGCTCCCGGCGGTCATCGCGTGCAGGTACGGCCGCGCATGCGGCAGCAGAGCCTCCGCGTAGAAGCGCGCCGTCGCGATCTTCGACGTATGGAACGCGGCATCACCCTCACCGCGATCGAGGTGCCCGCGCGCGATCGTCGCCGCCCGAGCCATCTGCAATCCTCCCGCCACGAGCCCGCAGAGCCTGAGATAGGGCACCGCACCGGCGTACGCGGCCGACGGCTCGTTGCCGCCCTCGCCGACGACCCAGTCGATCGCCTCGCGCATCGCCGCAACCGCATCGGCAAGATTGCGCCCGATCGCGGCGAGCGAAGGGTCGGCGTGCGCCGCGCAGATGCGTGCGGCATTGTCGGCCTCTGCTGCGACCCTGCGTGCCTCGGCACCGCCGTCGCGCTGCGTCTTGCGGCCGACGAGGTCGTTCGCCTGGATGCCCGTCGTACCTTCGTAGATGGTGATGATGCGCGCGTCGCGGTAGTACTGCGCGGCACC
Organism: Pseudomonadota bacterium; assembly: GCA_018241785.1. Classification (GTDB taxonomy): domain Bacteria; phylum Pseudomonadota; class Gammaproteobacteria; order Burkholderiales; family Casimicrobiaceae; genus VBCG01. Next base: position 2,974 of record JAFEDF010000023.1, on the reverse strand, counting down.
GGTCTCCTCGATGTAACCCATGCCGCCGTGGACCTGGATGCCGAGCGAGGTCACCTCCTGCGCGGTCTCCGTGCACCAGCCCTTGACGATCGGGATCATGAAATCGACGAACGCCTGCGCAGCCTTCCGCTCGCCGGCATCGCGGCTGCGTCGCGCGCGGTCCATCCCCGCAGCTGTCACGCAGCCGACGGCACGCATCGCCTCGGTGGATGCACGCATCGTCATCAGCATCCGGCGGACGTCGGGATGACCGATGATCGTCGCCGCGCCGGCGGCCGGCGTTCGGCCCTGCACGCGATCGCGCGCGTAGGCGACCGCGCGCTGGTAGGCGCGCTCGGCGAGCCCGACTCCCTCCATGCCCACCGAGAACCGCGCGAGGTTCATCATGATGAACATGTACTCGAGCCCGCGATTGGCTTCGCCGACGAGGTAGCCGGTCGCGCCGCCGTGGTCGCCGTAGGCAAGCACTGCTGTCGGGCTCGCGTGGATGCCGAGCTTGTGCTCGAGGGACACGCAGCGTACGTCGTTGCGCGCACCGAGCGATCCGTCGGCATTGACCAGCACCTTCGGCACGATGAAGAGCGAGATGCCCTTCACTCCCTCCGGTGCATCCGGCAGCCGTGCGAGAACGAGGTGGATGATGTTCTCGGTGTAGTCGTGCTCGCCGAAGGTGATGAAGATCTTCTGGCCGAAGAGACGGTAGCTGCCATCCGGCTGCGGGACCGCGCGCGTGCGCACCGCGGCGAGATCGGAGCCCGCCTGCGGCTCGGTGAGGTTCATCGTCCCGGTCCATTTGCCCGCGACCATCGGAGGCAGGAAGCGCGCCTTCTGCTCGGGCGTGCCGCAGAGGTCGATCGCCTCGATCGCGCCCTGCGTCAGCAGCGGACAGAGGTCGAAGGCCATGTTCGCCGCGTGCCACATCTCCTCGACCGCCGCCGCGACGAGCTGCGGCAGCCCCTGGCCGCCGAAATCCACCGGCTTCGTGAGGCCGTTCCAGCCGTTCTCGACGTATTTCAGGTAGGCGTCGCGAAAACCGGGCGGCGTCTTCACCGTGCCGTCGGCGAGGAGCCTGCTTCCCTCGCGATCGCCGCTGGCATTCAGCGGATCGAGCACCTCGCTCGCGAACCGGCTCGCCTCCTCGAGGATCACTGCAACGGTATCGGGGGTCGCCTCCTCGTACCCCGGAAGCTTCGCGATCCCGGCGAGCCCCGCGAGTTCGTTCAGCACGAACGTCATGTCGGCGAGCGGCGCGCGGTAGTCACTCATGGTCGAGCTCTCGCGTGAGGGCGGGAACGATCTCGAACAGGTCGCCGACGAGACCATAATCGGCGATCTGGAAGATCGGCGCTTCGGGGTCCTTGTTGATCGCGACGATCACCTTGCTGTCCTTCATCCCGGCGAGGTGCTGGATCGCACCCGAGATGCCGATCGCCATGTAGAGATCGGGCGCGACGATCTTCCCCGTCTGGCCGACCTGGTAGTCGTTCGGAACGAAGCCCGCGTCGACCGCGGCGCGCGACGCGCCGATGGCGGCGTGGAGCTTGTCGGCGAGGGCGTCGAGCATGCGGAAGTTTTCCCCGCTCCCCATGCCGCGCCCACCCGAGACCACCACGCGTGCGGCAGTGAGCTCGGGACGCTCCGAGCGCGTCAACGCCTGCCCGATGACCTTCGAGCCCGCAACCTCGGGGGCTGCCGTCGCATCGACAACCAACGCCGCGCCCCCGGCAGCCGGTGCGGCGTCGAACGCCGTTGTACGCACCGTCAGCACCTTGATGCGATCCGACGAGCGCACGGTCGCGAACGCATTGCCGGCATAGATCGGACGCACGAACGTATCCGCGGCCTTGATCGCGACGACGTCAGAGACCTGCGCGACGTCGAGCTTCGCCGCGATGCGCGGAGCGACGTTCTTGCCGAAGCTCGTCGCCGGGGCGACGACGTGCGTGTAGCTGCCGGACGCGACCGCCGCGAGCGCGGTCGCGGCGACGTTCTCGGCGGTCGGGTTCGCGAGCCACGGCGCGCTCGCCTTCAGCACCCGCGTGACGCCCGGAACCCCGGCGGCAGCCGCCGCAACGTCATCGGGACTGCTGCCCGCGACGAGCACGTCGACCGGGCCACCGAGCTCGACGGCTGCAGTGACCGCATTGCGCGTGGCCGCCTTGAGGCTCGCGTGGTCGTGTTCGGCGATGACGAGAACGGACATGTTCGGACGCCCGTGATCAGGGAAGGACCTTGGCCTCGTTACGAAGTTTCGCGACGAGCTCCTTCACGTCGGCGACCTTGCCGCCACCCTTGCGCTTCGGCGGCTCGGCGACGGCGAGCGTCGCAAGGCGAGGTGCAACGTCGACGCCAAGCGCCTCGGGAGTGAGCGTCTCGAGCGGCTTCTTCTTCGCCTTCATGATGTTGGGCAGCGTCGCGTAGCGGGGCTCGTTGAGGCGCAGGTCGGTGGTGACGACGGCGGGAAGTGCGATCTCGAGCGTCTCGAGCCCGCCGTCGATCTCGCGCTTGACGGTCGCCTTGCCTCCCGCGACGTCGACCTTGGACGCGAAGGTCGCCTGCGGCCAGTCGAGGAGCGCTGCGAGCATCTGGCCGGTCTGGTTCGAGTCGTCGTCGATCGCCTGCTTGCCGAGGATCACGAGCTGCGGCGCCTCGCGCGCGGCAACCGCCGCGAGCAGCTTCGCCACCGCGAGCGGCTGCAATTCGACCTCCGACTGCACGAGGAGCGCGCGATCGGCACCGAGTGCGAGCGCCGTGCGAAGCGTCTCCTGGCACGCCGCGGCGCCGCACGAGATCGCGACGACTTCGGTCGCGATGCCGCGCTCTTTCATGCGCACCGCCTCCTCGACGGCAATCTCGTCGAACGGGTTCATCGACATCTTGAGGTTGGCGAGATCGACGCCGCTGCCGTCGGGGCGAACCCGAACCTTGACGTTGAAGTCGAGGACGCGCTTGACGGCGACGAGGATTTTCATGG
>JAFEDF010000239.1 GCA_018241785.1 Pseudomonadota bacterium | reverse complement strand
GCGCGCCCGGCGCGGCGTCGTCGACGGCATGCAGCATCGCGTCGAATCCGGCGAGGCGCGCCTCGCGTTCGTCGCGCATGTTGCGTGCGGCTTCGTCGACGCCAGCCCGGTCGAGCTGCAGCTTCTTCACGAGCGCGGGAAGCGCGCCACCCAGGCCGATCAGCGTCGCCGCGACGACGCAATAGGTCGCAAACAGGATCAGGTTGCGATCGGGGAAGGCGGTGCCGGCGACGGTGACGGGGATGAGGAGTGCTGCGACGAGGCTGACTGCGCCGCGCAGCCCGCAGGCCGACACGAGGAACGGGAGCCTCCAGCCGGGCGGCGGATCCCCGCGGCCGATCGCGGGAACGAGGAGCCGCGGAAGATAGGTCGCCGGATAGACCCAGACGAAGCGGACGACGACGACGGTCGCCGTGGTGAGCGCCCCGGCGAGGAGCGCGCGTGACCACGTGCCCTCGGACAGCGCGGCGAACACCTCGCGCGCCTGCAGGCCGGCAAGGAGGAAGATCAGCGCCTCGGTCGCCCAGATGACGAGATCCCAGATGAAGTACCCCTGCAGCCGGGTCGCGGGGCGAATGAGCCTCCTCCCGTTCCACGACACGTAGAGGCCCGCTGCCACGCACGCGATGACGCCTGATCCGCCGACCGCGTGCGCGGGCCAGAACGCCACGTAAGGCGTCGCGAGCGCGAGCAGGATCTCGGCACGCGCATCCGACGCGAGATGGCGGATGCGCAGGATGGTCCAGCCGATGACGATGCCGAAGGCGATCTCGCCGGCGACGATGACGACGAATTCGAGTGCGGCGAGCCCAAGCGAGAACGTCCCCGTCGCCACCGCGGCGGTCGCGAAGCTCAGCGCGACGAGCGCGGTGGCGTCGTTGACGAGGCTTTCGCCCTCGAGCACCGTCACGATGCGGCGCGGGAGCTTCAGCGTACGCAGGATCGCGATCGGCGCGACGGCGTCGGGCGGGGACACGATCGCACCCAGCGCGAACGCGGCCGCCCACGGAACCCCGAGTGCAGCATGAGCGACGAACGCGACACCGCAGGCGGTGAACAGCACGCAGCCGATCGCGAGCAGCATGATCGGGCGCAGGTTCGAGTGAAATCCGCGCCAGCTCATGCCGACTCCCGACGAGTAGAGGAGCGGCGGCAGGAGCCAGAGCAACACCAGCGAAGGCTCGATACGGACCGGCGGGATCCACGGTACGAACGCGATCGCCGTCCCGGCGACGAGCATCAGCATCGGCGATGGCACCCGGAAGCGGCGTGCGACGACGCTGAGCGCCGCGACCAGCAGCACCAGCGGGATCGCGATGGCGCCGGTCGGCCCGCTCATGTCCGGGAGCGGTCACGCGCGGTCACGGCGGCAGCGCAAACGTGAGTCCGAGCGGAATGAACACGACGGCGAGAAGGTTGCCGATCAGCACGATCGACGCGACCTTCGCGGGCTCCTGGCGGAACTGCTCGGCGACCATGAAGTTCAGCACCGCCGGAGGCAGGCAGCCGAAGACGATCAGGAGCCCCTGCTGCGTCGGATCGAGGTGCAGCACCGGCACGGCGAGTGCCGCGACGGCGAATCCGGTCAGCGGGCAGACGATCCCCCCGAGAACGCCGATGCGCCAGTCCGCGAAGCTCGCCTCGAACAGGCGCGCGCCGAGCGACAGAAGCATCATCGGGATGAGCGCGTCGCCGACCATCCTGATCGACACCGACAGCCAGTCCGGAAGGGGCGGATGGACGAGCGCGAAGGCGAACCCCACGACGGTTGCAATGACCATCGGGTTGCGCACGAGGCTCGCGAACCGTGCGCGGTGGTCGATCATCCATACGCCGACGGTGAACTGGAGCAGGTTGGAGATCGTGAAGAGCGCGACCATCGGCGCGAACCCCGCGTTGCCGTAGGCGAGCACGGCGAGCGGAAGCCCCATGTTGCCGCAGTTGTTGAACATCATCGGCGGCACGAACGTCCGCGAGTCGATGCCGGCGAGCCGCGCGATCGGCCAGGCGAGCAGCCCCGATCCCAGCACGACGGCGATGCTGCCGACGATCAGCATGCCGTTCGCGGCCACGTCGAAGTCCCGGCTGGCGAGAGCGGAGAAGACGAGCGCGGGCGCCAGCACGTTCATGCTGATGCGATTCACCATCGCCATGTCGGGGTGGACCCGCCGGGCATAGAGCCACCCGAAGCCGATGATCGAGAACACCGGCAGGATGATGTTGGCGATGCGGATCAGCATTGCGGCCCACCGGCTGGGCACCGCGGGCACCGGCCGGCTTCGAGGGTTCGGCTCAGAGGATGTATTGCGCGAGGTTGTCGTCGCCGGCGATGCCGGCGAGCTTCGCCTCGACGAACGCAGCGTCGATCGCGATCGATTCGCCTGCGTGCCGCGCGGCATGGTACGAGACGTCCTCGAGCAGGCGCTCCATCACCGTGTAGAGCCGGCGGGCGCCGATGTTCTCCTGGCGCTCGTTGACCGCGAAGGCAATCTCGGCGAGCCGCCGGATGCCGTCCTCGGCGAACTCGAGGCGCACGCTCTCGGTGGCGAGCAGCGCCTCGTACTGGCGCGTGAGGCAGGCGTCGGTGGCGGTCAGGATGCGCTGGAAGTCGCCGACCGACAGCGACGCGAGCTCGACCCGGATCGGCAGCCGGCCCTGCAGCTCGGGAATGAGGTCCGAGGGCTTCGACAGGTGGAACGCGCCCGACGCGATGAACAGAATGTGGTCGGTGCGGATCATGCCGTACTTCGTCGCGACCGACGTGCCCTCGACGAGCGGCAGGAGGTCGCGCTGCACGCCCTGGCGCGAGACGTCGGCGCCGTGGACTTCGCTGCGCGCCGCGATCTTGTCGATCTCGTCGATGAACACGATGCCGTTCTGCTCGGCGGAGGCGACCGCGCGCTGCTTGATGTCGTCGTCGCTGACGAGCTTCGCGGCCTCGTCGTCGGTGAGCTGGCGCATCGCGTCGGCAACGCTCATCTTCTTCAGCCTGCGCCGCGCTCCCCCGAGCTGCTGGAACATGCCCTGGATCTGCGAGGTGAGATCCTCCATCCCCGGCGGCGCCATGATGTCCATCTGAGGCGCCGCCGACGCCACCTCGATCTCGACCTCCTTGTCGTCGAGGCGTCCTTCGCGCAGCATCTTGCGGAATTTCTGCCTCGTCGCCGTATCGGCGGGCTTCATGTCGTCGAAGTTGATCTCGCGTCCGGGCGGCAGCAGGACGTCGAGCACGCGTTCCTCGGCGGCGTCGGCGGCACGAGCCTGCACGCCGCGCATCGCCGCTTCGCGCGTCTGTTTCACCGCCACCTCGACGAGGTCGCGCACGATCGTGTCGACGTCGCGGCCGACGTAGCCAACCTCGGTGAACTTGGTCGCCTCCACCTTGACGAAGGGCGCGTCGGCGAGCCGCGCGAGCCTGCGCGCGATCTCGGTCTTGCCGACGCCGGTCGGCCCGATGAGGAGGATGTTCTTCGGCGTGATTTCCTGGCGCAGCGGCTCGGGAACCTGCTGGCGCCGCCAGCGATTGCGAAGCGCGATTGCCACCGCGCGCTTCGCCGCGTCCTGCCCGACGATGTGCTTGTCGAGCTCGGCGACGATCTCTTCTGGGAGCATGGGCAGGGACATGGTCGCGGGCGGGACGCGCTGCGGGCGGCGCATCGGAGGCGTACGCGCCGGGTCCGCATTCTACGCCGCGCGCGTTTCCATCGCGCCGGCGGAAGGGTCCTGAACGCCGCGCCAGGCAGCTATGTCGCGATCCCGTATCATCGCGGGATGCGTGCTGTGACATTGCGCGGTGTCCGTTCGGCGATGGCCGCCTGTCCCTTGGCTTCGCGGCCCGCGCGGCCGCGCGCAGGACTGGCCGCGTGCGCGCTCGCAGCAGCGGCGCTCGCAGGCTGCGCGACGACGGCACCGGGCACCGATTCGGCGCAGAAGGCGGGGGCGGCCGCCAATGCGGGCAGCCTCGGCCAGGTCGCGCAACTTCGGGCGATCGGCGGCTCGGCCGTCAGCGGCAAGGTGACGGTCGTCGACCGTGGCGATGGCGCCGTGCTGACCGTTGCCGCGTTCAACATTCCGACGGGCCCCTATCGCCTCACCATCAACCGCAACGCGAACTGCACGTCGCCGAACGGCTTCTCGGCGGGCCCGGCATGGGCGCCCCCGGGAGCGAAGCGCGCCCCGGCCGATCTCGTCGGCGTGCTGAGAAGCAACGATGCCGGCAGTACCGACGCGACCGTGCACGTTCCGGGTCTTCGTGCAACGGGGCCCGACGGGGTCGCCGGCCACAGCGTCATCCTCTATGCAGGCCACAAGGTGACCGAAGCCGTACCCGACGTTCCCAACGACCGCGTCGCCTGCGGTGTGTTCGAGGTGACGCGGCCCCTTCAGTTCTGACCGCGGAGCGCACCGTCATGGGCCTGCTCGCCGATCGCCGGCTGCTGATCACAGGCGTGCTTTCGAACCGCTCGATTGCCTACGGCGTCGCGAAGGCGTGTCATCGCGAGGGAGCGATGCTCGCGTTCACTTACGCGAGCGAGGAGGTGAAGGATCGCGTCGCACGGCTCGCCGCCGAGTTCGGGCCATGCCCGGTACTGCCGTGCGACGTGGCGTCGGACGACGAGATCGCCGCGCTCTTCGCGAGCCTTCGCAGCGAATGGGGCGGCCTCGATGGCATGCTGCACGCGATCGCGTTCGCGCCGCGCGAGGGGCTCGCCGGAGACTTCGTCGAAGGCGTGTCGCGCACCGCGTTCGCGACTGCCCACGACATCTCGAGCTACAGCCTCGTCGCACTCGCGCGCGGTGCGCGCCCGCTGATGGCCGGGCGCAGCGCGTCGATCGTGACGCTGACCTACCTGGGCGCGGTGCGCGCCGTCGCCAACTACAACGCGATGGGTCTCGCGAAAGCGAGTCTCGAGGCGAACGTTCGCTACCTCGCGGCAACGCTCGGCCCCGAAGGCACGCGGGTCAACGCGATCTCGGCCGGGCCGATCAAGACGCTCGCCGCGGCGGGGATCAGCGGCTTCTCGAAGATCCTCCACTTCGTCGCCGAGAACGCGCCGCTGCGGCGCAACGTGACGATCGACGAGGTCGGCAACGTCGCGATGTTCTACTTCTCGCCGCTGTCGTCCGCGATCACCGGCGAGATCACCTACGTCGACTGCGGCTTCTCGACCGTCGCCGCCGGGCTCGCCGGTTGACCGTCGCCGCCGGCGCAACGGGGCACGCGATCGGTCGCTGACGTGAGCGGCGCCCGCTACGACGCGGTCGTCATCGGTGCCGGGCACAACGGCCTCGTCTGTGCCGCGTATCTCGCCGCCGCGGGCCTCGCGGTATGCGTCGTCGAGCGCCGCGCCGTCGTCGGCGGCGCCGCGGTGACCGAGGAGTTCCACCCGGGCTTCCGCAATTCGACGGCAAGCTACACGGTGAGCCTCCTCGCGCGCGAGGTGATCGACGATCTCGGCCTCGCCGCACAGGGCCTCACGGTCGTCCTGCGCCCGCTCGCCAATTTCCTGCCCCTTCCCGGAGGAAACCACCTCAGCATCGGCGGCGGTATCGAGGCGACGCAGGCCGAAGTCGGCCGTTTCTCGCGTGCCGATGCGCGGTGCCTGCCCGCGTACTACGCGATGCTCGAGCGCGCCGCTGGGGTGCTGCGCGAGCTCCTGCGCGTGACGCCGCCGGCGCCGGGGCGCTCTCGCCGCGAGCGGATCGCGCAGGCACTGTCGCTCTGGAAGACGACGCGAACGTTTCGCATGCTCGATCGCGCCGCGCAGCGCGACGTGATCGAGCTCTTCACGAAGAGTGCGGGCGAGATCCTCGACCGCTGGTTCGAGTCCGATCCCGTCAAGGCGGCGTTCGGCTTCGACGCCGTCGTCGGCAACTTCCAGAGTCCGTACGCGCCGGGATCGGCCTACGTGCTGCTCCACCACGTGTTCGGCGAAGTCAACGGCGAGCGCGGGCAGTGGGGGCACGCGATCGGCGGCATGGGCGCGATCACGCAGGCGATGGCGCGCGTGTGCGCTGCGCGCGGCGTGGCGATCCGCACGTCGGCCGCGGTGCGGCGCGTGCTCGTCGAGGACGGGTGTGCCGTCGGCGTCGAGCTCGACGCCGGGGAAACGATCCGCGCCGCGCGTATCGTCGCGAACGTCAACCCGAAGCTTCTCTTCGGCTCGCTCGTCGAGCGCTCCGCCGTCGACGCCGATTTCCTGACGCGGATCGACGGCTGGCGCTGCGGCTCGGGGACCTTCCGCATGAACGTCGCACTCTCGCGGCTGCCGCGCTTCGCCTGCCTTCCCGCCGAAGGCGCGCTGCCGCAGCACGGTGCGGGAATCGTCGTCGCGCCTTCGCTCGCGTACATGGAGCGCGCGTACTTCGACGCGAAGGTGCTCGGCTGGTCGCGCGCGCCGATCGTCGAGATGCTGATTCCCTCGGTCGTCGATGCGACGCTGGCCCCGCCCGGCGCGCACGTCGCGAGCCTCTTCTGCCAGCACGTGCACCCGCAGGTCGGCGACGTACGCCCCGGCACGACGTGGGACGATCACCGCGACACCGTTGCCGACCTGATGATTGCGACCGTCGATGCGCTGGCGCCAGGGTTCGCAGCGAGCGTCGTCGGCCGGCGCGCTCTGACACCGCTCGACCTCGAGCGCGAGTTCGGCCTCGTCGGCGGCGACATCTTCCACGGTGCGCTCTCGCTCGACCAGCTCTTCGCGATGCGGCCCGTGTACGGCCACGCCGACTACCGGATGCCGCTGCGGGGGCTGTACCTTTGCGGCTCGGGCGCGCACCCCGGGGGCGGCGTCACCGGCCTGCCGGGGAAGAACGCCGCACGCGAGATCGTGAAGGACGCAAGGCGCGCGCACAGCCGCGCGAACCGAAAGAGAGGCGAAGCCGGCCGATAAGCCGGGTTCTGTTACGGCGTGCGCGGGGCGCACGCTATGACCGTCATTCGTCTGGGCCCGTCGTTGCCGGCGGGCTCGAGCCGCCTACCCGCGGACTCGGCGAGCAGCGTCGTCGTCCGCCTGCTTGGCGTTGCTCCGGATGGAGGTTGCCGCGTTTCACCCGCTCCCGTGTGACGGGGAGCGACTCGTCTCTGTGGCCCTGTTCCTCGCCTTGGCCGTGGCCGCGAGGCCCCGGTTGCTGCGGCCGGGTGTTACCCGGCATCCTGCTCTGTGGAGCCCGGACTTTCCTCCCTCCCTTTGGGCTTGCGCACGCGGGAGGGCGACGATCTGGCCGGCTTCGCAGCGCGCATTGTAGCCGCAATTGCTCGGCCGACCCGCCATTCGAGCTCCTCCCCGGCGCCGAGCGGAACGACCGTCGCCTCGCCGAGCGGGAGCGACTCGGGGACGCGCCAGCGCTCGCGCACGAGCGTGATCCGGCCGGTGTTGCGCGGCAGCCGGTAGAAGTCGGCGCCATGGTGCGACGCGAAGCCTTCGAGCCGGCCGAGCGCGCCGGCGGCCTCGAAGACCTCCGCATAGATCGCCATCGCCGCGGGTGCACCGAAGCATCCCGCGCAGCCGCAGGCACTCTCCTTTGCACCGCGCGCGTGAGGCGCCGAATCGGTGCCGAGGAAGAAGCGCGGATGCCCTGAAGTCGCCGCCGCGACGAGCGCCCGGCGGTGGGTGTCGCGCTTCAGCAGCGGCAGGCAATAGAGGTGGGGGTGCAGTCCTCCGTCGAACATCGCGTTGCGCGAATGGCGAAGGTGCTGCGGAGTGATCGTCGCCGCGACGCCGGGCCCCGCGCCGCTGACGAAATCGACGGCTTCGCGCGTCGTGATGTGCTCGAGCACCACGCGCAGGCCCGGGAAGTCGCGCACGATGGCCGTGAGCTCGCGGTCGATGAACATGCGCTCGCGATCGAACACGTCGACTTCGGGATCGGTGACCTCGCCGTGAACCGCGAGCACGAGCCCATGGCGCTCCATCGCGGCGAGGGCCCGGCGCGCGCGCGACGGCGCAGTGAGGCCCGATTCGGAATGCGTGGTGGCGCCAGCGGGGTAATACTTGACCGCGTGCACGATGCCGCTTGCGGCGGCGCGCCGGATCTCCTCCGCACCGGTCCCTTCGGTGAGATAGAGCGTCATCAGCGGCTCGAACTGCGAGCCGGCCGGCAGGGCGGCGAGGATGCGATCGCGGTAGGCGGCTGCGTCCTCGGTCGTGACGACCGGCGGCCGGAGATTGGGCATGACGATTGCTCGACCGAATACCCGCGCGGTCGCGCCGACGACGGCGGACAGCGCCGCGCCGTCGCGCAGATGGACGTGCCAGTCGTCAGGGCGCGTGAGGTCGAGCGTGGCGGTGGGCAAGGAGGATTCCGTCGGCGCGTCGCTTGCGGCCCCGATTATAGGGGGCGGGGGCAGGCGCGACGCGGCGCGGCCCCGGGGTGGCGGCGGCTGCGCCTGCGACCGGGCGACCGGCTATAATGTCCAATTTCCCACGGGCGCGGTACGACCCGTGACCCGACGGCACAAGCCGCGCTTCAGCGACGTAACGGATGGATTCAGCATGACCGCGAAGACCGTGACCGCCAAGACCGCCACCGCCGCCAGGAAGGCTCCGCGCGAGCTTACCGAAGAGGACATCCTGAAGGCCCCGGAGAAGGATTACATGAACGAGGCGCAGCTCACGTTCTTCAGGAGGCGCCTCGAGGACATCCGCGACCAGATCCTGCGCAACGCCGACGACACCGGCGAGCACCTGCGCGAGAACGAGATCACCACCGATCCCTCCGATCGTGCGACGCTGGAGGAGGAGTACACGCTCGAGCTGCGCACGCGGGACCGTGAACGCAAGCTGCTGAAGAAGGTCGAAAAATCGCTGCGAATGATCGAGGACGGCAGTTACGGGTACTGCGAGGAGACGGGCGAGCCGATCGGCGTGCCGCGCCTGATCGCGCGCCCGATGACGACGCTGTCGATCGAGGCCCAGGAACGCCGCGAACGCGTACAGAAGCTCTACGGCGACTGACGGCGGGCACGGCCGGCGTGCGGCAGCATGTCCTCCCTGCGCGAGGTTCCCTGCGCGGCGGCGGCATGCGCGTTGCCGCGCTTCCCATCCACTGACCCAAGGAGATCCCGAACATGTTCACGTTGCCGCCCCTGCCGTTCGCCGACGGCGCACTCGCGCCGGTCGTCTCGGCCAACACGCTGTCCTTCCACTACGGCAAGCACCACAAGGCATACGTCGATAACCTCAACAACCTCGTCAAGGGCACCGAGTTCGAATCGGCAACGCTGGAGAGGATCATCGGCGACAGCGCGGGCAAGCCCGATCGCGCCGGAATGTTCAACAACGCGGCGCAGATCTGGAACCACACGTTCTACTGGAGCAGCCTGACGCCGGGTGGCGGCGGCAAGCCTGCCGGCAGGCTCGCATCGATGATCGACTCCGATCTCGGCGGCTACGACCAGTTCCGCAAGGACTTCGCCGCCGCAGCCGTGTCGCAGTTCGGCTCCGGCTGGGCGTGGCTCGTCGCCGAGGGCGGCAAGCTCAAGGTCGTCAAGACCGGCAACGCCGAGGTCCCGCTCACGCGCGGACAGACGCCGCTGCTGACGATCGACGTCTGGGAGCACGCGTATTACCTCGATTATCAGAACCGCCGCGGCGATTACGTCAACGCGGTGATCGACAAGCTGCTGAACTGGGGCTTTGCCGCGGACAAGCTCCCGCGTAGCTGAGACCCGGCGCGCATCGGCGGGCATTGCCGCGACGAGCGTGGCTTGCCCCCGGCGCGCTCCCGGGGTCATAATCGGTAACTTTCATTCCAACGGCATAACTGTCCGGATGGTCCTGTTCGGCAAGACGCCGGCGAAGAAATCCCCCGCCGGCCGGTCGGTTCCGGGTGCGAAGGCGGCCAGCCGGCCGGCCGCGGCCGGGCCGCGTCCGGTCTCCGCGCGCGAGCTCGCCGCGGCGGCCGCCGGGCGCCGTGCCGGCAAATCGGGGGCCTTCGAGCCGATCGGCGACACGAGCCTGCGCGGGGCCAGCATCATCGACTGGTCGACCGCGCCGTCGGCAATCGAGGTCCAGGAGGCCAATCCGGGGCTGTGCGACGTCCTCGAGAATGCAGCGCTGATGTTCGCGAGCGGGCAGGACGGAGCCGCACGCACGCTGCTCGAGCAGGGGGTCCAGGCCGACGCCGAGGCGCGCCAGTCGGCGCTTGCCTGGCTCGCGCTCTTCGACCTGATGCAGCGCGCGGGAGACCGTAACGCGTTCGACCAGCTTGCGATGCAGTACGTGCTCCAGTTCGAGAGCTCGGCGCCTTCGTGGGAGAAAGCCGCGCCGGAAACGGGTGAAGGAGCCGCCCAGGGGGGCGGGTACATCGCGGTTGCCGGCGAACTGTCGGCCGCCAATGCACCCGCGCTCGAGGGTCTGCGGCGCGCGGTCGGGTCGAGCGTGCCGCGTGCGCGGGTCGATCTCGCCGGGCTCGGCGGCTTCGACGAAGCGGGTGCACGCGAGCTCGCCGAGCTCCTCGGGCGTGCGCGCCGCCAGCGCATGGCGCTGACCGTGCAGCGGCCCGAGAAGCTGCAGAGCGCACTCGAAGCTGCCGTCGCGCGCGGCCGCGACGGGGGTGAGGGCGCCTGGCTCCTTGCGCTCGAGCTCCTGCAGTGGCGGCGCGAGCAGGCGAAGTTCGACGAGCGGGCGCTCGAGTTCGCCGTCGCCTTCGAGGTGTCCCCGCCATCGTGGGAGCCGCCCGCTGCGGGCGCAGACGGTGCGTCAGCCGTAGCCGGAGACGCGGCTCCCACAGCAGTGGCCACGCCGTCGCGTGCCGCGGAGGCTGCCGACGAGTCCGACGTGCTCGACCTCGCCGGCACCATGGCGGGAGCGGCGCCTCCGCAACTCGCCGAGATCGAGCAGTTCGGAGCGCTGCGCGACGTGGTGACCGTCGACATGAGCGCCGTCGAGCGCGTCGACTTCGTCGCGGCGGGAGCGCTGCTCAATGTGATCGCACGGCTCGAGGGCCGGCACAAGGCGCTGCAGATCGTCGGGGCGACGCCGATCGTCCGCGCGCTCCTGCTGCTGATCGGCGCGTCGCCGCGCCACTTCGTGCGCAAGGTGAGCTGACGCCGGACGCCGGCGCGCGCATGCCGACGGGCGATCGAATGGGACAGGCCGAAGGCGCACCCACGTTCCATGGAACGACGATCCTTTCCGTGCGCCGCGGCAGCGCGGTCGCGCTGGGCGGCGACGGCCAGGTCACGCTGGGTCACGTCGTCATCAAGTCGACGGCGCGGAAGGTTCGCCGCCTCCACCATGGCAGGGTCCTCGCCGGGTTCGCCGGCGCGACCGCCGACGCCTTCACGCTGTTCGAGCGCTTCGAGGCGAAGCTCGACAAGCATCAGGGCCACCTGACGCGCGCGGCCGTCGAGCTTGCGAAGGACTGGCGGTCCGACCGCGTCCTGCGCCGGCTCGAGGCCATGCTGGCCGTGGCCGATCGCGATGCGTCGCTGGTGATCACCGGGACCGGCGACGTGCTCGAGCCCGAGCACGGCATCGTCGCGATCGGATCGGGGGGACCCTACGCGCAGGCGGCCGCGCGCGCGCTGATCGACGCCACCGAACTCGACGCCGAGGCGATCGTCGCGCGTGCGCTCGCGATCGCCGGCGAGATCTGCATCTATACGAACGACCAGGTCGTGATCGAGAGGCTCTCGTGGTGACGGCGGCCGCAGCCGGCGGGAGTGCCCGCTTCGACGTGGTCGTCGCCGGCGCGGGCCTCGTCGGTCTCGCGACGGCTGTCGCGCTCGCGCGCGCAGGGCTCGCGGTCGCGATCGTCGACCGGTCGGTTCCGTCCGCGGCGGGCCATGCCGACGACTGGGACCGGCGCGTGTACGCGGTGAGCCCAGGCAGCGCGCGCTTCCTCGCCACCGTCGGAGCGTGGCAGCGACTGCCGTGCGAGCGCATCGCTGCGGTCGAGTCGATGCGGATCGCCGGCGACGCGGGGGCGACGCTCGAGTTCTCCGCCTACGATGCGGGCGAGCGTGCGCTCGCCTGGATCGTCGAGGAGCGCGCGCTCCGGAGCGCGCTGCGCGAGGCGGCGGCGGGTGCCGGGATCGAGCTTCGCGAGGGCGTTGCATGCGAGCGGCTCGCATGGTCGGCCGACGAGACGGTGCTGACCCTGGGCGACGGCAGCGCGCTCGCGGCGCAACTCGTCGTCGGTGCGGACGGCCTCCATTCGTGGGTGCGGGCTGCGTCGGGCATCGTCGCGAAGCCGCAACCCTGGAATCAGCTCGGCGTCGTCGCGAATTTCGCCACGGCGCTCGCACACGGCGGCTGTGCGCGCCAGTGGTTCCGCGACGACGGCAGCGTGCTCGCGTGGCTGCCGCTGCCCGGATCGCGCATCTCGATCGTGTGGTCGGCCCCCTCGGCGCTCGCGGGCGAGCTGATGGCGCTCACCGCGGACGAGCTCGCGGCGCGGGTGGGCGAAGCCGGCGGCAGCGCGCTCGGGGCGCTGACGCCGCTCGGTGCGGCCGCCGGGTTCGCGCTTCACTCGCTGCACGTGCCGACGCCTGTCGCTCGCCGGCTTGCGCTCGTCGGCGATGCCGGGCACGGCGTGCACCCGCTCGCCGGCCAGGGTGTTAATCTGGGCTTCGGCGATGGCGAGGCGCTCGCTGCCGTGCTCGCCGGACGCGGGCCGGTTCCCGACTGCGGCGCGCCGCTGCTGCTCGAACGCTACGCGCGGCGCCGTGCGGAGCCGGTGTTGGCGATGCAGTCGATGGTCGAGGGCCTCGGGCACCTCTTCGCGAACCGGTCGCGCGTCGTCCGCGCAGCGCGCAACGCCGGCATGACGATCGTCGATCGTCTTCCGGCCCTCAAGAACGTGCTCGCGCGGGCCGCGATGCACTGAACGATCGAATTGGAGCTGACGATGACCGCACGATCGCGTTTGCACGAGCCTCGACGAGCTGCGTTCGCCGCCGCCGTCGCCTTCGCCTGTGCGCTGTCCGTCGCGCAAGGGCAGGCGCAGGCGCAGGTCGCGGGGCCTCCGCTCGCCTCGACGGCCGTCGCTCCCGCCGCGAGCGCTCCCGCCGAGAGCACGCCCGCCGAGAGCCCCGAGGCCGCGTCGATCCACAAGGCGCTCGAGCAGCGCTTTCCGGGCGCGTCGATCAGCCACATCGGCAAGACCGGTTATCTTGGCCTCTACGAGGTCATGCTCGGCGACCAGCTCCTCTACACCGATCCCAAGGTCACGTGGCTGTTCGTCGGATCGATCTACGACGCGGCGACGCGGCAGAACCTGACCGAGTTGCGGACCCGCAAGCTCAATCGCGTGGCGGTCGACAGGCTTCCGATGGACCTCGCGTTCAAGCGCGTCAAGGGCGACGGCTCGCGCAAGCTCTACCTCTTCTCCGACGCCGACTGCCCGTTCTGCCATCGACTCGAGCAGGAAATGCGCGGCCTCGACAACGTGACCATCTACACGTTCATGTTCCCGATCGACCAGCTCCATCCGGATGCCGCGCGCAAGTCGCGCATTCTGTGGTGCGCACCCGACCGCGCCAAGGCCTGGGACACCTATTTTGCGACCGGCAAGCTGCCGTCGAACAGCGGCGACTGCAGCAATCCGGTTGCGAAGACGCAGGCGCTCGGCGATTCGCTGCACATCAACGCGACGCCGACGCTGATCTTCGCCGACGGCACGATGATCCCGGGGGCGCTGCCGCTGCCGCAGATCGAGAAGGAGATGGCGAGCGCCCAGGCCGAGCTCGCCAAGGGCCGCGCGGCGACGCAGGCCGCACGCTGACCGGCCGTCGCCGTGCGCCGGTGCGCGATCGTCACCGGGGTGTCGGCCGGCCTCGGCGAGGCGCTCGCCGGACAGCTCCTCGCGCGGGGCTACGACGTGCTCGGAGTCGGCCGGCGACGGTCGCCGCGGCTCGCGGGCACACGCTTCGCCTTCGTGCACGCCGATCTCGCACGCGTCGATGCACTGGAGCAGGCGCTCGTCCCGGCGTTCACCACGCTCGCCGCATGCTCGCCGGACTTCGCATGCCTGATCAACAACGCCGCGACGGTCGGCGGCGTCGGATTGCTCGGAACCCTCGGCGGCGCGGGCATCGCGGCAGATCTCGACGTCAACCTCGCGGCGCCGGTGATCGCGGCCGACTGCTTCTGCCGCATCTTCGCCGATCCGGGCTGCGAGCGCAGGATCGTCAACGTCTCGTCGGGGGCCGCGCAGTCGCCGATCGCCGGTGCAGCGCTCTACTCGATCGCGAAGGCGGGGCTCGAGATGCTGACGCGCGCGCTCGCCGCCGAGCAGGGCGGGGGCCGCCTGCGCGCCGTCACTCTGCGTCCCGGGGTCATCGATACGCCGATGCAGGAAGCGATGCGCGGACAGCCCGTCGAGCGCCTGCCCGGCGTCGCGATGTTCCGCGACTTCCACGCGAGCGGGAGGCTGGTGGCGCCCGCCGGCGTCGCGACGAAGGTCGTCGTCCGCCTCGTCGAGGGCGAGATCGACAACGGCCGTACCTACGCCTATGCGGAGTTGTAGCGTCGCTCAACGCGGCCGCGGCCGCACGATGACCCGGTAGGCGAGGATGGCTCCGGGCGGCCCTGCCTCCCACTCGAGGCAGTAGCGCTTCGCAAACGGCGCCTCGTAGATGCCGCTGCCCGCGGTGGCGTGATCCTGCACGACCGGCATCAGCACCGCCTTGCCGTCGTCGTAGGCGATCGCGAAGGACACCGGCGCGCTGCTCGTGAAACGGTAGTCGAGGCGCTCCTGCGGGGCGAGTTCCGCACAGACCTCGTGCGATTGCCATGGGGAGACGATCACGCGCGGCGCATCGCGTTCCATCCCCGCGACGAGCGCGTGCCCGCCGCATGCCGCCAGGGCGGCGGTGATCGCCGCCGCCGCGCAGAATGCAAACGCGCGTCGCCGGGCGCTCACCGCGCCGGCGCGATCGCTGCACGCAGCGGTGTCCTCCGCACGCGCCAGTCCTCGGCGAGCATCGCGAAGCGCACGTGGTCGCGCCAGCGGCCCGCGAGCTTGATGTAGCGCCGCGAATAGCCCTCGCGGACGAAGCCGACCCGTTCGAGGAGCCCGAGCGAGCGCACGTTGTCGGGCTGCACGTTCGCCTCGACGCGGTGCAGGCCGAGGCGGCGGAACGCGAAGTCGAGGGCGAGCACGAAGCCGTCGGTCATGTAGCCGTGGCCGGCGAGCGGCACGAACGCGTAGTAGCCGAGGTACGCGCTCTCGAACGCCCCGCGCACGATCTCCGAGAAATTGAACGCGCCGGCGAGTGCGCCGTCGTCGCTGCGGCAGACGAGCAGCGCCGCGTTGAGCGGCATGCGCACCGTGCGTGCGTAGCGCGACAGGTAGAGGGCGTACGCGGAGGGCGTCGCGGGCGCGCTGACCCAGCGGCCGTGCAGCCGCCGGCTCGAGCGCACGGCGGCGACGAACGCGGCCTCGTCGGCGCGCCGCGGCGGCCGCACGAAGACCCGGTTTCCGGTGAGTGTCGCGCGCAGCGGGCGCCTAGGCATAATCGGCATTTTATCGCGAGGGAAGCGCGCGGATGAGCGCATGGATCGAAGGCCGTGTCGCCGGAACACGGCGATGGACCGAAAGCCTGTGCTCGATCGGCGTGGAGGCCCCGTCGCTGAGCTTCGCCGCCGGGCAGTTCGCCCGCCTCGCGCTGCCGGCGCCGCCGGGAGCGAAGGAGCCGATGATCGCGCGCCCGTATTCGTTCGTGAATCCTCCGCACGCCGCGCCGCACGAGTTCTACTTCATCATCCTTCCCGAGGGCCCGCTGTCGCCCCGGCTCGCCGCGCTGGACACCGGCGCAAGCGTGTGGCTCGCGCCGCGCGCGAGCGGTCTCTTCGGCATCGCCGAGACCGCGCAGTCCGACTCGCTGTGGTGCGTGTCGACCGGGACGGGCATCGGCCCGTTCCTGTCGATCCTGCGCAGCGGCGATCCGTGGACGAAGTTCGGCCGCGTCGTGCTCGTGCACTCGGTGCGCTACGCGGAGGAGCTCACCTATCGCGACGAGATCGCACGGATCGCCGGTGCGCACCCGGGGGCGTTCGATTACGTGCCGATGGTGAGCCGCGAAGCGCATCCGGACGCGCTCGCCGGGCGCATTCCGGCGGCGATCGAGGACGGCAGGCTCGAGGGCCGCGTCGGGCTCGCGCTGACGCCCGAGAATGCTCACGCGATGCTCTGCGGCAACCCGGCGATGGTCGACGACGTGCAGGCGGTCCTCGGCGCGCGCGGCATGCGCCGGCACCGGCGGCGCGAGCCCGGCCACATCACGCTCGAGACCTACTGGTAGCCGGGCGCGTCGCCGAGCGTCCGCGCGACGATCTCGCTCGTGTCGGGGGAGAGCTCGTGACTTCGCGCGATCCGCACGAGCGCCTGATGCATCAGCGACTGCCGGTGCGCGTCGAAGCGCCTCCAGAGACGGAACGCCCCGGCGACCGACGCGGCGAGCTGCGGATTGCTGCGGTCGAGTGCGCGCACCTGCGTCGCGGCGAAGTCGTAGCCGGCGCCGTCGGCGCGGTGGAAGCCCGGAAAGTTGGCGCGCACGAAGGTGCCGACGAGCGCACGCACGCGGTTAGGGTTGCGCGCGTTGTAGTGCGGATGCGCGATGAGCCCCTGCACGCGCTCGACCGCTCCGGGTGCGCTCGAACACGCCTGCAGCGCGAACCACTTGTCGAGGACCAGCGGCTCGCTGCGCCAGCGCGCCTCGAAGCGCATCAGCAGCTCCTCCGCGGCCGCTGACGCGCTGTCGCGCAGCGCGGCGAGCGCCCCGAGCTCGTCGGTCATGTTGGTCGCAGCGTCGAACTGCATGCGCACGCGGCGCCGGGCGCGGTCGTCGTCGAGCGCAGCGAGCCAGCCGAGCGCGACGTTGGCGAGGCGGCGGCGCCCCGCCTGGTCGGGCAGCGGCGCCCACGGCTCGCGCGGATGGCTGCGCTCCCATGCCGCTTCGAATGCATCGCGGTGCAGCCGCGCGAGCTCGCGGCGCACGAACACCCACCCGGCCGACACGCCGTCGACGTCGATCGCCGTCTCCTGCGCGGCGACCCAGGCCGGGTCGGGCGGAGTCAGCGCGAGCGCGACGAGCGAGGGATCGCTCGACTCGTCGGCGAGGAGCGCTTCGACCGTTCGCGACAGCGGCGCCGAGGCGGCGACTGCCGCCGCGCGCGCGGAGCCTGCCCCGGCGTCCGCACCGGCCCGCGTCGCGCGGGCGAAGGCGAGGATCGCGCTCGCGAGCAGCCGCTGGGTGGCATCCCAGCGGTTGACCGCGTCGGTGTCGCTCGCCGCGAGGAGCGCGAGATCTTCGTCGGCGTAGGCGAACTCGACGCGCACCGGCGCTGACAGGTTCCTGAACAGCGAAGGTACCGGCTTCACGCCGACGTCGGCGAACTCGAACACCTCGCGGGCGGCGCGAAGCTCGAACACGCGCGTCGTGGGACCGGCTTGCGGCTCGCTCGCGAGGCGCAGCGGCAGGTCGCGCCCGTCGGGCCCGACGAGGCCGACGGCAAAAGGCATGTGCAACGCCGGGCGCGGCGCACCGTCGTCGTGCGGCGGCAGCCGCTGCTCGAGGTCGAGGCAGTAGCGCCGCGAGCCTTCGTCCCACGTCTCGCGCACGATGATCTGCGGTGTCCCCGCCTCGGCGTACCAGCGGCGGAACTGGCCAAGGTCGACGCCCGACGCGTCCTCCATCGCAGCGACGAAATCGTCGCAGGTCACCGCCTGCCCGTCGTGGCGATCGAAGTAGAGATCCATGCCGCGCCTGAAGCGCTCGGCGCCGAGCAGCGTGTGCTGCATGCGGATGACCTCGGCGCCCTTCTCGTACACCGTCGCCGTGTAGAAGTTGTTGATCTCGCGATAGGCGTCCGGACGCACCGGATGCGCCATCGGCCCCGCATCCTCGGCGAACTGGTCGCGGCGCAGGTATTCGACTGCTCCGATGCGCGCGACGGCGCGCGAGGCCACGTCGCCCGAGAACTCCTGGTCGCGGAAGACGGTGAGGCCTTCCTTCAGCGACAGCTGGAACCAGTCGCGGCAGGTGACCCGGTTGCCGGTCCAGTTGTGGAAGTACTCGTGCCCGACGACGCTCTCGATCGCCTCGAAGTCCGCATCGGTCGCCGTCGCGGAATCGGCGAGGAGCATGCGGCTGTTGAAGATGTTGAGGCCCTTGTTCTCCATTGCGCCCATGTTGAAGTCGTCGGCGCAGAAGATCATGAACGTGTCGAGGTCGTACTCGCGCCCGAAGCGCTCCTCGTCCCAGCGCATCGCACGCTTGAGCGAGCGCATCGCGTGGCGGCAGCGCGGGAGGTTCGCGGCGGTCGAGTGGATCTGCAAGGCGACCTCGCGCCCGGAGCAGGTGACGAAGCGGTCCTCGAGCGCGGCGAGGTCGCCGGCGACGAGCGCGAACAGATAGGAAGGTTTGGGAAACGGATCCTCCCAGGTCGCGTAGTGACGCCCGCCGGGAAGCTCGCCCGCGGCGACGCGGTTGCCGTTCGACAGCAGCACCGGACAGCGATCACGCGCGGCGATGATCGTCACCCGGTAACGCGCGAGGACGTCGGGCCGGTCGGGAAAGGCGGTGATGCGCCGGAAACCCTCGGGCTCGCACTGCGTGCAGAACACGCCCGATGAGAGGTAGAGACCCTCGAGCGCCGTGTTGGACGCCGGGGCGTTGCGCGAGCGCACCTCGACCGTCGCGCCACCGGAGATGCCGCCGATGGTGATCGTACCGCTGCCGATCTCGCAGCGGCCGGCGCCGAGCGCGCGACCGTCCAACGCGACTTCGATTGCGTCCTGCGCCTCGCAATCGAGAACGAGCGGAGCGTCCCGGTCGGCGACCTCCGCTGCCGGATTGCGCCTGACGCGCAGGCGCGAACGCACGGTCGTCGCGTCGGGATCGAGCTGGAACTCGAGGTCGATGGCGTCGACGAGGAAGGCCGGCGCGCGGTAATCGAGGCGTCGCTTGACCGGAGGCGAGGCCCCCTTCGCGTGGGTCTTCGCAGCCTCGTCGGCCATCGGTCTAGTGCGTCCGCCGATCGGGGACCGCGATAATGGGGCAGTGGCGGCGGTGCGCGGGGCCGGACGGTCGTTGTACCATGTTCAACTTGTTGTTTACACGTGGCATTTGTTGGTATCTCGTTTGTGGCATTCAATTTGCTAAGGAATGATTGTCCCCCGCCTGCGAATTGTATCCGACCGGTCCTCCCCGACGCGCGATGTTCGCCTTCCTGAAGCCCTCCGCGCAGGCCGCCGCCGACCCCCTCGCATCGGTGCGCGCCGCCTCGGCCTGGCTCGACGAATTGCCGACGCTCGACCTCGTCGCGCGCCAGCAGCGGGTCCTGCGCGCGTTCGACGCGATGCGCCAGTCGGCGCGGCCGATCGACCTCGCGCGGGTCGACGCGCTGCAGCATCTCGATGCGGCGCTGCGCAGCGACCGGCGCAAGCTCGTCCGGCAGTTCGTCGACAACTGCGAATCGTCGCCGCGAATCGCCGAGCGCCTCTGGGCCGCGGCGTTCGACCTCGCACAGGCGTTCATCGGCGCCTACCAGGCCGCGATCGAGGCGGCGCTCGTTCCATCGGCGCACGCGCGCTGGAAGCCGCGCCTCGCGCAGCTCTTCGCACGGCTCGTCCACTACTACGGCATCGACGCGAGGCTGCGCATCAGCCGCCACGAGCACTGGATTCCCGCACGCTGGTCCGAGTTGCATCGCGCCTATCTGCGCGCCACCGAGCTCGGGCTCGATCGCGAGGACCCCGCGGCGGGCGCGGCGGGCGCGCGCTGGAGCGTCGAGCAGGAATACGTCTACGTGCTGCTGCTGCACCAGCTGAACAGCGGCAATCTGTCACCGGCGAACTTCGACTGGGTCGCCGCCCAGTTTCGCGCCTGGGGCAGGCGGCTCGAGCTGCTCGCCATTCCGAAGACGATGGAGGGCTTCTTCGTCGACGTCGCGGGGCGCGAGGGGCTGCGGCGGCGGACCGGCCAGGACTCCGGCGCGATGCTGCGCTACCTCGACACGACGCCGCTCGCCGAGCAGCTCGACGTGACGCTGGCCGCGCTGCGCAACTCCGACGCGACCGAGCAGGGACCGATGAGCGAGCAGGGCGCGAAGCGGGCGGCGATCCTCGAGAAAGCGCGCGCGGCGATCGCGCCGAACCTGAATGTCGACATGCGCCGCGACCCGCGCGTCAGCTGCGTGCAGGAGGCGCGGGTCCGCATCGGCGTGGCGCGGGTCATCGAGGAGCTCGCGCGACCCATCGCCGTCGCGGCCGAACCCCCGGCCGACCAGATCGAGGTATTCGCCGTCGCCGGCGCCCCGCACGCGGCCGCCGCTGCCAACGACGAGGGCGACACGCTCTCCGGAAGCCTCGTGCGCTTTCCGCAGTCGCTGTGGCAGGTTCGCGATCGCAGCGTCGCCGGCCTTCGCATCTGCGCGGGCGGCGGCGTTGGCCAGTCGCTGATGCTGGGCACGCTGGTCGCCGTGCGCGAGGCGAACCGCGAGCAATGGGTCCTGGGGGTCGTGCGCCGCGTGAACCGGTTCGCCGGCGACGAGATCGAGGCCGGACTTTCGGTGATCGCCGAGCGCGTCGTCGCGGTCAGCCTGCACGCGCAGCGTGAAGCGCGCAGCGATCTGGGCATCGAGGTCGATGGCGTCGATGCGCACGGTCTCGGCCCGTGCTTCGACGCGCTCTACCTGCCGCCCCCGTCGCGCCCCGACAAGCCGCTGTCTGCGCGCACGCTGATCGTGCCGACGCATGAGTATCGCGAGGGGCGGCGGCTCGTCCTCGCCACCGGCCGCACCGACTACACGATCGCGCTGCGGCAGGTCGTCGAGCAGCGCGCAGACTGGACCTGGGTGGCGCTGCAGATTCTCGAGCGTGTAGAGCGGCAACGTCCAAAAGGCAAGACCTGACCCCGCGTTCGCCGTTCACGGTTCGTGCGGGTGGAAGCGCAGCACGAGCTCGCGCTGGAAGAGGTCGGGTGACGGCGGCGGTGGCAGCGGCGACGACTTCACGATTGCGCGCTGCACGGCGTCGTCGTAGGCGGGGATGCCGCTCGACTGCTTCATCCTGACGGTCAGCACCTCGCCGGTCGGCAGCTGGACGACGTCGAAGATCGCCTCGGGGTTGCCGGAGATCTCGGGCGGCAGGTTGACGTTGCTGCGGATCTTGCTTCGAATGCGGTCGATCCAGTCGGCTTCGGCGCGGCTTCGTGCCGTCGCGGCTGCGGCCTGCTGGGCGCGCGCCTGCGCCTCCTGCTCCGCCTGCGCACGCATCTGCGCCTCGGCCTCGGCCTGCCTGCGCAGGCGCTCGGCATCCTCGCGCGTCTGCAATTCGCGCTGGGCCTGCGCCTGCATGGAGGCGAGGGCCTTCGCCTGCTGTTCGGCCTGCCGCTTCGCTTCCTGCTTCGCTTTCTGCTCGGCCTCGCGCTTCGCTTCCTGCTGCTTCGCAGCCTCCTGCTTCGCCTTGAGCTCGATGTCGGCCTGCGACGGCACCGGTGGCGGCGCAGGCGGCGGCTTCGGCGCGGGTGCCGGCACCGGCGGAAGCTGCGGCGGGGCGGGCAGCGGCCGCGGCGGCGCGACCTCGGGCAGCCTCGCGGCGGGCAGCGGCGTGAGGTCGGCCGACGGGGGGGCGTACAGCTCGGCGGTCACCGCGGCGGGCTCGCGGTTCTGCCAGGTGACCGAGAACACGAGCACGCCGACGAACAGCAGGTTGACGCCGATGGCGAGGATCAGCGCGATCAGGCGCCCGCGCGGGCGCCGTGCGCGCGCGGGGCGGTCGTGGGACGTCATCGGAGCGCGGGTTGCGGCAAGAATCGCGGCTGCGCGGCGCTAGGGTTGCGGCCGCGCGAGCAGCCCCACCTTGCGGATGCCGCCGCGCTGCAGGCGGTCGAGAACGTCGACGACGTCCTCGTAGCGTGCGCTCTTGTCGGCTTCGATCACGACCGGCTGGTCGCGGCCGTCCTGGATGCTGCGCACGGTATCGACGAGGTCGGCGAGCGAGACGCGCGACGTCTTCGGCGCCCGGCTCGACTGGTCGACGAGCGTGATCGACTTGTCGCGGTTGAGCCGGACACGCAGCGGATTGACCGGGGGCTGCAGCTTGCTTCCGACCGACGGAAGCTGGATCTCGCCCGGCGCAACCAGCGGTGCCGTGACCATGAAGATGACGAGCAGCACGAGCATCACGTCGATGTAGGGCACGACGTTCATCTGGTTCACGGACTTGCGCGGCCTGCGCATCGGCTCACCCCTGGCGCTGGAGGATGTTCGAGAATTCCTCGATGAACGTCTCGTAGCGCACCGCGAGGCGGTCGACGTCGTGGGTGAAGCGGTTGTACGCGACGAACGCCGGGATCGCGGCGAACAGCCCGATCGCGGTGGCGATCAGCGCTTCGGCGATTCCGGGCGCGACGTTGGCGAGGGTCGCCTGGCTCACGTTCTCGAGACCGCGGAAGGCGTTCATGATTCCCCAGACGGTGCCGAAGAGCCCGATGTAAGGCGACACCGAGCCCACCGTCGCGAGCCCCGAGAGGTGCGCCTCGATCGCGTCGATCTCGCGCTGGTAGGCGGCGCGCATCGCGCGCCGCGCGGCGTCGAGGGTGACCGGCGACGGGCTCCCCTGCCGGCGGTGCTTCGAGAACTCGCGAAAGCCGGCGGCGAAGATGTGCTGCAGCCCGCCGCCGATCTGCGCCTCGCCCGCCTCCCGGTAGAGGACGTTGAGGTCGCCCCCTTTCCAGAACTCGTCTTCGAAGGCGTCGGCCTCGCGTGCCGCGCGTTTCAGCAGGAAGATCTTGAGGAAGATGCGCCACCACGACCACAGCGAGAGCGCGGCGAGCAGCACGAGGATCGCCTGCACGATCACCGATGCGTGGGCGATCAGCGCGAGGAACGAGAAATTCGTCTCGAGGTTCAATGTGGTTCCTGCGGGGAGGCGGCGCGGCCGGCGGGCCGGCGCGGCGAGGTTGGAAGGCCGGCGAGCGCGGCGGCGAGGGGCGGCGGAATGCGCACCGGCCGGAAGCGCCGGGCGTCGAGGCAGACGAGCGCGATCGCCGCCGAAGCGAGGGCCGCCCCGTCGCGCAGCACGCGCTGGGCGAGGTCGAGCCAACTCGCCCCGCGGCCCGTGGGCTCGACCGTCACGTCGAGCCGGTCGGCGAGGCGCGCGGGGCGCAGGAAGTCGATCTCCGCGCGGCGGACGGCAAAGGTGATGCCGTGCTCGCGCTCGAGGGCCGGCAGCGCGAAGCCCAGCGCATCGAGCCACTCGGTGCGCGCGCGCTCCATGAACCGGAGGTAGTTTGCGTAATAGACGACGGCCCCCGCGTCGGTGTCCTCGTAGTAGACGCGGACCGCGAGCGCGAACGGCTGCGGCTGCGGGAACGCGTCACGCACGATGCTCACGAGCCCGGGAAGAGGTCGCCGCCGGGCCGCGGCGGCTGCGCGAGTCCGAAGTGGCGCCAGGCGAGCGCGGTGGCGACACGGCCGCGCGTCGTGCGCTGCAGCAGACCCTGCTGGATCAGGTACGGCTCGAGCACGTCCTCGATCGTGTCGCGCTCCTCGCCGATCGCCGCTGCGAGGTTGTCGACGCCGACCGGGCCGCCGCCGAACTTGTCGAGTACCGTCGACAGGAGCTTGCGATCCATCACGTCGAGCCCGGAGCCGTCGATGTCCAGCATCGCCAGCGCGGCATCGGCGACTGTGCGCGAGATGTCGCCTTCGGCGCGCACCTGGGCGTAGTCGCGCACGCGGCGCAGGAGCCGGTTCGCGATGCGCGGGGTGCCGCGCGCGCGGCGCGCGATCTCGAGCGCGCCTTCGGCGTCGACGCCGATCGACAGCAGGCGCGCCGAGCGCACGACGATCGACGACAGCTCGTCCGGGGTGTAGAACTCGAGCCTCGCGACGATACCGAAGCGGTCGCGCAGCGGATTGGTGAGCATGCCCGCGCGAGTGGTCGCGCCGACCAGCGTGAACGGAGGCACGTCCATCTTGAGGCTGCGCGCCGACGGTCCTTCGCCGATCATGATGTCGATGTGGAAATCCTCGAGCGCGGGGTAGAGGATCTCCTCGACCACCGTCGGCAGGCGGTGGATCTCGTCGATGAACAGCACATCGCGCGGCTCGAGGTTGGTGAGGAGCGCGGCGAGATCGCCGGCGCGCTCGAGGACCGGCCCCGACGTCTGGCGCAGGTTGACGCCGAGCTCGTGGGCGAGGATGTGCGCGAGCGTCGTCTTGCCGAGTCCCGGCGGGCCGAACAGCAGCACGTGGTCGAGCGCCTCGGCGCGCCCCTTCGCGGCTTCGATGAAGATCGACAGCTGGTCGCGGATCTTGCGCTGGCCGACGTACTCGGCGAGCACGCGCGGGCGCAGCGCCCGCTCGATCACCTCCTCGGGCTCGCCGGCGCTCGTTCCAGTGACCACGCGGGCGAGGTTGTCGCTTTCTATCGCCATCGATGCCCCGCGATCACCCGCGCGCCAGCGTGCGCAGCGCCTGGCGGATGCCGTCGGCGACGGCGACGCCGTCAGGAAGCTGCCTGACCGCCGCCTGCGCTTCGCGCTCGCTGTACCCGAGGGCGAGCAGTGCGCTCGTGATGTCGACGGTGGCAGGCGTCTCGCGCTTCGCCGCACCCGCGCGGCCGAGGTCCGCGCCGAGCTTGTCCTTGAGCTCGAGCAGGAGCCGCTCGGCGGTCTTCCTGCCGATCCCCGGGATGCGTGTCAGCCTCGCCGTCTCCTGCAGGCTGACCGCGTGGGCGAGTTCGGCCACCGACAGCCCCGAGAGGACCGAAAGCGCGGTCCGTGCACCGATGCCGTTGACCTTCAGGAGCTGGCGGAAGGCGCGGCGCTCGTCGTCGGTGCCGAAGCCGTAGAGCAGGTGGGCGTCCTCGCGCACGACGAGATGCGTGAACAGCGTGATCCGCTCGCCGCTCGCCGGCAGGTTGTACCAGGTGCTCATCGGCACGTCGACCTCGTAGGCGACCCCCTGCACGTCGAGCAGAAGTTGCGGTGGATTCTTCTCGAGCAGAACGCCGGAAAGACGGCCGATCATGGGGGCGGATTGTACGCGTGCACCGCATCGAGCCGGAGGCGCGCGGCGTCGAGGCTCGCGACGATCGACACCGGGAGCAGCGCGAGCGCGCCCGGCACGGGTGCGATGTCCGGCACCATGAAGACCTGCATGCCGGCGGCGAGGGCCGCACGCACGCCGGGTTCGGAGTCCTCGAACGCGACGCATTCGGCCGCCACGACACCGAGCCGCTTTGCCGCCTCGCGATAGATGTCCGGCGCGGGCTTGCCGCGGGCGATCTCGTCGCCACCGACAAGAGCGTGGAAGCGCGGCATCAGCTCGACGCGTGAGAGCTCGGCGCAGGCGCGCTCATGGGCGGTCGACGTCGCGACCGCGCATGGCCAGCGCCTGCGCCCGATCCAGTCGAGAAGTGCGTGGACTCCGGGCTTGACCGGAACACCCTCGCGCGCGGTGATCTCGTCCCAGGCATCGCGGCACGCGCAGAAGAACCGGTCCAGCGGATAGCCGCGCGGCAGGTGATCGGCGAGCATGCGGCGGGAGTCCTCGGCGTTGCGGCCGATCAGCGTGAGCCCGAACTGCGCGTCGAACTCGACGCCGAGCCGCTGCGCGGCGAGGACCCAGGCGCGGGCCACGATGCGCTCGCTGTCGAGGAGCAGTCCGTCCATGTCGAACACCGCAGCGCGCACCCGCCGCAGCGCGTCGCTCATGCGGCAGGGCGCACGCGTCCCGCGCGCGCGCTTCGCTGCGTCAGCGCGCCGACGCCCGTCGATGCGTGGGCGTGGCAGATCGCCGCGGCGAGGGCATCGGCGGCATCGACCGCAGGCCGTCCGGGAAGGAGCAGCAGCCTTCGCACCATCTCCTGCACCTGCGCTTTCGGCGCGCGCCCGACGCCGGCGACCGCCTGCTTGACCTGCCCCGCCGTGTATTCGCTGACCGGCAGTCCGGCGATGACCGCCGCGGCGATCGCCGCGCCGCGCGCCTGGCCGAGCAGCAGCGTCGTGTTCGGGTTCACGTTGACGAATACGCGCTCGATCGCGACTTCGGTCGGGTTCTGCTCGGCGATCACCTGGGCGAGATCGCGCACGATCACGCCCAGCCGGATGGGCAGGCTCGTGCCGGTCGCGCGGATGCAGCCGCTGGTGACGTAGGCGAGCGCGTTGCCGCGAAGGTCGAGCACCCCGAAGCCGGTGATGCGCAGCCCAGGATCGATGCCGAGGATGCGCCGCAGAGCCGGGCTCGGACGACGATTCACGGGCGGCGATTCACGGGTGACGGTTTGCGGACGGCACCGGCATGCCGATGCGGTCAGGACGCGACGATCACCGCCGACGTATAGACGTTCTGCACGTCGTCGACTGCCTCGAGCGCGTCGAGGAGCTTCTGCATCCGCTCGCCGTCCTCGCCGGCGAGCTCGACTTCGTTCTGCGGCTTCATCGCGACCTCGGCGAACTCGGCGTGCAGGCCCGCTTTCGCGAGAGCGTCGCGCACTGCGATGAAGTCGTAGGGTCCGGTCGTTACCTCGATGCTGCCGTCGTCGCTGGTGACGACGTCCTCGGCGCCGGCGTCGATCGCCGCCTCGATCACCCTGTTCTCGTCAGTGCCGGGCGCAAACACGATCTGGCCGCAGTGCCTGAACAGGAACGCGACCGATCCGTCGGTCCCGAGATTGCCGCCGTACTTGGAGAACGCGTGGCGCACGTCGGCCACCGTGCGCGTGCGGTTGTCGGTCATCGCGTCGACGATCACCGCGGCGCCGCCGATGCCGTAACCCTCGTAGCGCACCTCCTCGTAGGTCACCCCTTCGAGCTGGCCCGATCCGCGCCGGATCGCGTTGTCGATCGTGTCCTTCGGCATGTTCTGCTCGCGCGCCTTGTCGACGGCGAGGCGAAGGCGCGGGTTGGCTGTGATATCGCCTCCGCCGAGACGCGCTGCGACGGTGATCTCCTTGATGAGGCGCGTGAAGATCTTGCCGCGCTTCGCGTCGGTCGCGGCCTTGCGATGCTTGATGTTCGCCCACTTGCTGTGGCCGGCCATGGCTTCCCCGAAGCAGGTTCCGGCGCCGGCGGCGGCCGGGCCCGCGCCGCGCACGGCGTCTTCGATGGTGAATGCGTCCGCCGGAGTACGTTCGACGTACGGTTTCCGGATCGTCGCGGCGGATTATAGCGGCCCCGGTCCGGCAGCTTGCCCGCGCCGGCGCTCCTCGCCCCAGCGGGGTGCGAGCGCGTTGGCGAAGCCGAGGTGATCGAGCACGCGCGCGACGACGAAGTCGACGAGGTCGCCGACCGATTGCGGCTGCGTGTAGAAGCCGGGGGCGGGCGGCAGGATGACCGCGCCCGCGCGCGCGAGCTTGAGCATGTTCTCGAGGTGGATCGCCGAGAGCGGCGTCTCGCGTGGCACCAGCACGAGCGGGCGGCGCTCCTTAAGCATCACGTCGGCGGCGCGCTCGATCAGGTTGTCGGCGAGCCCGCCGGCGATCGCGCCGAGCGCTCCCATCGTGCACGGGCAGATCGCCATGCCGTCGTCGGGATTCGATCCCGATGCCATCGGCGCGAGCCAGTCGTCGCGCCCATAAACGACGAGCCGCCCCGCGGACGTGGCGCACCGGCCAGCGAGCACGCGCTCGGCTTCGCGCGGCTGCGCGGGCAGGGCGAGCGAGCATTCCTGATGCATGACGATCTGCGCCGCCGCCGAGTAGACGACGTGCACTTCGGCACCCGCGGCGAGCAGGCTCTCGAGCAGGC
Organism: Pseudomonadota bacterium; assembly: GCA_018241785.1. Lineage (GTDB taxonomy): Bacteria > Pseudomonadota > Gammaproteobacteria > Burkholderiales > Casimicrobiaceae > VBCG01. The sequence goes on along the minus strand of JAFEDF010000239.1, from coordinate 70,737 downwards.
GCAGGCCGTAGGGCATGCCCGAGGCCCCGGTGAAGGCGAGCGTGATCCGGCGCGGCGCGCTCATGCGGGAACCGCGAGGTCGCGGTGGCGGACCAGCACCTGGTAGCGCGGCGAGAACGCGCGGGCGAGCCGCTCGACGAGGTACACCGAGCGGTGGCGTCCTCCGGTGCAGCCGATCGCCACCGTCAGGTAGTTGCGGTTGTCGCGCGCGTAATCGGGAAGCCAGCTCGCGATGAAGTGGTAGATGTCGCCGTACATCCGCTCGACCTCGGGAATCGTCTCGAGGAACCGGACCACCGGCGGGTCACGCCCCGACAGCGGGGCGAGCGCGGGCTCGTAGTGCGGATTGGGCAGGCAGCGCACGTCGAAAACGAGGTCCGAGTCGAGCGGCACGCCGTGCTTGAATCCGAACGAGCCGATCTGCAGCGTGAGCTTCGACGGATCGAGCGATACGAAATCCTTGATCCACGCGCGCAGTCCCGCGGCGGGAAGCTCGCTCGTGTCGAATACGATGCCGAGGTCGCGCACCGCGGCGAGGAGCGCGCGCTCGTACTCGATCGCCTCGGTGAGCGTGCGCTCGTCGTTGGAGAACGGATGGCGCCGGCGCGTCTCCGAGAAGCGCTTGACGAGCGCCTCGACCGAGGCGTCGAGGTAGAGGAAGCGCGCCTGCCAGCCGCGCGCCTCGAGCGCGCGCATCGCTTCGGCGAGGCCGGGCAGACCCGGGCCGGTCCTGACGTCGAGTGCCAGCGCGACGCGCTCGCGGCCGGCGCCGGCGAGGTAGTCGGCCGTCGCCATGACGAGGGGCACCGGCAGGTTGTTGACCGTGTAGTACCCGGAATCCTCGAACGCCGCCAGCGCCACGCTCTTGCCCGAGCCCGACACGCCGCCGATCAATAGGACGTCCATGTGCGAGGCTTTCCGGCGCGATGGCAGTCAGCTGCCGTGCCCGGTGTCCATCAGCCTCTGCTGGCGCTCGATGAACTCGCGCGTGCTGTCGATGCCGCGCTGGTTGAGGACGAAATTGCGCACTGCCGCCTCGACCAGCACGGCGAGGTTGCGTCCCGCCGCAACCGGGATCGTCACCTTGCGGATCGGCACCGCCAGCACCTCCTGGAAGGTCGCGTTGACCTGCAGGCGGTCGAGGTCGGTAAACGCCTCGTTGCCGTGGTCCTCGAGGTGCACGATCAGGCGCAGCAGCTTGTGCGGCCGCACCGCGGTCTCCCCGAAGATCGTGCGGATGTTGAGGATGCCGATGCCGCGCACTTCGAGGAAATCGCGGAGCACCGGCGGGCAGCGCCCCTCGATCGTGTCGGGCGAGATCCGGTAGAGCTCGACGATGTCGTCGGCGATGAGGCCGTTGCCGCGCGAGATGAGCTCGAGCGCGAGCTCGCTCTTGCCGATCGCCGAAGCTCCGGTGATCAGCACGCCGAGCTCGAGCACGTCGAGGAACACGCCGTGCAGCGTCGTCGACTCGGCGAGCACACGCTGCAGGTAGATGCGGAAGACGTCGACGATGTGCGGCGAAGGCACCTGCGACGTGACGAGTGCGATGCCGTGCTGCTCGCAGCGCGCGACGAGGTGCGGCGGCACCGGCTCGCCGTTGCCGACGACCACCGCTGCGAGCTCGCTCGTGAAGAGGCGATCGATCGAGTGCTTGAGCTCGTCCTCGGGAAGCGCGTTGAGCCACGCCGTTTCCGCGGCGCCGAGAATCTGCACGCGAAACGGATGGATCAGGTTCATGTGCCCGACCTGGCCGATCGTCGGGCGCAGCGAACTCTCGCCGACCAGCGCGCGCTCGCCTCCGCCGCGGCCCGCCAGCCAGACGAGTCCGAGGCGCTCGCGGTTGTGCTCGATCAGCGTGCCGACTGAGATCTGGTGCATGCGCGGGTGGGGTCACGGGTGGGGTCAGGTCTTGCCTTTTGCCCCCGCGGGGGCAAAAGGCAAGACCTGACCCCACGAATCGAACAGTGCGGCGATGTCGTCGGCGCCCGCGGCGTGCGCGAGGCGCTCGCGAAAGGCCGCGTCCGAGAACATCTGGGCGAGTTCGGAAAGGAGCTCGAGGTGGCGCTCGGTCGCTTCGGCGGGAACGAGCAGGACGAACGAATGCGTCACCGGCCGGCCGTCGGGGGCGCCGAACCCGATCGGATGGAGCAGGCGTGCATATGCGCCGACCGGCTCGCGCAGGCCCTTGATGCGGCCGTGGGGGATCGCGACTCCCTGGCCAAGGCCGGTCGAGCCGAGCTTCTCGCGCGCGGCGAGGCTCGCCGCGACGCCGGCCCGCGCGAGACCCGAGCCATGCTCGAAGACCTGGCTGATCGCCGCGAAGAACTGTGCCTTGTCGGCGACGTCGAGGCCGGTGACGATGTTGGCGCGCGGCAACAGCTTCGCGATCTCGCCCATGGCGGGATTCCGTGCCGCGGCGCGCGAACTACGCGGCGCCGCCGCTCCCGCCGCGCGCCATCGTGCGTGCGACCGGTGTCGCCTCGACGCGGTGGGTGCGGCGCTTCTCCTTGTGCCGGAGCACCTGGCGGTCGAGCTTGTCGGCGAGGAGGTCGATGGCGGCGTACATGTCGGCATCGACGCTCTCGGCGTGGAGGTCCTTGCCGCGCACGTGGACGTTGGCTTCGACGATCTGGCGCAGCTTGTCGACGGCGAGCACGACGCTCACGTCGATCACGTGGTCGAAATGCCGGTTGATCCGCTCGAGCTTGGCGACGACGTATGCGCGGATGGCAGGGGTGATGTCGAGGTGATTGCCGGTGAGGGTCAGGTTCATCAGGCGCTCCTGGTGGACTGCGTGGTCGGCGCAGGCGAGGTCCCTCGGGAAGCGGTGGCGCGTCGGGTCCCCGGTCGGGGCGTCAAAGGGCCTTGCGCATGTTCACGGGCGGAATCTGCAGCGCCTCGCGGTATTTCGCGATCGTGCGGCGTGCCACCAGAATACCCTGTTCGCCGAGAAGCTCGGCAATCCGGCTGTCGGTCAGCGGCGCGCTGGCATTCTCCGCGGCGATCAGCTGCTTGATGAGCGCCCGGATCGCCGTCGCCGAGGCGGCCCCGCCGGTATCGGTGGCGACGTGGCTGCCGAAGAAGTACTTGAGCTCGAAGGTGCCGCGCGGCGTCAGCATGTACTTCTGCGTGGTGACCCGCGAGATCGTCGACTCGTGCAGCGACAGCATGTCGGCGATCTCGCGCAGCACCATCGGCCGCATCGCGACCTCGCCGTGCTCGAAGAAGCGCCGCTGGCGCTCGACGATCGCGCGGGCCACGCGCAGGATCGTGTCGAAGCGCTGCTGGACGTTGCGGATCAGCCACTTGGCCTCCTGCAGCTGCGCGGCGAGCTGCTGGTTCGAGCTCTCGCGATTGCGCGTGAGGATGTCGGCGTAGATGCGGTTCAGCCGCAGCTTCGGCATTGCCGCTTCGTTCAACGCCGCCACCCACTGATTCTTGACCTTGCGCACGATGACGTCGGGAACGACATAGTTCGCCTCGGTCTTCGCGAACGCCGCGCCGGGTTTCGGGTTGAGGCTGCGGATGAGGTCGCGCACCTGCCGCACGCCGGCGTCGTCGGTGCGCAGGAGCCGCTTCAGCTTGGTGAAGTCGCGGCTCGCGAGGAGCATCAGGTGGCCGTCGACGACCTTCAGCGCGTCGTCGCGGCGCGGCGTGCCGGCGGGCAGCGCCTTCAGCTGCAGCGCGAGGCATTCGGCGCAGTCGCGTGCACCGACGCCGGCAGGCTCGAAGCTCTGCACGTACTTGAGCGCGATCGACAGCTCCTCGGGCTCGAGCTCGAGTTCCTCGGGGAACAGCCGCGCAAGCTCCTCGAGCGAGGTCGGCAGGTAGCCGTCGTCGTCGAGCGCGTCGATCAGCGCGGTCGCGAGCTGCCGGTCGCGGAGGGGCAGGTTGAGCAGCGCAAGCTGGCCGATCAGGTGCTCGCGCAGCGTGCTCGAGGCGACCTGCTGCGGCAGGAAATCGTCGTCGTCGCCGGAGCCCGTGCTGCCCCAGTCGGCGTCGGAGCCGCCGTACTCGGCATATTCGGCGACGATCGCGGGATCGTCGTGCGCGGGCGCCGCGCGATCGTCGTCCGCCGCTTCGCCGCGCGCCGGCTCCCCGTCGCTCTCAGCGCGCCCCGGGCCGGCGAGCGGCATCGCAGGCGGGACGTGCTCGTCGTCGCCTTCACCCTCCGCGCGCTCGAGCAGCGGGTTCTCCTGCAGCATGCGCTCGACTTCGGCGTTGAGCTCGAGTGTCGACAGCTGCAGCAGCCTGATCGACTGCTGGAGCTGCGGCGTCAGCGTGAGGTGCTGCGATAACTTGAGTTGGAGCGTCTGCTTCACCGGCATCCACGCTTGACGTGCATCGCTCAGAGTCGGAAGTGCTCTCCCAGGTACACCTTCCTTACGTCCTCATTATAGACAATCTCACCGGGCGCGCCCGAGGCGAGCACCCGCCCTTCGTTGATGATGTACGCGCGGTCGCAGATGCCGAGCGTCTCGCGCACGTTGTGGTCGGTGATCAGCACGCCGATGCCGCGCTCCTTCAGGAATCCGATGATCTTCTGGATGTCGAGGACGGCGATCGGGTCGACTCCGGCGAACGGCTCGTCGAGCAGGATGAAGCGGGGGCGCGTGGCGAGCGCACGCGCGATCTCGACGCGGCGGCGCTCACCCCCCGACAGCGACACCGCCGGCGCGTCGGCGAGGTGCGCGATCGACAGGTCGTCCAGGAGCGCATCGAGACGGTTCGCGAGCGTGTCGTCGTCGAGTCCCTGCAGTTCGAGGATCGCGCGCACGTTCTGCGCAACGGTCAGCTTGCGGAAGATCGACGCTTCCTGCGGCAGGTACGACAGCCCGCGGCGCGCACGGCGGTGGATCGGCAGTCGCGAGAGGTTCTCGCCGTCGAGTTCGATGCCGCCGCCGTCGGCGGCGACCAGGCCGACGATCATGTAGAAGCACGTCGTCTTGCCGGCGCCGTTGGGGCCGAGCAGTCCGACCACCTCTCCGCTCGCGACGTCGAGCGAGACGTCGTGCACGACGGTGCGCGTCTTGTAGCGCTTCCTGAGGTGCGCTGCCCTGAGCTCGCTCACTTGCCCGGTGGCCGCGTGTCGGGCGTCAGCGTGAGGGGCGGGCCGGCGGCCGCACCCCCGGCAGGCGGCGCCGCGGCTGCGCCCGTTCCGGCCGCGCCCTTCGCCGCGCCGCCTTCGGGGTGCGGCTGGAACACGCCGCGCACGCGCGCGCCGGGACCCTCGGTTCCCGGCGCATCGGGGCGGCCTTCGGCCTTGAAGATGCCGGTGGCCTCGTTGTACGAGATGTAGTTGCTGCGCAATTCGTTCTTGCCTTCCTTGAGGAGCGCGCGGTCGAAGAGCTCGAGGGTCTGCGTCTCGCCGTTGTAGACCGCTTTCTGCGCGTAGCCCTCGAAATACTCGTCCGAGCCGTCCTTCTTCTGCCGGAAGCTCACCGGATCGCCGTAGGCGGTCGCGGAGAGCGAGTTGTCCGGATTCTGCTTGAAGTCGATGCGGTCGGCGTGGATCGACAGCGTTCCCTGCGTGATGACCACGTTGCCGCGCAAGGTGCCGACGCGCTTCTGGAAATCGACCTGCGCCGGCTGGTCGGCCGAGAAGTTGATCGGCTTGTCGCGGTCGGCCTTCTCGGCATGGACCGGCGCGGCGGCGAGCGCGAGTGTCGCCGCGAGCGCAAGCGCGGCGGCGCGGATCGGCCCCGCGCGGGGCGCGTCCGGCGTGCCGGCGCGGCCGCTCATTGCGGCAGCGCTCGCGGCGCGAGGCTTCCGCTCACGTTCGAATCGATGTGCAAGATGTGCGTCTTGTTGTCGTAGGTCAGGCCACGGCCGCGGATTATTCCACGCGGCTCCGTGATCGTCACCGCTGCGCGCGTATCGACGCGCTGTTCGTTCGCCTCGACGTGCAGGCTGTCGGTGGTGAGCGTGACCGGGCCCGTCGCATCCGTGCCCTGCGCCGCGGGGCCGGCCTCGCGGACGACGCGCACGTTGCCCCTGAACTCGCCGCTGTCGCGATCGCCCGCGACGATGCCCTGGTCCGCCGTCACCGACAGCGCCGGACGCCCGGTCTGCGTGAGGAGCAGCATCGGGGCGGTCAGCACCGTGCTGTCGTCGTCGGGAAAGTGCTCGGCGCGCTTCGCCGACAGCGATTCACGCAGGTTGCCCGCGGCATCGAAGGTGAGCGCACGGAAATCCTGCAGGAAGAGGTCAGGATCGTGGCGCTTCGAGCCGTCTGCGCGCGTCGCCGCCGGCTGGATCTGCGCATCGAGCCACCAGGTGAGCGCAGCGAGCCCGGCGAGGAGCAGCGCCGGCGACCACGCGACGAGGCGATCGACGAGGACGCGCGTGCGGTCCATTCAGCGTCCGGCCGCCTGCCCGGCGCCGTGCCCCTGCGCATCGAGGATGAGATCGGCGAGCTCGCGCACTGCACCGCAGCCGCCTTCGCGCAGCGTCACGTAGTGCGCGTGCGCGATGACGCGTGCCGGCGCGTGCGGCACGCAGACGGCGAGCCCGCAGGCGGCGAGCACCGGCAGGTCGGGGAGGTCGTCGCCGATGTGCGCGCACTCGTCGGCCGCGACGCCGAGCTCGCCCCTCAGCCGCAGCCAGGGAGCGAGCTTGTCGCGCGCATCCTGCACGACGTGTGGCACGCCGAGCTGGCGCGCGCGGTGCGCCACCGCCTGCGCCGTGCTGCCGGTGATCCAGCCGACGGCGATCCCCGCCCGCGCGAGGAGCCCGACGGCGATGCCGTCGAGCGCATGGAAGGCCTTGCTCTCGCGGCCGCGCTCGTCGACGTAGATGCGCCCGTCGGTCAGCACGCCGTCGACGTCGCAGGTCAGAAGCCGCACGCGCCGCGCACGATCGACGATTTCGCCCGCGCTCATCGTGGCGCGCCCGACGCGCTCCATCAGATCACCCGCGCCTCGAACAGGTCGTGCATGTGCACGGCCCCGGCAAGACGGCCGGCATCGTCGACGACGACGAGCTGCAGCACCTTGGGCGCCGTCTCCATCAGCACGACGCAATCGGCGGCGAGCCGGCCCGCCTCGATCGTGCGCGGGGTCCTCGTCATGTGCGCGGCGACTCCGGTGTGCCTGGGATCGCCGCCGGCGGCGAGCGCGTCGCGCAGGTCGCGGTCGGTGAAGATGCCCGCGATGCGGTCGTCGTCGCCGACGACGATCGTCATCCCCATGCCCTTGCCGGTCATTTCGACGATCGCCGACGCGAGCGTCGCGTCCTCGTGCACGCGGGGAATCGCGGCTCCGGTACGCATCACGTCGGCGACGCGGGTCAGGAGCCTGCGGCCGAGGGCTCCGCCGGGATGCGAACGCGCGAAGTCCTCGACGGAGAAGCCGCGTGCATCGAGGAGCGCCAGCGCGAGCGCGTCGCCGAGGGCGAGCGCCGCGGTCGTGCTCGCCGTCGGCGCGAGGCCGAGCGGGCCGGCCTCGCCGTCGACCGCGGCGTCGAGGTGCACGTCGGCCGCCTGCGCGAGCGAGCTCTCGCGGTTGCCGGTGAGCGCGATCACCCGCGCACCCTGCCGCTTCAGGTGGGGGGCGAGCATCAGGAGTTCGTCGGTCTCGCCCGAGTTCGACAGCATGACGACGACGTCGTCTGAGGTGATCATGCCGAGGTCGCCGTGGCTCGCCTCGGCCGGATGGACGAAGAACGCCGGGGTGCCGGTCGACGCGAGAGTCGCCGCGACCTTGCGCGCGACGTGCCCCGACTTGCCGATCCCCGACACGACGACACGGCCGCGGCAGGCGAGCATCAGCTCGACCGCAGTCACGAAAGGCCCGGCGAGGCGCTGCGCGAGCGCGGCGATCGCGCGTGCTTCGGTGTCGAGGACGTTGCGCGCGAGCGAGAGCGCGCGCTTCGGGTCGACCGCCGGGGTGCGGGCGCCGCGCGCCGGCACGCGCTCATCGGCTGGGGCCGTCATCGCGCGGAGTATACCGCCGCGCTTGGGCGCTCGTCCGCACAACGCCATGCTAGTGTTCGCCGATGCCCGAGACCCTCCTGCTCGTGCTGCTTCTGCTCGCCTCGTCGGTGGTCGTCGTCACGCTCTGCCGCACGCTGCGGCTGCCGCCGATCCTCGGCTACATCATCGTCGGCATCGTGCTCGGACCGCACGCGCTCGCCGTCGTGCCCGATGTCGCGGCGACGCAGCGGCTCGCCGAGTTCGGCATCGTGTTCCTGATGTTCTCGATCGGTCTCGAGTTCAGCCTGCCGCAGCTCCATGCGATGCGGCGCGCGGTGTTCGGCCTCGGCCTCGCGCAGGTCGCGCTGACGACGCTCGGCGCCACCGTCGCCGTCGAGCTCCTCGGCTACAGGTGGCAGGTCGGAGTGGTGCTGGGCGGTGCGCTCGCGATGAGCTCGACGGCGATCGTGTCGCGGATGCTCGCCGAGCGGATGGAGCTCGTCACGCCGCACGGGCGCGACGTGATCGGGATCCTGCTCTTCCAGGATCTCGCGGTGGTGGCCTTCCTCGTGCTCATCCCGGCACTCGGCCATCCCGGTCCCGACGTCGGCATTGCGCTCGCGAAGGCGCTCGGCAAGGGTGCGCTCGCACTCGGGCTCATCCTCTACTTCGGACAGAAGCCGATGCGCGTGTGGTTCCACCTCGTCGCGCGCCAGCGCTCGCCCGAGCTCTTCGTGCTCAACGTGCTGCTGGTCACCCTCGCGATGGCCGAGCTCACCCAGCTCGCCGGCCTGTCGCTGGCGCTCGGCGCGTTCCTTGCCGGCATGCTGATCGCCGAGACCGAGTTCCGCTACCAGGTCGACGAGAACATCAAGCCGTTCCGCGACGTGCTCCTCGGCCTGTTCTTCGTCACGATGGGCATGCTCCTCGATCTTCGCGTTGGCGCCGTGCAGGCGGTCGAGGTCGTCCTCCTGTTCGCCGTGGTGGTGGTGGTGAAGTTCGCGCTCGTCGTCGTGCTCGCGCGAGCGTTCGGCTCGCCGCTGGCGACCGCGCTTCGCACCGGCGTCTACCTCGCGCAGGCGGGGGAGTTCGCGCTCGTCATGCTCGCCCTCGCGGCAGAGAACGCACTGCTGCCTCCAGCGTTCACGCAGCTCGCGCTCGCGGCGATGATCCTGTCGATGCTGGCCGCGCCGCTCATGATCCAGCACGCGGACCGGCTGGTGCGGCGGCTGACCGCGAACGACTGGCTCGCGCGCGCCGCCGAAGTGACCCAGGTGGCCGCGCGCACGATGGCGCGCCAGGGCCATGTGCTGATCTGCGGATTCGGGCGCAGCGGCCAGAACCTCGCGCGCCTGCTCGAGCGCGAGGACATTTCCTACGTCGCGCTCGACGCCGACCCGCAGCGCGTTCGCGACGCCGCCGACGGGACGAGCGTCGTCTACGGCGACGCGAGCCGCCGCGAAATGCTCGTCTCGGCCGGCGTCGAGCGCGCGCGTGCGGTCGTGATCACCTTCGCCGACACGCCGGTGGCGCTGCGCATCCTGCATCACGTGCATCAGCTGCGGCCCGACTTGCCCGTCGTCGTGCGCACGCGCGACGACAGCGAGATCGAGCGGCTGCTCGCCGCCGGCGCGACCGAGGTGGTGCCCGAGATCCTCGAGGGCAGCCTGATGCTCGCATCGCATTCGCTGCTGCTGCTCGGGCTGCCGCTCAACCGCGTGCTGAAGCGCATCCGCGCGATCCGCGAGGAGCGCTACGGGCTGTTTCGCGGGTTCTTCCACGGTGCGAGCGACGCCGAGGCGGCCGACAACCTGCAGCCGCGGTTGCGCACGATCCTGCTTTCCGAGCGCGCCTGGGCGGCGGGGCGCACGCTCGGCGCCATCGGGCTGCAGGGGAACGTCGAGGTGACCGGCGTCAGGCGCCACGGTGCGCGATCGGTGCGCCCCGGCACCGACTGGCGCTTCGAGGCCGGTGACGCCGTCGTGCTGCTCGGTCAGCCCGTCGACCTCGTGCGCGCGGAAACGCGACTCCTCGACGGCCCGCGCACGCGATGACCCGCGGTCATTGCGGGGCCCGAAACGCTGCGGATACAATGCCCGTTCGCATTTCGCAGGAATTCCATGCCAGACACTGTTCCAGCCGGGAATGACGCCGGCGGCGCCGGCGCCACCGTCTTGCTGAAGGACGTCTCGTTCGGCTACGAGCGCCGCCGGACGATTCTCAGCGGGATCGACATGTCGGTGCCTCGCGGCAAGGTCGTCGCGATCATGGGGGGCTCGGGCTGCGGCAAGACGACGATCCTGCGCCTGATCGGCGGCCAGCTGCGCCCGCAGCGCGGGCAGGTGCTGGTCGACGGGCGCGATGTCGCGAGCCTCGAGCGCGAGGAGCTGTTCGCGATGCGGCGCAAGATCGGCATGCTGTTCCAGATGGGGGCGCTGTTCACCGACATGTCGGTATTCGAGAACATCGCCTTCCCGCTGCGCGAGCACACCGAGCTTCCCGAGGAACTCATTCGCGACCTCGTGCTGATGAAGCTCAACGCGGTGGGCCTGCGCGGCGCCGCGGGGCTCACCCCGTCCGAGCTCTCGGGCGGCATGGCGCGTCGCGTCGCGCTCGCCCGCGCGATCGCGCTCGATCCGATGCTCGTCATGTACGACGAGCCCTTCGCGGGGCTCGATCCGATCTCGCTCGGCATCGTCGGCCAGCTGATCAGGCGCCTCAACGACGCACTCGGCATCACGTCGGTCGTCGTCACGCACGACATCTACGAGTCGCTGAAGATCGTCGACTACATCTACTTCGTGTCGGAGGGCCGCATCGTGTCGCGCGGAACGCCGGCCGAGGTGCGCGCATCGAGCGAGGCATTCGTGCGCCAGTTCGTCGACGGCGCGGCGGACGGCCCGGTGCCGTTCCACTACCCGGCGCGTCCGCTCGGCGAGGATTTCGCGCGTGCGGCCTGACTCGGTCGCCTGGGCGCTGCGGCGCGTGGGCCGGGCGACGCTGGGCTCGGTCGAGCGGCTCGGTTTCGCGGCGCGCTTCTCGGTCGCCGTGCTCGTGCACTCGCCGGCGGCGCTGCGGCGGCTGTCGCTGACACTGCGCGAGATCTATTTCTCGGGCGTGCTGTCCCTCGTCATCATCCTCGTGTCGGGGCTCTTCGTCGGCATGGTCCTCGCCCTGCAGGGATACGACGTGCTGACGCGCTACGGAGCGAACGAGTCGCTCGGCGTGCTGGTTGCGCTGTCGCTCGTGCGCGAACTCGGGCCCGTTGTCGCGGGACTGCTGTTCGCGAGCCGCGCCGGGAGCGCGATCACCGCCGAGATCGGCCTGATGAAGACGACCGAGCAGCTCTCGGCGATGGAGATGATGGCGGTCGATCCCCTCGCGCGCGTGGTCGCGCCGCGCTTCTTCGGCGGGATCGTGTCGATGCCGCTGCTCGCGGCGCTGTTCTCGACGCTCGGCATCTTCGGCGCCTATCTCGTCGGCGTGAAGCTGATCGGCATCGACGCCGGCTCGTTCTGGGGCAACATGCAGTCGGCGGTGGATTTTCGCTACGACATCGTCAACGGAATCATCAAGAGCATCGTTTTCGGGGTCGCCGTGAGCCTGATCGCCGTGTTCGAGGGATACAACGCCCGTCCGACGGCAGCGGGCGTGTCAACGGCGACGACGCGCACCGTGGTCGCGAGCTCGCTCTCCATCCTGGCGCTCGACTTCGTGCTGACGGTATTCATGTTCCGGGGGGTGGGCGCATGAGGCGTGTTCGATCGGACGGCGCGGCGGGTGCCGCGCGGGCGGGTGCGCGATGAATCGCTCGACGCTGGATCTGTGGGTGGGGGTGTTCGTCACCCTCGGCATCGCGGCGATCCTGTTCCTGTCGCTCAAGGTCGGGAACCTGCTCACCGTGAGCCATGACGCGGGCTATCGGCTCATCGCCGAGTTCGACAACATCGGCGGACTGAAGCTGCGCGCGCCCGTCAAGGCGGCCGGGGTCGTCGTCGGCCGGGTCGAGGCGATCCAGCTCGATCCGAAGACCTACCAGGCGGTGGTGACGATGCGAATCGATCACGGCTACGAGTTCACCAAGGACACGATCGCCTCCATTCTCACGTCGGGGCTCCTCGGCGAGGTGTACATCGGGCTCGACTCCGGCGGGGACACGAAGATGCTCGCCAACGGCGACCGGATCGCCAAGACGCAGTCGGCGATCGTGCTGGAGAAGCTCATCAGCCAGTTCATGTTCGATCGCGCGGCAGGCAACGGCGGCGCGCCGGCTGCGGCAGCGGGCAGCGGAGGGGCAAAGTGAGCGCGGCCCGCGTCGTCGCCGGCCGTCTCGGCGTGCTCGCGCTTGCCGCGATGCTCGCCGGCTGCGCGGTGGCGCCCAACCGCGACGATCCGTTCGAGCCGATGAACCGCGCGTCGTTCAAGGTGAACGAAGTCGTCGACGGTCACTTCGTCAGGCCGATCGCGCAGGCGTACGTCGCGTACACGCCGAAGCCGGTCCAGACGGCGGTCGCCAACTTCTTCGGCAACGTCCGCGATTTCGTGTCGGTCATCAACGATTTCCTGCAGGGCAAGCTCGACAAGGCAGGCAACGACATGGGGCGGGTGATCCTCAACACCGGCTTCGGCCTCGGCGGGCTGATCGACATCGCCACCGAGGCGGGCATCCCCAAGGGCAACGAGGACTTCGGCCTGACGCTCGGCGTCTGGGGCTTCCCGCAGGGACCGTACCTGTTCGTCCCCGTCTGGGGCCCGACGACGGTGCGCGACGGCACCGGGAGCCTCGTCGAGCTCTACATGGGCCCGGTCGGCTACATTCCCGACGTGCCGCTGCGCAACACGCTGTACGGGATCGGCGCGCTCAACGCGCGCGCGCAGGCGCTCTCCGCCGAAGCGGTGGCGCTCTCGGCCGCTCTCGACCCGTATGCGTTCATCCGGCGCGCCTATCTGCAGCATCGCCGCTACCTGCTCTACGACGGCAAGCCGCCGCCGGAAAAGGACAGTCCATGAGCCTCCATCGCCTTCCGGCGCTTCGCCTGGTTCCCGCTGGCGCGCGGCGCCTGCTCGCGCTCGCGTTCATCGGCGTCGCGCTCGTCGCGTTTGCCCCACCGATCGTCCGCGCGGCGGCCGACGAGGCTCCCGACGCGCTCGTCAAGCGCGTCACCGGGGAGGTCCTTGCGCTCATCAAGTCCGACGCGAGGATCCAGGCCGGCGACCAGGCGCGCATCCGCGAAGTGATCGAGACGCGCCTCACGCCTTACTTCGATTTCGAGCGCATGACGGCGCTCGCCGCCGGGCGCGGCTGGAGGCAGGCGACGCCCGAGCAGAAGAAAGTGCTCGCCGGGCAGTTCAAGACGCTCCTCGTGCGCACTTACTCGGGCGCCCTCAACCAGTACCGCGACCAGACGATCAAGTACCTGCCGCTTCGCAGCGATGCCGGCGCCACCGACGTCACCGTGCGCACGCAGGTCGAGCAGCCCGGGCAGGCGCCGGTGCAGATCGATTACAGCATGGAGAAGACTGCGTCCGGATGGAAAGCCTACGACGTGGTCGTCGGCGGGGTGTCCCTCGTCACCAACTACCGCGACGAGTTCAACGCCGAGATCCAGCGCGGCGGCATCGACGGCCTCATCAAGGCGCTCGAGGCCAAGAACGGCGGGGCGGGCGCGAAGTGAGCGTCGCCTGCCGCGAAGCGGGGGCGCAGCCACCCGATGGCGGGGTCGGCGACGGCACCGCCGGCGGGTTCATCGCGACCGAGACCGGCTGGCGCTACGCAGGTGACCTCACGTTCGCCAACGCCGCCGCCGTGATGCAGGCGTCGTCGGCGTTGCCCCTTCCCGCCGGAGGAACCGTCGACATCGGCGAACTGCGCCACGCCGATTCGGCGGCGCTCGCCGTGCTGATCGCGCTCCGACGCCGCGCGGCGAGCGAGGGTGTCGCACTCGCGGTCGTCGGCGTTCCGCAAGCGCTTCGCTCGCTGGCCGCGGTCTACGGCGTCGACGAGCTGATCGCCTGATCGGTGCCGCAGCGGTACGGGCCCGGCCGATGACCGATGCCGTCGAAGTGCGCGCCGTCGCGCGCCGCTTCGGAAGCGTGCAGGCGCTCGCCGGAGTCGACCTCTCGGTCGCGCAGGGCGAATTCTTCGGCCTGCTCGGACCCAACGGGGCGGGAAAAACGACGCTGATCTCGATTCTCGCCGGCCTCGTGCGCGCCGACCGCGGCGTCGCGCGGGTGCTCGGCCACGACGTCGCGTCGGACTACCGCCAGGCGCGCCGCGCGCTCGGCGTGGTGCCGCAGGAGCTCGTCTTCGATCCGTTCTTCACCGTGCGCGAGACGCTTCGCATCCAGTCGGGCTACTTCGGGCTGCGCCGCAACGACGCGTGGATCGACGAGCTCCTGCATCACCTCGACCTCACCTCCAAGGCCGACGCCAACATGCGCTCGCTGTCCGGCGGAATGAAGCGCCGCGTGCTGGTCGGCCAGGCGCTCGTGCACAAGCCTCCGGTGATCGTGCTCGACGAGCCGACGGCGGGCGTCGACGTCGAGCTGCGCCAGAGCCTGTGGGCGTTCATCCGGCGGCTGAACGGCGACGGCCACACGATCATCCTCACCACCCATTACCTCGAAGAGGCCGAGGCGCTCTGCCACCGCATCGCGATGATGAAGGCGGGGCGTATCGTCGCGCTCGACACCACGCAGCGCCTGCTGTCGCGCTTTGGTTCGCTCACCGTGCGCCTGTCGGCCTCGAGGGTTCCGGAGGCCTGGCGCGCGCACGTCACGCGCGACGAGGGTGAGGTGCATTACCTCGAGCTCGACGCCTACGCCGAGCTCGAAGGGCTCCTCGCTGCGCTGCGCGAGGACGGGATCGCGATCGACGAGATGAGGGTTGCCGGCACCGATCTCGAGCAGGCGTTCCTGCGCATCATGGCGGGCAGCGCGACGACCGACGATGCCGGTGTCGCCGCGGTGCTGCCGGAAGCATGATGCGCGGCCTGCCCTTCACGGCGTCCCGGCACGGCGGCTTCACGACGCTGTTCCAGAAGGAGATCCTGCGCTTCTGGAAGGTGAGCTTCCAGACGATCGCCTCGCCGGTGCTGAACGCGCTCCTCTATCTGCTCATCTTCTCGCACGTGCTCGAATCGAGGGTGACGGTGTTCGGCGGGCAGGTCCGCTACACCGAGTTCCTGATTCCCGGGCTCGTCATGATGTCGGTGCTGCAGAACTCCTTCGCCAACGCATCGTCGTCGCTGATCCAGTCGAAGATCACCGGCAACCTGATCTTCATCCTGCTGCCCCCGCTGTCGCCGCTCGATTTCTATGCCGCATACGTGCTCGGCGCGATGGTGCGCGGCGTCGCCGTCGGCGCCGGCGTGTTCCTGGTCACGCTCGCCTTCGAGCCCACGCTCGCGGTCCTCGCGCATCCGCTGTGGGCGCTCGCCTTCGCGCTCCTGGGCAGCGGCATCCTGGCGACGCTAGGCCTCATCGCCGGCATGCAGGCCGACAAGTTCGACGAGATCGCGGCGTTCCAGAACTTCCTGATCATGCCGCTCACCTTCCTCTCCGGGGTCTTCTACTCGATCCACTCGCTGCCGGCGTTCTGGCAGACGCTGTCGCATTTCAACCCGTTCTTCTATATGATCGACGGGTTTCGCTACGGTTTCTTCGGGCTCTCGGACGTTCACCCGGCGCAAAGCCTCGCGCTGGTGGCGCTGGCAGCCGTCCTGCTCGCAGCGCTGGCGCTGACGCTCCTCGCGCGCGGCTACAAGCTGAGGCACTGAATGGTCACACCCGAATCGATCGAGGAGTCGATCGCCGCGCATCTCGAATGCGTCCTCCTCGAGGTCGCCGGCGACGGCCACCATTTCGAGGCGCACATCGTGTCGCCGGCGTTTCGCAACCTGTCGCGCATCGAGCGGCATCGGCTGGTCTACGCGGCGCTCGGCGAGAGGATGCGCGAGGAGGTCCACGCGCTGTCGATGGTCACGCAGACGCCCGAGGAGCGCGCCGGCGCTGGCGCTGCGGGCTGAGCCCGCGCATGGACAAGCTCGTCATCGAAGGCGGCCGCCGGCTCGCCGGCGAGGTCCGCGTCTCCGGCGCGAAGAACGCCGCCCTGCCGATCCTCTGCGCGTCGCTCCTGACGCGCGAGCCCCTCGTCGTCGCCAATCTCCCGCGTCTCAACGACGTGCGGACGATGGAGTCGCTGCTCGGCCAGATGGGTGTCGCGATCGAGGCCGTCGATGCGGGCCGCGTGCGGCTCGACGCTTCGCGCATCGACTGGCCGCTCGCACCCTACGAGCTCGTGCGCACGATGCGCGCGTCGATTCTCGCGCTCGGCCCGCTGGTCGCGCGCTGCGGCGAAGCGCGCGTGTCGCTTCCCGGCGGATGCGCGATCGGGCTGCGCCCGGTCGACCAGCACGTGAAGGGGCTGCAGGCGCTCGGTGCCGAGATCGACCTCACGCACGGCTACATCAACGCACGCGCGACGAAGCTGCGCGGCGCACGCTTCGTGTTCGACGTCGTGACGGTGACCGGGACCGAGAACCTGCTGATGGCCGCCTGCCTCGCCGAGGGAACCACCGTGCTCGAGAACGCCGCACGCGAGCCCGAGGTCGCCGATCTCGCGCAATGCCTGACCGCGATGGGCGCGCGCATTGCCGGCGCCGGCACCGACCGCATCGTCGTCGAGGGCGTGTCCGAGCTGCGCGGCGCCGAGCACGCGGTGATGCCTGACCGGATCGAGACGGGGACGTTTCTCGCCGCGGCGGCGGCCACCGGCGGCGACGTCACCATCCGCGGCGTCGACCATCAGTCCCTCGCGGCGGTGATCGACAAGCTCTCCGAGGCCGGCGCCGGCATCGTCGCCGCCGATTCGACGCTGCACGTGCAAGGCGGCGGCAGGCCGCGCGCGACCAACCTGCGCACGGCGCCGTTCCCGGGCTTCCCTACCGACATGCAGGCGCAATTCATGGCGCTCGTCGCGCGCGCCGACGGCGCGTCGGTGATCACCGAGACGATCTTCGAGAACCGGATGATGCACGTGCAGGAGCTGCGCCGTCTCGGCGCCGACATCGAGGTCGAGGGCAACGCCGCCGTGATCAAGGGCGTCGAGCGGCTGACCGGAGCCGGCGTGATGGCGACCGACCTGCGCGCGTCGGCGTGCCTCGTGATCGCCGGCCTCGTCGCCGACGGCGAGACGACCGTCGATCGCATCTACCATCTCGATCGCGGCTACGAGCGGATCGAGGACAAGCTGTCGGCGCTCGGCGCGAGCATCCGCCGCGTCGCCTGACCGGGGCGCCGCGTCGCCCGGCAAAGCTGCCGCTCACCGATGATCGAGTCCGCCGCTCAACGATGAGCCCGCCGGATCCCGCCGCCGCACTCGACGGCTCGCCGCTCGGCCGCGCAACCGGGTACCCGGACCGCTACGCACCCGACGCGCTGTTCGCGATCGCGCGCGCGCCGCAGCGCGAGGCGATCGGCATCGGTGCGGAGCTGCCGTTCGGCGGCTGCGACCAGTGGACCGCCTACGAGCTCACCTGGCTCGGTTCGGGCGGCCGGCCGCAGGTCGCGCTGGCGACGATCGAGGTCCCCGCCGATTCGCCGTCGATCGTCGAGTCGAAGTCGATGAAGCTCTACCTCGGCTCGTTCGCGCAGACGCAGTGGCGATCGGCCGCCGAGGTCGCCGCAGTCCTGCGCTCCGACCTCGCGCGGGTCGCCGGTGCGGCGGTTGCGGTGACGCTGGCAGGACCGGAGCAATTCGCGGCGCTCGCGATGCGCGAGCTCGCCGGCGAGTCGATCGACGCCCTCGACGCCGACTGCGACCGCTACGACGTCGATCCGTCGTCGCTCGGCGCGCACGGCGCCGAAACGGCCGAGACCCTCGTCACCCGCCTGTTCCGCTCGGTGTGCCCGGTGACCGGGCAGCCCGACATCGCTTCGGTGCAGATCGCCTACCGCGGGCCGCCGATCGACCGCGTGGGCCTCCTGCGCTACCTCGTGTCGTATCGCCGCCATCCGGGCTTCCACGAGCACTGCGTCGAGCGCATCTTCGTCGACGTCATGCGCCGCTGCCGCCCGGCAGTGCTTTCCGTCTACGCGCGCTTCACGCGCCGCGGCGGCATCGAGATCAACCCGTTTCGCAGCAACGCCGGAGCTCCGCCGCCGCCGAACGTGCGCACGCCGCGCCAGTGACCCGGTGCACTGCGCCGCGGGCCCGCTGCGGCGACCCACTAGAATCACGGATTTCGGGCGCGCCCGCGCGCCCCGTTCCGATGCCTACCGTCACCATTGCCCTGTCCAAGGGGCGCATTCTCGACGAGACGCTGCCGCTCCTGGCCGAAGCGGGGATCGTTCCGGTCGAGGACCCGCGCTCGTCGCGCAGGCTGATCCTCGCGACCTCCGACGCACGCGCGTCGGTGGTCGTGCTGCGCGCCACCGACGTCCCGACCTACGTCCAGTACGGCGCGGCCGCTCTGGGTGTCGCCGGACGGGACGTGCTGCTGGAGCACGGCGGCGACGGGCTCTACCAGCCGGTCGACCTCGGCATCGGCCGCTGCCGGCTCGTGGTCGCGGCGCACCGGAGCTACGACTGGGCGCACAGCGTGCAGCGCGGCGCGCGCATCCGCGTCGCGACCAAGTACGTGCGGGTGGCGCGCGAGCACTTCGCGGCGAAGGGGATGCACGTCGACCTGATCAAGCTCTACGGCTCGATGGAGCTCGCCCCGCTCGCGGGACTCGCCGATGCGATCGTCGATCTCGTGTCGACGGGCAATACCCTCAAGGCCAACGACCTCGTCGCCGTCGAGGACATCATGCCGATCAGCTCGCGGCTGATCGTGAATCCGGCCGCGCTGAAGCTCCGGCGTGCCGAGGTGAAGCCGGTGCACGACGCGATCGAGGCGGCGGTCGCGGCGCGGGGCGCCGCCGGGGCCGGACGGTGACCACGGCGTCGCCGCTCGCGTGGCGCAGGCTCGATTCGTCGGCGGCGGATTTCGACGCCGCGCTCGGGCAGCTCGTCGCCTTCGAAGCCGCGCAGGACCCCGAAGTCGACCGTGTCGTCGCCGCGATCATCGCCGACGTGCGCCGCCGCGGCGACGCCGCGCTCGTCGAATACACGGCGCGCTTCGATCGTCACACCGTCGCGTCGGCCGCCGGGCTTGCGATCGGCGCCGATGCGATGCATGCCGCACACGACGCGCTCCCCGCGCCGATGCGCGAGGCGCTCGCCGCCGCGGCGCACCGGATCCGCGAGTTCCACGAGCACCAGCGCGGGGGCGAATTCGTGCTCGGCGACGCCGAGGGCAGCACGCTCGGCCAGCGCGTGACGCCGATCGATCGCACCGGCATCTACGTTCCAGGCGGCAAGGCGGCTTACCCGTCGTCGGTGCTGATGAACGCGATTCCTGCCCAGGTCGCCGGGGTGCGCGAGATCGTCATGGCGGTGCCGGCCCCGGGCGGCGAGCGCAACCCGCTGGTGCTCGCCGCGGCGCACCTTGCTGGTGTCACGCAGGCGTTCGCGATCGGTGGCGCGCAGGCGATCGCCGCACTCGCCTATGGCACCGAGACGATTCGACCGGTCGACAAGATCTGCGGCCCCGGCAACGCGTACGTGGCGGCCGCCAAACGCCGCGTGTTCGGCACCGTCGGCATCGACATGGTCGCGGGGGCCTCGGAGGTCCTCGTCCTCGCCGACGCGACTGCGAACCCCGACTGGGTCGCGCTCGACCTCTTCGCGCAGGCCGAGCACGACGAGCTCGCGCAGGCGCTTCTCGTCACCCCCGATGCCGGGCTGATCGAGCGCGTCGCGGCGAGCGCTGCGCGCCTCGTCGCCGAAATGCCGCGTGCGGCGATCATCGCGGCGTCGGTCGCACACCGCGGTGCGCTCATCCGTGTGCGCGACCTCGACGAGGCCTGCGCGATCGCCAATCGGATCGCTCCCGAACACCTCGAGCTCGCCGTGGCGGACCCCGACGCCCTGCTGCCGAAGATCCGTCACGCCGGAGCGATCTTCCTTGGCCATCATGCCTGCGAAGCCTTCGGCGACTACTGCGCCGGGCCCGACCACGTGCTGCCGACCGGCCGCACGGCGCGCTTCTCGTCGCCGCTCGGCGTCCACGATTTCCAGAAGCGCAGCAGCATCCTGCGCATCAACTCCGCCACGGCAGGCGTGCTCGCCGGAATCGCGTCGACGCTGGCGCGAGGCGAGGGGCTCGTCGCGCACGCGCGCTCGGCCGAAGCGCGGGCGGCGAAGCCGGTTGCGACCCCGCTCGGCGACGACGCCGTCGCGCGCGATGCCGCGGCGGTTGCCGCCCGCACGGTGCGACAGGACGTCCTCGCGATGTCCGCCTACGCGGTGCCGAAAGCCGGGTCGATGATCAAGCTCGACGCGAACGAGAGCCCATTCGCGCTGCCCGACGCGCTGCGTCCGGCGCTCGCCGCGGCCCTTGCCGCGATCCCGCTCAATCGCTACCCGGACGGCGGCGCCGACGCCGTGCAGGGCGCGCTCCGCACGACGCTCGGCCTTGCCGACGCGACGGGGCTCGTGCTCGGCAACGGCTCGGACGAGCTCATCCAGCTCATCACGACGATGGTCGCGCGGCCGGGCGCCGTGGTGCTCGCGCCGGAGCCGACGTTCGTCATGTATGCGATCTACGCGAAGCACGCGGGGGTGCGCTACGTCGGTGTCCCGCTCGATGCCGACCTCGAGCTCGACGTCGGAGCGATGCTCGCTGCGATCGCGCGCGAGCACCCGGCGCTCGTCTGGCTCGCGTCGCCCAACAACCCGACCGGCACGCTGTTTCCACGCGACTCGATCGAGCGGATCCTGCGCGCTGCACCCGGCCTCGTCGTCGTCGACGAAGCGTACTGCGCCTACGCGCGCGAGTCGATCCTCGGCCGCGCGCAGCGGTTTTCCAACCTGCTCGTGCTGCGCACGCTCTCCAAGACCGGCATGGCCGGCCTGCGCCTCGGCTACGCCGTCGGTGACCGCGCATGGACGCGCCCGCTCGACGCGCTGCGTTCGCCCTACAACCTCAACGCGCTCACCCAGGCCGCCGCGACGGTGCTCCTCGCCGACCCGGCGCCGTTCGCGCAGCAGGCGGCGGCGGTGCGCGCTGAGCGCGCTCGCCTCGCCGCGGCGCTCGCCGCGCTCCCCGGCGTGCGCGTGTTCCCGAGCGAGGCCAACTTCGTCCTCGTGCGCGTTGCGGACGCAGGCGCGACTTCGACGGCGTTGCGCGAGGCCGGCATCCTGGTGAAGAATGTCCACGGCGCGCACCCGCTCCTCGCCAACTGCCTGCGCATCACGGTCGGCACCGCGGCGGAGAACGATGCGCTGATCGCGGCCCTGTCACGGAAACCATGAACGCACCCTTCGACACCACCGCTGCGCACCGCACGGCGCGGGTTGCGCGGCGCACGGCGGAGACCGACATCGAGGTCGTGCTCGACGTCGACGGCGCCGGGCATACGCAGCTCGCGACGGGCATCGGGTTCCTCGACCACATGCTCGACCAGGTCGGGCGCCACGCGATGCTCGACCTCGAAGTGCGCGCGAAGGGCGACCTTCACGTCGACGCCCACCACACGGTCGAGGATGCCGGCATTGCGATCGGCGACGCCCTGCGGCAGGCGCTCGGCGACAAGCGCGGCATCCGCCGCTACGGCCACGCCTGCGTCCCTCTCGACGAGGCGCTGTCGCGCGCGGTGATCGATCTGTCCGGCCGGCCCGGGCTCACGTTCCACGTTCCGTTCACGCGCGCGCTCGTCGGCGGCTTCGACGTCGATCTCGTGCACGAGTTCTTCCAGGGCTTCGCCAACCACGCGATGGCGACGCTCCACCTCGACAACCTTCGCGGCGACAACGCCCACCACCAGGCGGAGACGGTGTTCAAGGCGTTTGCGCGCGCGCTGCGCGTCGCGTGCGAGCGCGACCCGCGCGCGGGCGCCGCGGTGCCGTCGACGAAGGGCAGCCTGTAGAAGGCGCGGACGGCGCGAGGTCCCCGGACATGCTGGCCGTCGTCGACTACGGGATGGGCAACCTGCGCTCGGTCGCGAAGGCGCTCGCGCACGTCGCTCCGCGCGAGCGGATCGTCGTGACGTCGGACGCGGCCGACATCCGCGCCGCGGCGCGCGTCGTGCTGCCCGGCCAGAGCGCGATGCCCGGGACGATGGCGGGGCTTATGCGTTCGGGCCTGCGCGACGCCGTGGTCGAGGCGCTTCGCGAGCGGCCGTTTCTCGGCGTGTGCCTCGGACTGCAGGTGCTCTTCGACATGAGCGAGGAGGGCCCGACCGAGTGCCTCGGGGTCGTGCCGGGGAGGGTCCGGCGCTTTCGCGAGGCCGATCTCGTGACGCCGGCGCGGGAGCGCCTCAAGATCCCGCACATGGGCTGGAATCGGGTCCGCCAGACGATGCCGCATGCGCTGTGGAGCGGGATTCCGGACGGCGCGCGCTTCTACTTCGCGCACAGCTACCACCCGGTGCCGGCCGATCCTGCCGTCACCGCCGGCACGACCGACTACGCGTCGCCGTTTACTTGCGCCATAGCGCAGGCTAATATCTTCGCCGTGCAGTTCCACCCGGAAAAGAGCCAGCGCGCCGGCCTGCGGCTGCTCGCGAACTTCGTGACCTGGGACCCGCGTTCCTAGACCACCCCTCGAGGCGCTCGAGCGCCCTCGCGTTGCGTCCCCTGCGCTGTCTTCCCGACATGCAGATCATCCCCGCGATCGACATCAAGGACGGCCACTGCGTGCGCCTGCGCCAGGGCGACATGCAGGCGGCGACGGTATTCTCGGAGGATCCCGCCGCGATGGCGCAGCACTGGCTCGAGCTCGGCGCCGAGCGCCTGCATCTCGTCGATCTCAACGGGGCCGTGTCGGGGCGGCCGAAGAACGAGCTCGCGATCCGCGAGATCGTCAGCGTGGTCGGCGACGACGTTCCGGTACAGCTCGGTGGCGGCATTCGCGACCTCGACACCATCGAACGCTACCTCGACGACGGGATCAGCTTCGTGGTGATCGGCACCGCCGCAGTCAAGAATCCCGGGCTCCTGCACGACGCCTGCTACGCGTTTCCCGGCCACATCATCGTCGGGCTCGACGCGCGCGACGGCAAGGTGGCGACCGACGGCTGGTCGAAGATGTCCGGCCACGACGTCGTCGACCTCGCGCGCAAGTTCGAGGACTACGGCGTCGAGGCGATCATCTATACCGACATCGGCCGCGACGGCATGCTCACCGGAGTCAACATCGCCGCCACGGTGAGCCTCGCGCGCGAGGTGAAGACGCCGGTGATCGCGAGCGGCGGCATCGCGTCGCTGAAGGACATCCACGACCTGCTGCTCCACGAGGGCGACGGCATCATCGGCGCGATCGCCGGGCGTGCGCTGTACGAGGGGCGCCTCGATTTCAGGGAAGCGCTGAAGGCCGCGAAGGGCGCGGCGTGAGCCTCGCCAGGCGCGTCATTCCCTGCCTCGACGTCGCCGGCGGGCGCGTGGTCAAGGGGATCCGCTTCGTCGACCTCAAGGACGCGGGGGATCCGGTCGAGACGGCGCGGCGCTACGACGCCGAGGGCGCCGACGAGATCGCCTTCCTCGACATTCGCGCGAGCGTCGAGTCGCGCGGCCTCCTCTACGGCATGATCGAGGCGGTCGCCGACCAGGTGTTCATTCCGCTCACGGTCGGCGGCGGGGTTGCCACGCTGGACGATATCCGCGCGCTGCTCAACGCCGGCGCCGACAAGGTCAGCATCAACACCGCGGGCGTGCGTGATCCGACGCTGTTCCGCGCCGCGTCCGAGCGCTTCGGCGCGCAGTGCATCGTGGCGGCGATCGACGCCAGGAAGTGCGCGGTGGACCAGTGGCAGGTGTGGATCCACGGCGGGCGCACGCCGACCGGCATCGACGCCGTCGACTGGGCGTGCGAAGTGGTCGCACAGGGTGCGGGAGAGATCCTGCTCACCAGCATGGATCGCGATGGCGCACGTCACGGCTTCGACCTCAAGCTGACGCGCGCGGTCGCCGATGCGGTCGACGTGCCGGTGATCGCGTCGGGGGGTGTCGGCTCGCTCGCCGACCTCGTCGACGGCGTCGTCGAGGGCGGGGCCGACGCGGTCCTTGCCGCCTCGATCTTTCATTACGGCGAATACACGATCGGCGCTGCCAAGGCGGCGATGAGGGCGGCGGGCATCGAGGTGCGGGACTGACGATGGCGAAACAGACCGCCTGGCAGGACGCCGTGCGCTGGAACGCCGACGGGCTCGTTCCGGCGATTGCGCAGGATGCGGCGACCCACCGCGTGCTGACGCTCGCCTGGATGAACCGGCAGGCGCTCGAGTTGACCGAGGCCACGCGCGAGGCGCATTACTGGTCGCGCTCGCGTGCGCAGCTGTGGCACAAGGGCGAGCGCTCGGGGCACGTCCAGCGCGTGCGCGAGATCCGCCTCGACTGTGACCGCGACACCATCCTGCTCGCGGTCGAACAGGTCGGCGGCATCGCCTGTCATACGGGGCGCGAGCGCTGCTTCTACCACCGGCTGGAAGGCGGCCAGTGGCACGTCGTCGAGCCGGTGCTCGAGGATCCGGTCACGGTCTATGGCCACGAGTGAGCGCAGGGCGGGCGACGCCGGGGGCGCTGCGGGTTCAGGCGCCCGCGGGCCGAGCGAGGCCGCGTGCGACGTGCTCGAGCGCCTCGCCGCGACGATCGAGACGCGCAAGCACGCCGATCCGCGCCAGTCGTACGTCGCGTCGCTGTTCGCCAAGGGCGACGAGGCGATCCTGAAGAAGATCGGCGAGGAGGCGACCGAGACGGTCATCGCCGGCAAGGGCAGTGATAAGATTCGCATTGCCGCCGAGGTCGCCGATCTCTGGTTTCACTGCCTCGTGCTTCTCGCGCGCCACGGCCTGGGTCCCGCCGACGTCCTGGCGGAACTCGCCCGGCGGGAGGGCGTTTCCGGCCACGCGGAGAAGGCGAGCCGCCGCTGATGCGCGGCACCTCCCGTACCGGGCTGACCGACGATGGCATTGACAGGCTCCGGCATGGCTGACGATCCGAACTGCGTGTTCTGCAAGATCATCCGCGGCGAGATTCCCAGCCGCAAGGTATACGAGGACGACGAGATCATCGCGTTTCACGACATCCAGCCGTGGGCGCCGGTGCACTTCCTGATGGTGCCCAAGCGCCACATTCCGACGCTCTACGACACGGTCCCGGGAGATGCTCCGGCGCTGGGGCGCATCCTGTCGCTCGCCGGGAAGCTTGCGCGCGAGCAGGGTGCCGGCAACGGTTTTCGCACCATCGTCAACACCGGCCACGTCGGGCGCCAGGACGTGATGCATGTGCACGTGCACATTCTCGGCGGGCCCGATCGCCTCGGGCCCATGCTGCCGCGCACGGGCGCGTAACCGATTCGAAACAAGGAGAGAGAGCCATGGGTGGATTGAGCATCTGGCACTGGTTGATCGTGCTTCTGGTCGTCGTGCTGATCTTCGGCACCAAGAAGCTGCGCAACATCGGCCAGGATCTGGGCGGCGCCGTCAAGGGTTTCAAGGAAGGCATGAAGGGCGCCGAGGAGCCCGCGCCGCCGGCGCCGGCCGATGCGCCGCAGGTGACCGGACGCACGATCGACGCCGAGGTCACCAAGGAGACCTCGTCCAAGGTCTGACGCGCCGGCGCGGGCGCGCGCCACCGCGGGCGCTGCCGGCCGCGGCGGCCCGCTGAGCGCCGTACTGCCATGTTCGACATCGGCTTTTCCGAAATCGTCCTGATCGCGGTCGTCGCGCTGGTCGTGCTCGGCCCCGAGCGGCTGCCGAAGGCGGCGCGCACGCTCGGACACCTGTTCGGGCGGCTGCAGCGCTACGTCAACGAGGTCAAGGCCGACATCAGCCGCGAGATGGAACTCGAGGAGCTGCGCAAGCTGAAGACCGAGATGCAGGGTGCGGCGCAGGAGTTCGAGCGAACGATGACGAGCGCCGCCAACGACGTCGCGAGCGGCGTGCGCGACGTCGAGCGCGAGTTGAACGAAGCCGCTGCGGGCACCGCCGCCCCGGCGGCATTGCCTGCCGGGACGGCGAGTGCGCCGGGCGCGCCGGGCGCATCCGCGGGCGCCGGCGCCGCCGAGGGCGCGCGGCAGGCGACGCTTCCGGGCTTCGACCGGATCTGACCGACGAACACGCGGCCCGCGGCGCAGCCTCCGAGCTGCGCCGGCATCGAGGGCTGCACATGCGAGCGCGATGAGCGAAGGCACGGAATCGACCGACACGCAGGAAACCTTCATTTCGCACCTGATCGAGCTGCGCACGCGACTGATGCGCTCGATCGTCGCGGTGGTGGTGGTGCTTGCGGCGCTGTTCCCGTTCGCCAAGGACATCTACGAATTCCTGGCGCGTCCGCTGCTTCGGGCGCTGCCGCAAGGCGCGACGATGATCGCCACCGACGTCACCGGCACGTTCCTCGTGCCGCTCAAGGTGACGCTGGTCGCGGCGTTCCTGATCGCGCTTCCGTACGTGCTGTGGCAGGTGTGGGCATTCGTCGCGCCCGGTCTCTACCGGCACGAGAAGCGGCTGGTGCTGCCGGTGCTGGTGTCGAGCTGCTTCTTCTTCCTCGTCGGCATGTCGTTCGCGTACTTCGTCGTCTTCCCGGTCGCGTTCCACTTCTTCGCGCACTACACGCCGGTCGGCGTGCAGATGATGACCGACATCGACAAGTACGTGACGTTCGTGCTGAAGATGTTCATCGCGTTCGGCGTCACGTTCGAGACGCCGGTGGTGATCGTCGTGCTGGTGCGCCTCGGCATCGTCTCGCTCGCCAGGCTGAAGTCGGTGCGGCCCTACGCGATCGTCGGCGCGTTCATCATCGGAGCGCTGTTCACGCCGCCCGACATCCTGTCGCAGTGCCTGCTCGCGGTGCCGCTGTGGATGCTCTACGAGATCGGGCTGCTCGTCGCGCGCTTCGTGTCGAGCCCGGCCGCACGTGCGCCCGATGCGCCGGAAGAGGAGACCGAGCCGGCGAAGTAGCGACGCTTTCGGAAGTCGTGATCTCAACGGGTTCGAACTAGGGCCGCGTCGCAACGCACGCTCGAACGCGACGTCCGCCGAGGCTGCGCCACCGTCAATGTTCTGAGGCCTCGGGCGCGGAAACAGAGTCCGCGACCCTCTCAGCGAGTCGTTTCATCAGATGGTGCGGCCCACGAACTCTTATGACGGCTCCGATCTGTTCGAGAACGATGTCTTCTGAGCGGTAGCACAGCCACCAGGACCGCTTCGGAATCCACCGGTCGGTGCCGGGAGCCCTTGCATAGCCCCGCCGCTCGATCCATTCGGAGACTCGCGCCGCGCGCGGGAATGCCCCTGGAACGTCGGCTTCGGCGGGGCCGGTCATCCACCAGTGTGTGAGCACACCGACGATCCCACCGAGCAACATCGCGTGCGCGATGGCGCGGTTCCGGACAAAGGACGCGATCAGCAGCAAGGCGGCGACCAGGATGCCGCTGACGACGAGTCTTCTCGAATCGTTGAGCTGCTCGCGCAGTCCGCACCGTTTCACGACCATCGATCACCTCTGCCATCATCGCCCCGCGCCATAGCATTCGCGTCATGTCGACATGCGGGGGGGTGCTCGAATCCTGAGTACAGGTATCCCAGGAAAGGCAATCCCGGGATCAGAAACTCACGTTCCATTCGAGCTATTGCGCAGGTGTCGGCGGCGGCCGCTTGGCGACCGTCACCTCGACGGCGAGAGGCTTGCCCTCGCGCAGCAGCGACAGCCTGACGACCGATCCGGGCGAGAGGTCCGCGACCTGCGCCATCAGCTGCGGCACGTCGCGAGTCGAGCGATCGGCGATCGCGACGATGACGTCGCGCAGATGCACTCCCGCGCGATCGGCCGGTCCGCCGCGCTGCACGCCGCTCACCAGCACGCCCGCCGACACGGGAACGCCGAGCGCCTGCGCGGCGCCGGGAGTGAGCGCCTGCGGTTCGACGCCGAGCCAGCCGCGCGTGACCTCGCCGCGGGCGATGATCTGCTCCAGCACGTCGCGCGCGAGCGAAACGGGAATCGCGAAGCCGATGCCCATCGACCCCCCCGACTGCGAGAAGATCGTGCTGTTGATGCCGATGAGGTCGCCGTGCGTGTCGACGAGAGCGCCGCCCGAGTTGCCCGGGTTGATCGGTGCATCGGTCTGGATGAAGTCCTCGAAGCGGTTGACGCCGAGGTGGTTGCGCCCGAGCGCGCTGACGATGCCGGCGGTGACGGTGTTGCCGAAGCCGAACGGATTGCCGATCGCAAGCACGATGTCGCCGACTTCGACCTGGTCGATCGAGCCGAAGGTGATCGCCGGCAGGTCGGTCGCGTCGACCTTGAGCACGGCGAGGTCGGTCTCGGGATCGTCGCCGCGAACCGTGGCGCGGAAGTCGCGGCCGTCGGCGAGCACGACCTGGATCTCGTCGGCGCCGGCGATCACGTGATGATTGGTGAGCACATACCCGTTGCGCGCGACGATCACGCCCGACCCCAGGCTCGTCGTGCGCCGCGTCTGCGCCCGCTCGACGAGATCGGGAAAGAAGCGCTTCAGCATCGGGTCGTCGAGCAGTGGATTGGCGACGCGCACTGCCTTGCTCGTATAGACGTTGACGACCGACGGCATCGCTTTCCGTGCCGCGTCGGCGTAACCCGTCGTCGGCTGCGCCGGCACCGGCGTCGAAGGTCCCGGCGCTGCCTCGCGCAGCACGACCACCTGGTTTTGCCGTGCGGCGAAGCGCGGGAGCAGATCGGGTCGCAGCGTCACGACGACGAACAGCGCAGCGAGGCAGAGCGTGCAGGCCTGGGCGAACAGGAGCCAGAAATGCTTCAGCACAGGGAGGGCCGGCATGTGCCGGGCGCAATGAAGGACAGCAGCGCCGCGCCGGCCGGGTCACAGGCACGCGCCGCCCGCGCATTATAGGTGCGGCGCACCCCGATCGCGCGGAACGATCGTAACGGCTTGCGTCGCGTGCCGTTTGTGCCGGGCGCTCCAACTGACTGTTTCTGCACGGGAAAGCGCGCCCGTCGCACGATCGCGCTTCAATTGATCGACCAGAATCTCGTATAATCCGCGGGTTTTTTTGCGATCCGGCGAGACGTGCCGGACGAAAGGCGGCGGATGAGCGCGGATGCGGCAGTCAACACGGGCAAGCGACGGTTCCTGATCGGCGCGACGTCGGTCGTCGGAGGCATCGGCGTCATCGGAGTGGCGATCCCGTTCGTCGCATCGCTGTCCCCGAGCGAGGCGGCGAGGGCCGCGGGGGCTCCGGTCGAGATCGACATCTCGAAGATCGAGTCGGGCATGATGATCACCGTCGCCTGGCGCGGCAAGCCGATCTTTGTCGTCAACCGCACCGATGCGATGCTGGCGACGCTGCCGAAGATGGATTCGCGTGTCGCCGATCCGAAGTCCGAGGTTCCGCACCAGCCGGAGTACTGCAAGAACGAGAACCGCTCGAGCAAGCCGAATCTGTGGGTCGGTATTGGCATCTGCACCCACCTCGGCTGCACGCCGACGTTCAGGCCCGAGGTCGCCCCGGCGGACCTCGGCCCCGACTGGCTCGGCGGCTTCTTCTGTCCCTGCCACCAGTCTAAATACGACCTCGCCGGGCGCGTCTTCAAGGGGGTCCCCGCGCCGACGAACCTCTACGTCCCGCCTTACCGGTACGCGAGCGACACCCGCGTGGTGGTCGGCGAGGATCCGAAGCAGGCATGACGCAACGGAGCGATCGATGAGCAAGTTCATGACCTGGGTCGACGAGCGCTTCCCGCTCACTGCTCTGTGGGAGAGCCAGTGGGGCAAGTACATCGCGCCCAAGAACTTCAACTTCTGGTACTTCTTCGGCTCGCTCGCCGCGTTCATACTGGTGCTGCAGATCGTCACCGGCATCTGGCTCGCGATGGACTACAAGCCCGATGCGGCGAAAGCCTTCGGGTCCATCGAGTACATCATGCGCGACGTGCACTGGGGCTGGCTGATCCGCTACATGCACTCGACGGGCGCGTCGATGTTCTTCGTCGTCGTGTACCTGCACATGTTCCGCGGATTGATCTACGGCAGCTACCGCAAGCCGCGCGAACTCACCTGGCTCTTCGGCTGCGTCATCTACCTCGCGCTGATGGCCGAGGCGTTCTTCGGCTACCTGTTGCCGTGGGGCCAGATGTCGTACTGGGGCGCGCAGGTGATCGTCAACCTGTTCTCGACCATTCCCGGCATCGGCGAGGGCCTCGCGGTGTGGATCCGCGGCGACTACACGATCTCGGACGTGACGCTCAACCGCTTCTTCGCCTTCCACGTCGCGGCGCTGCCGCTCGTGCTGGTGGCGCTCGTCGTCATGCACCTGATGGCGCTGCACGAGACCGGGTCGAACAATCCCGACGGTGTCGAGATCAAGAAGCAGCCGAAGGATCCGAAGACGGGCCTGCCGCTCGACGGCATCTACTCGCACCCGTACTACACGGTGAAGGACATCGTCGGCGTGATCGGCTTCCTGATCGTGTTCTCGGCGATCGTGTTCTTCCTTCCGAACATGGGCGGCTTCTTCCTCGAGGCCAACAACTTCATCCCGGCCGACCCGCTGAAGACTCCGCAGGAGATCGCGCCGGTGTGGTACTTCACGCCGTACTACGCGATGCTGCGCGCGGTGCCGTCGTTCCTCGAGACGCAGGTCTGGGGTGTGATCGTGATGGCCTGTGCAGTGCTGATCTTCTTCGCGCTGCCGTGGCTCGACCGCGCGCCGGTCAAGTCGATCCGCTACCGCGGGCGGCTCTACAAGGGGTTCCTGATCGCTTTCATCGTGTCGTTCCTGATCCTCGGCTACCTCGGCACGGTCCCGGTCACCGTATGGGGGCAGTTCGCCGATGCGTTTCCCTTCCACGGCGCCGATCGCGCAACCGTGGTCTCGCGTGTGCTGACGGTCGTCTACTTCGCGTTTTTCCTGCTGATGCCGTGGTACTCCGTGCGCGACAAGACCCGGCCCCAACCCGACCGGGTGAGGTGGCCATGAAAAAGCTCGCGATGATCGCCTGTGCGGTGCTCGCTTTCGCCGGGTTCGCCGCGCACGCACAGGAGGCGGGCCTGCGCATGGCGCCCGCCCCGGACAATCGCCTCGACGTCGCGTCGCTGCAGCGCGGCGCGCGCGACTTCGTCAACTACTGCCTGACCTGCCACTCCGCCCAGTACATGCGCTACAACCGGCTCGCCGACATCGGCCTGACGCCCGGGCAGATCACCGGCAACCTGATGTTCGCCACCAGCAAGATCGGCGACACGATGACGGTGGCGATGCGCGAGGACGACGCCAAGGCGTGGTTCGGTGCGCCGCCTCCCGATCTCTCGGTCGAGGCGCGCGTACGCGGCCGCGACTGGCTCTACAACTACCTGCTCGGCTTCTACCGCGACGACAAATCGGCGACCGGCTGGAACAACCTCGTCTTCCCGAACGTCGGCATGCCGAACGTGCTCTGGCAGCTCTCAGGGACCGGCAAGCGCATCGAGAGGGAGTTCGATGACGAGGGATCGGCCGAGGCGGCGGCGATCGCGGTCAAGGGGCTCGCGATGGTCGAGCCGACCAAGGACCACAAGTACATGATGGTGTCGATCGGCCCGGACACTCCGGGGACGATGACGCGCACCCAGTACGAAGCCTTCGTCGGCGACCTCGTCAACTACCTCGACTACATGAGCGAGCCGGTTCGCGACGAGCGCATCCATCTCGGCATCATCGTGCTCGCGTTCCTGGGCGTGCTCTTCGCGCTTGCCTACGCGCTGAAGCGGGACTACTGGAAGGCCCTGCACTGACATGATGACCCTGTATTCCGGCACCACCGATCCGTTCAGCCAGCGCTGCCGGATCGTGCTGCACGAGAAGGGCATGGACTTCCAGATCATCGACGTCGACCTCGACCACAAGCCCGAGGACCTCGCCGTGATGAACCCGTACAACCAGGTGCCTGTCCTGGTCGAGCGCGACCTCGTCCTGCACGAGGCCAACATCATCAACGAGTACATCGACGAGCGCTTCCCGCATCCGCAGCTGATGCCCGCCGACCCGGTGATGCGCGCGCGCGCGCGCCTCTTCCTCCACCGGTTCGAGAAGGAGCTCTTCGTCCACGTCGAGGCGCTCGAGGGCAACAACCAGCGCCACGCCGACCGCGCGCGCGGGCTCGTGCGCGACGCGCTGCTGCAAATTGCGCCGGTGTTCTCGAAGCACAAGTACATGCTCGGCGACGAGTACTCGATGCTCGACGTCGCCATCACGCCGCTGCTCTGGCGGCTCGACTATTACGGGGTGCAGATGCCAAAGCAGGCGGCGGCGCTCCTCAAGTACGCCGAGCGGCTGTTCTCCCGTCCCGCGTTCTCCGAGGCGCTCACCTCGGCCGAACGCGGCATGCGCAAGTAGCGTACTACGCAATGTGGTGCACGGCCGCCGGACAGGCGGTAAAGCCCGCGGCTTGACCGCTCCCGCGCCGAGGGTAATATTTTCCGCATGTCCGAGCAGTCAGCGAAGCCCTACCTCGTGCGCGCCATCTGTGAATGGTGCGCCGACAACGGGCTCACGCCCTATCTCGCCGTCCGCGTCAATCCGCAGACGCGGGTGCCGGCGGCGTTCGTCAAGAACGGCGAGATCGTGCTGAACGTCAGTGCGACGGCGACGCGCAAGCTGACGATCGACAACCAGTGGATCCAGTTCACCGCGCGCTTCAACGGTGCATCGCAGGAGGTCGCGGTGCCGGTTGGCGCGGTGATCGGCATCTTTGCCAAGGAAACCGGCTACGGTTTCTCGTTCACGACTCCCGACGATCCGGTGGCGTCGCTCGCGGTATCCACGGCACCGCGCGACAGCCAGGCGATCGGCGCGCCGAAACTCGCGGATGCCTCGCGGCCGAGACGGCCGTCGCATCTGCAAGTCGTCAAATAGCCGTCACACCCTCGATTCGCAACGCGCTCCTGCGCGTCACGCGCAGGTCGCGGCACGTGTGGCTGTCGCGTCCGCAATGGAGCCGCCGCGTCGTCTTCCTCGGCGGCAGCATCGCGGTGGGCATCGTCGCGGTCGGCTTCGCGATTGCCGCGAACCTCGCGAACGACATCCTGCACAGGATGCTCGCCCGATGGTGGTGGTTGCCGTTCGTGCTCGCGCCCGCGGGCTTCGCCGCGATCAGCTACGCGAGCCAGCGCTGGTTTGCCGGCGCGCAGGGCAGCGGCATTCCGCAGACGATTGCGGCCTTGCGGCACCGTGATGCGGACTTTCGCGGACGCTTGCTTTCGATTCGCGTCGCCGCCGCGAAGATCGCGATGACGCTCGTCGGGCTCCTCTGCGGCGGATCGATCGGCCGGGAAGGGCCGACGGTGCAGATCGGCGCGGCGATGATGTACGCGCTCGCCCGCGTGTCGGCGTTTCCGCACGAGAGCATGCGCCGCGGGCTGATTCTCGCCGGCGGGGCGGCAGGCGTCGCGGCGGCCTTCAACGCCCCGCTCGCCGGAGTGGTGTTCGCGATCGAGGAGATGAGCCGGTCGTTCTCGCAGCGCACGAGCGGCATCGTCGTCGCTGCGGTCGTCTTCGCCGGCCTCGTCTCGCTGGTGATCCTCGGCAACTACGCCTACTTCGGCCACACCTCGGCGACGGTGGACTTCACCTCGGGCTCGGCGGCCGTCGTTCTCTGCGGCATCGCCGGCGGTCTTCTCGGCGGAACGTTCAGCCGCATCGTCGTCGCGGCGTCCGCGGGCTTCGGTGGCCGAATCGGGGCGTTCAGGTACGCGCACCCGCAGCGCTACGCGGCGTGCTGCGGGCTCCTCCTCGCGCTGATCGGATTCGCATCGCACGGAACGATCTATGGCACCGGCTATGTCGAAACACGCTCGATCGTCGCCGGCGCCGGCGTGATCCCGCAGACGTTCGGGGTGCTGAAGCTCGTCGCGACGGCGGTGTCCTACGCGAGCGGCATCCCCGGAGGCATCTTCTCGCCGTCGCTTGCGGTCGGCGCCGGCGTCGGGCAGAACGTTGCGCTGCTCGTGCCGCACGCGCCGCAGGCGGCAGTGGTGATCCTCGGCATGGTCGCCTACTTCTCGGGAGTCGTCCAGGCGCCGATCACGGCGTTCGTCATCGTGATCGAGATGACGCGCGACCCCGACATGGCGCTGCCGCTGATGGCGACGTCCTTGCTCGCCTACGGCCTCTCGCGCCTCATCTGCCCGCACCCGGTGTACAAGGCGCTGTCGAAGGCGTTCACGCCTGCGGATTGACGGCGCCGCGCGCTACAATCACCGTGCGCCGGCATAGCTCAGTTGGTAGAGCAGCGGTTTTGTAAACCGTTGGTCGGGAGTTCGAGTCTCTCTGCCGGCACCATCGATGTCGCGAGCCGCACTGTGACCTGGCACGTTGCCGCTGTCGTCACGCTGACGCTCCATCTCGCGTTCATCGCATTCGTCGTGTTCGGCGCGCTCGCAGTCTGGCGGTGGCGCCGGCTCGTCTGGCTGCACATTCCCGCTGCCGCCTGGGGCACCTGGATCGAGCTCTCGGGAGCCACCTGCCCGCTTACGTATCTCGAGAACGCGCTGCGCGAGCGCGCCGGGCTCGCCGGCTACCGCGACGGGTTCGTCGCCCATTACCTCCTCGCGACGATCTATCCGGCCGGCCTCACGCGTCACATCCAGTACGCGCTTGCGGCGATGGTGCTGGTGGTCAACCTGCTCGTCTATTCCCGCCTTGCGCGATCGCGCCGGGTCGGCGCTTCACGCGCATGTCGAAGCGAAGATCGCGGCGGTCGTCGGTCAGAACCCGCCATCCGGTGCCGAGATTGACCGTGACCTCGGTCCTGGCGCGCACGACAACCGTATCGCCCGAGCGCCCGATGACGGCCGATAGGCCGCTTCCGGCGCTTGCGCTCGCGGGGCGTGCGGGGGCGGCAGACGCGGGCCCGGCCGTGGCGAACCCGGCCGCGGCCATGGCGACGGCCGCCAGCGCCGGCAATCGAAGCCGGGAGCGCGAGGTCTTCTGCAGCAAACAGCGGCACGGCGTACGCCATTGCGGCCGAAGCCGCTGTTGCCGCGCCGTACGGTCGGCCGGCCTGGGGTGCGATGCATCAGTGTTAGATTACGCTTCGCCGCGAGCGCCGAGCGATCCTGCGCCGCGGCCGACGGAGCGCAAATGACTCGGCTCGATTTCGGCAACCGGCGTGCGGTCGTCACCGGCGGGGCATCCGGGATCGGGCTCGCCGTCGCTCGCCGCCTGGCCGCAGGGGGCGCGCGGGTCGCGCTGTGGGACCGCGATCCAGTGGCGCTCGGCGAGGTGCGATCGACGCTCGGCGCCGATGCGCTGGCGGTATCCGTCGACGTGACCGACAACGACGCAGTCGCGAGTGCCGCGCACGAGACCGCGACCACCCTCGGCGGCATCGACGTGCTCGTCTGCTCGGCGGGCATCAGCGGCCCCAACGCGGTCACCTGGGAGTATCCGATCGAAGCCTGGCGGCAGGTCTTCGACGTGAACGTCCACGGTGTCTTCCACTGCATCCGCGCCGTGGTGCCGGTGATGCGTGGAGGCGGCTACGGACGCATCGTCAACATCGCATCGGTGGCGGGCAAGGAAGGCAATCCGAACGCCTCGGCGTACAGCGCGTCGAAGGCGGCGGTGATCGGTCTCACCAAGTCGCTCGGCAAGGAGCTCGCGAGAACCGGTATCCGTGTCAACTGCGTGACGCCGGCGGCGGTGCGCACCGCGATCTTCGACCAGATGACGCAGGAGCACATCGATTTCATGCTGTCGAAGATCCCGATGGGACGCTTCGGAGGCGTCGACGAGGTGGCGTCGCTCGTCTGCTGGCTTGCGTCCGAAGAGTGCTCGTTCTCGACCGGAGCGGTGTTCGATCTCTCGGGCGGACGCGCGACGTACTGACGCGCCGCCGTGGCGCGCACACTCGGTCCTCGGCGAGGATTGGCGTCCGCCGCAGGCTACACTTCGCGCGTGCGCGCACACCTGCCCGCGTTCGTGAGGAGCCGCCTCGCGTCGTCGCCGCTCGGCGGCGCGGCCTATCGCAACTTCTACTTCGGCTCGATCGGGTCGGCGCTCGGCTACACGATGCAGGCGACGATGGCAGCGTGGCTGATGGCCACGCTGACCACGTCGACGCTGATGGTGGCGCTCGTGCAGAGCGCATCGACGCTGCCGACGCTCTTGTTCGGCCTCTTCGCCGGAACGCTCGCAGACATCGTCGAGCGGCGGCGACTGATCCTCGTGACACAGGTCGTGCTCCTCGGCGCCACGCTCATCCTCGGCCTTGCGGCGGTGACGGGGATCGTCGGGCCGGCGTTCCTGCTGCTCCTCACCTTCCTCGTCGGCGGCGGCTTCACGTTCTACCTGCCTGCCCAGCAGGCGAGCGTCAACGAGCTCGTCTCGACGACGCTCCTGACGCGTGCGATCGCGCTGGGGTCGGTCGCGTTCAACCTCGCACGCGCGGTCGGGCCGGCACTCGCCGGGGCGATCGCTGCCGCGATGAATCCGGGCATGGCGCTCATCGTCGCGTCGGTGTTCTTCGCACCGATGTTCGTCGTGATGCTGCGCACGGTGCGCAGCCAGCCGCCGCTTCCCGGCGTGCCCGAGCGGCTGCTCTCGGGCGTGACGATCGGGCTGCGCTACGTCAGGCATTCGGCGCCGATGCGCGCGCTCCTCTTGCGCAACCTCGTGTTCAGCGCCTGCGCGAGCGCATTCTGGGCGCTTCTTCCGGTCATCGCGCGCGACCAGCTCGGCATGGGTGCAGCCGGCTTCGGGCTGCTCTCGGCGAGCTTCGGCATCGGCGCGATCGTCGGTGCGCTGTCGGTCGCCGGGCTCCTGCAGCGGCAATCGATGAACAGCATCGTCACGCAGGCGGTGCGCCTGTGGGCGGTCGCGATGGTGCTGGTCGGGCTCGCCAGCGACACGCCGCTCGCGCTGATCGGAGCAGGCTGCGCGGGAGCGGCGTGGGTCTACGTATTCGCGAGTCTCTCCACCGGCACGCAGACGAGCGCCCCCGCGTGGGTGCGCGCACGCGCGCTCGCGATGAACATCGTCACCACCCAGGGCTGCCTCGCCGTGGGCAGCGCCGTGTGGGGCGCCGTCGCGTCGGGGGTCGGCACGCGCTGGGCGCTGGGCGTCTCGGCAGCGGCGGTGATCGGGCTGCAGATCGCCTATCGGCGGGTGCATGTGCGGCTCGGCAAGGAGGCGGACACCGAGCCGGTGGCAGCCCCCGCCGACCTTGCGCTCGGCAGCATGCCGCGGCCCGACGACGGACCGGTGCTGATCCAGATCGAGTACCGGATCGATCCCGCGGTGCGCGAGCGCTTCCTGCAGGCCATCCAGAAGGTCGGGCCGACCCGGCGCCGCAACGGCGCGACGAGCTGGCGCGTCTTCCGCGATCTCGGAGAGGAGGGCCGCTACGTCGAGCGCTACGTGATCGAATCGTGGGCCGAGTACGTGCGGCTGCGCTCGCGGATGACCAAGGCCGACAGCGAGCTGCAGAAGCGCGTCGCCGAGCTGCAGCGCGGCGACGTTTCGATCCGCGTGTCGCGGCTGATCGGTGCGACCACCGAGGTCGGCGTGGAGGTCGCGACCTGAAGCGCGCAACGGCTGCGCCCCGTATGCGCCGCCCGGCGGCGCCGGGCGCGCTCAGCCGCGTACGTTGAGCATGATCTTGCCGATGTGCGCCGAGGACTCCATCAGCGCATGCGCCTGCGGCGCGTCGGCGAGCGCGAAGGTCGCGTGGATGAACGTCTTCACCACGCCGCGCTCGAGGAGCGGCCACACGTGCTCGGCGAGCTCGCGCGCGAGCGCCACCTTGCGCTCGCCCGGGCTCGCGCGCAGCGTCGATCCCGTTACCGTGAGGCGCTTCAGCATGATGAAGCGCCAGTCGCATTCGACGCGGCTGCCCTTCTGGAAGGCAATCTGCACGAGCCTGCCTTCGAGCGCCAGGCACTTCAGGTTCTTCTCGATGTAGTCGCCGCCGACGATGTCGAGGACGACATCGACGCCGCGCCCGCCGGTGATCCGCTTGACCTCGGCCTGGAAGTCCTGCTGCCGGTAGTCGATCGCATGATCGGCGCCGACGTTGCGGCAGAACGCCGTCTTCTCGGGTGATCCTGCGGTGGTGATGACGGTCGCGCCGAACGCCTTCGCGAGCTGGATCGCGGAAAGTCCGATGCCGCTCGTGCCGCCGTGGACGAGGAACGTCTCGCCGCGCGAGAGCCGCACGCGGTCGAACACGTTGTTCCACACGGTGAAGTAGTTCTCGGGAAGGCTCGCCGCCTCCATGGCGGTCATGCCGCGGGGAACGGGCAGGCACCAGCCGGCAGGCACCGCGCAGTACTCGGCATAGCCGCCGCCGGGGACCAGCGCGCAGACGGCAGCGCCGACCCGCGGCTCGGCGACGCCTTCTCCGTGAGCGACGACGCGCCCGCCGACCTCGAGCCCAAGCACCGGTGACGCATCGGGTGGCGGCGGATAGCTGCCTGCACGCTGCAGGCAGTCGGGACGGTTGACCCCGGCCCACTCGACCTCGATCAGTACTTCGCCGGGGCGCAGCGACGGTACCGGTGCCTCCGCGATCTGCATCACCTCGGGGCCCCCTGGTCGCGTGACGGCGATCTGACGCATCGTTTCGGGCACGGTCATCGCAGGCTCCATCCGATTCGTTTCAGCGCGCTTCCGATTCTACCGGTGTCTCGGCGAAGGCCTCGCGCCGCGGGACCATCCACGTCGCCGCCATCGTGAGGGCGGCGAAGATCGCGAGAGCCACGAACACCTGCGCCATTCCTGCGGCGAGCGCGTGGACGAGTGCGGCGTGCTCGCCGGGGTCAAGGGCGGCCGAGGCGCCCGCGTCGAACATGTGGCGGACCGCCTCGATGTCGGCAGTCCCGCCGGTACCGGCGAAGCTGCGGGCGAGTGCGCCGTTCAGCACCGCGCCGAGTGCGGCGGCGCCGAAGGTTCCGCCGAGCATCCGCGCGAACACGTTGGAAGCCGTCGCGCTGCCGCGCTTCGCCCACGCAACACTCCCCTGGATCAGGATGATGAAAGTCGTGTTGAGCAGCCCCATGCCGAAGCCGACGACGAACGAGCTCACTCCGGTGGCGAGTGCACCGGCCCCGGCCGGCGCGAGCACGAGACCGAGCGCACCGGCGAAGAGCAGCGCGCCTCCTGCGCGCACCGTTCGCCTGGCGTCGAGCGCGCGCAGGAAGCGGCCGGAGAGCGTCGACGCGAGCGGCCATCCGACCGACATCGCGGTGAGCGCGAACCCCGCGACGATCGCCGAGCGCCCGAGCACGCCCTGGACGTAGATCGGCACGAACGAGGTGACGCCGATGATCGCGGCGCCGGCGGCAAGCGTGCTCGCGTTGACGCTCGCGATGAGGCGCGTCTTCCACAGGCCGAGGTCGATCATCGGCTCCTGCGCGCGCCGTTCGCGGCCGAGGTAGAGGGTGAGTCCCGCCGCGAAGACGATGGCCAGCACGAACGTCTGAAGCGACGCCCACGCCCACCCGACGCCGCCTTCCATCAGTGCGACGAGGAGCGCGGTGATCGCGACGAAGAAGAGCGCAACTCCCGGGTAGTCGATCGCATGCTGCCGGTGCGCGACGTCTTCGCGCAGGAAGATCGCGAGGCCGGCGATCGCGAGGAGCCCGACCGGGACGTTGATCCAGAAGATCCAGTGCCACGAGAGCACCTCGACGATGAGGCCGCCGGCGAGCGGCCCGACGATCGCAGCGAAGCCCCAGACGCTCGACAGGTAGCCCTGCACGCGCGGGCGCTCGCGCGGTGAATAGAGGTCGCCGATGATCGTCGCGGCCACCGGCTGGATCGATCCGGCACCGAGCCCCTGCAGCAGCCTGAACGCGATCAGCGCAGGCATCGACCACGCGAAGCCGCACAAAGTCGAGCCGACAAGGAACACGACGATGCCGGCGATCAGCACCGGGCGGCGCCCGTAGAGGTCGGCGAGCTTGCCGAAGACGAGAATCGTCGCGGTCTGCGTGAGGAGGAAGCCTGCGAACACCCACGTGTAGAGCGAGAAGCCGCCGAGCTTCCCGACGATCTGCGGCAGCGCGGTCGCGACGATCGTCACTTCAACCGCAGCCATGAACATGGCGAGCATCACGCAGCCGACGACGACCGTGCGGCGCGCCTGCGAGGGATGGGAGGGACGGTCGGACATGGGAATGCGGAATCAGTTGCGCAGCAGGCGCGCACCAAGGGCGGCTGCCGCGGCGACTGCCGCAGAGGCGGCGAATACCGCCGCCGGGCCGAAGTGCTGCAGCAGCACGCCTCCGGCGGCATTGCCGGCACCGAGCCCGGCGACGATCGACGTGCTCGCCCAGGTGAACGCCTCGGTCGCGTAGCGTGCGGGTGCGCGCGAGGCGATCAGCATCGTCGTGACGGTGAGCGTCGGAGCGATCGCGATGCCGGCGACGAAGGCGAACGCCATCAGCACGAATGGCGCGTGCACGAGCGCCTGCAGCGCGAGCGCCGTGGCGACGAGCGCGAGCAGCCGGCGCAGCTGGGCAGCGAGGGGCAGCGCGATGTGCAGGCCGCCGTAGACGAGGCCGCCTGCGGCACTGCCTGCTGCGTTGAGCGCGAGCAGGATTCCCGCGAGCGCGGGCCGGCCGGCGAAGGTCGCAAAGCCCGGATAGCCGACCTCGATGAGGCCGAGTGCCGCCGCGAGCAGCACGATCGCCGCGTAGACGCCGACGAGCTTCGCGTCGGCGAGCGGGCCCAGCAGCCGGCGGGTGGCGTGCGGCCCGCGCTGCAGGTAGCGCGGAGCCGGCGACGTCGCGAACGCCGGCACGGCGAGGGTGCCGAACACGAACGCGGCGCCGAACGCGACCGCCGGCGAGCCGACTGCGAGCAGCACGGCGACGAGTGCCGGACCGGCGACGAACACGAACTCGATCAGCACCGAGTCGAGCGCATAGGCCGTGCGAAGCTGGTGGGCGTCGGCGAAGCGATGCCGCCACATCGTACGCGTGAGGACGGCGATCGGCGGCGTGAAGGCGCCGGCGCCGGCCGCACAGGCGAGGATCGCCGCGGTCGAGAGCATGAGCGGGTGCGCGGCCCAGATCAGTGCGAGCGCCGCCGGATACACGATTCCGGTCACGGCGAGCACTGCGCGCGCGCCGCGCCGATCGACCCAGCGCCCCATGAAGGGAGCCGTGACCGCCGACGCCCCGAGGCAGGTCCCCACCGCGGCCCC
This sequence comes from Pseudomonadota bacterium, assembly GCA_018241785.1. Lineage (GTDB taxonomy): Bacteria > Pseudomonadota > Gammaproteobacteria > Burkholderiales > Casimicrobiaceae > VBCG01. Next base: position 29,599 of record JAFEDF010000239.1, on the reverse strand, counting down.
GGCGCTCGCGAACGAGCCGGTGATGGCGTGCACGTGCAGAAGCATCGCGAGGTTGACGGTGCCGATCGGCATGCGTGCGATCAGCACCGTCACCATCAGCCGCGTGACGTCAGGAAGGCGGAAGAACGCCGCGTAGCGGCTCGCCGCGGCGCTCAGCACCGGCGATCGTTGCTCAATACACGACTCGCACGCTCTCGGGAGCGAGCCATTCGGCGAGCCGCTCGATCAGTGCATCGTCGAGATTGACACGCCACGCCTCCGAGAGCTCGACTTCGCCCACGACCGCCGCGTTCGCGTAGCGGACGGTGACCGGCTTCTCGCCGGGGCGGAACGACTGCAGGATCTCCTCGAGACGATCGGCCGCTGCGTTGCCGTTGCACGAGATCCGGAGACCACGAGCCCAGCGCCTGCGCGCGGCGGCGAGGTCGTACACGGTCTCGCCGACGATGCGTACGCCCTGCACTTCACCGTCGTCACCGACGCGCGGCAGCACCTTCACCTCCATCACCACCGGCTGGTCGTCGCGCAGCATCGAGCGTGCCGAATCGAACACCTCGTTGTAGACGACCACCTCGGCGCGGCCCTTCCCGTCGTCGAGCGTCACGATCGCCATCTTCCCGCGACGGCTCGACTGGATGCGCAGCGACGTCACCACCCCGGCGACGAGCACGCGATCGCCGCGCGGCTGCAGGTCGGCGAGCGACGTGCGCACGATTGGAGCGAGCTCCGCGGCGACGCGCGTGAACGGGTGCCCGCTCAGGTAGAACCCGAGCGCCGCTTTCTCGTGCATCAGGCGCTCGGCGTCGGTCCATGCGCGCGCTGCCGGAAGGGCGGGCGCTTCGGATGCTGGGTCCTCGCCGAACAGCGACACCTGGCCCGCCGCGGCCGCGGCGCGCTCGCCCGCGTCGAGCGCGACGCCCACCGCGGCGAACAGGCGCCCGCGATCCGCATCGACCGAGTCGAACGCACCGGCACGGACCAGCGCCTCGACGACGCGACGGTTGACCTGCCGCTTGTCGACGCGGCGGCAGAAATCGAACAGGTCGGTGAACGGCCCGCCTGCCTCGCGCGCGGCGACGATGGCGTCGATCGCCCCGGCGCCGGTGCCCTTGATCGCCCCGAGACCGTAGCCGATGCGCCGGGCGTCGACCGGCTCGAAGCGGTAGCGCGACTGGTTGACGTCGGGAGCGATGATCGCGAGGCCGCGCAGCACGGCGTCGTCGTAGAGCTGCTTCACCTTGTCGGTGTCATCCATCACCAGCGACAGGTTGGCCGCCATGAACGCGGCAGGGTGGTGCGCCTTGAAGTACGCCGTCTGGTAGGCGACGAGAGCGTAGGCGGCGGAGTGCGACTTGTTGAAGCCGTAGCCGGCGAACTTGTCCATCAGCGCGAAGAGCTGCTCGGCCTTCGCCGGGCTGAGGCCGTTTGCGGTCGCGCCGGCAACGAAGACGTCGCGCTGCTTCGCCATCTCCTCGGGCTTCTTCTTGCCCATCGCGCGCCGCAGGAGATCGGCGGCGCCGAGCGTGTAGCCGCCGATCACCTGTGCGATCTGCATCACCTGCTCCTGGTACACCATCACCCCGCAGGTGGGCTCGAGGATCGGCGCGAGGCGCGGGTCGAGGTATTCGACGCGCTCGCGGCCGCTCTTCCTCGCGTTGTACTCGGGGATGAGCTGCATCGGCCCGGGCCGGTACAGCGCGACCAGCGCGATGATGTCCTCGAAGCGCGACGGCTGCGCCTGCTTGACGAGGTCGCGCATGCCGCGCGATTCGAACTGGAACACCGCCGTCGTATCGGCGCGGCGGAACACGTCGAACGTCGCGGCGTCGTCGAGCGGCAGCGACTCGAGCGCGACCGACGACTGCGGGTCGAGCGCCCGCACGTAGCGCAGCGTCCAGTCGAGGATCGTCAGCGTCGTGAGGCCGAGGAAGTCGAACTTCACGAGACCGATCGCCTCGACGTCGTCCTTGTCGAACTGGGACACCGGCGCCTGCGCGCCGGGCTGGACGTAGAGCGGGCAGAAGTCGGTGAGCTTGCCCGGCGCGATCAGCACGCCGCCTGCATGCATGCCGACGTTGCGCGGCAGCCCCTCGAGCTCGCAGGCGAGCGAAAGGAGCTCGCGGACCTCCTCTTCCTCGCTCTCGCGCTGGTCGAGGAGCGGCTCGGCTTCGCGCGCGTGGATGACGTTGGAGCCGGCCTCGCCGCTTCGCCGCCGCAGCGTCACCGTCTTGCCGGGCTGGAACGGAATCAGCTTGGCGACGCCGTCGACGAACGAGTAGGGAAGGTCGAGCACGCGGCCGACGTCGCGCACCGCGGCCTTCGCGGCGAGCGTTCCGAAGGTCGCGATCTGCGCCACCGACTCGGCGCCGTAGCGGTTGCGCACGTAGTCGATGACGCGGTCACGGCCGTCCTGGCAGAAGTCGATGTCGAAGTCGGGCATCGACACGCGCTCGGGGTTGAGGAAGCGCTCGAACAGGAGCTGGTAGCGGATCGGGTCGAGGTCGGTGATGCCGAGCGAGTACGCGACGAGCGATCCCGCGCCGGAGCCTCGCCCGGGCCCGACGGGAACGCCGTGGTTCCTCGCCCAGTTGATGAAGTCGGCGACGATCAGGAAATAGCCCGAGAAGCCCATCTGCACGATCGTGCGTGTCTCGAACGCGAGCCGTGCCTCGTACTCGGCGCGCCGGCTCTCCCGTACGGCGGCATCGGGGAAGAGCTCGGCGAGGCGGCGCTCGAGGCCGCGCTTCGCCTCGTGCGCGAGATGGTCGTCGAGCGAAACGCCTTCGGGCGTCGGGAAGCGCGGCAGGTGCGCGATTCCGAGCGGGATGGTGAGGGTGCAGCGCTCGGCGATCGCAACGGTGTTCTCGAGCGCCTGCGGCAGGTCGGCGAACCTGCGCCGCATCTCCTCCTGCGGGACGAAGTACTGCGCCGTGGTGAAGCGCCGCGCGCGGCGCGGATCGGCGAGCGTCGTCCCCTCGGCGATGCACACGCGCGCCTCGTGCGTGCGGAAGTCCTCCGCGTGCAGGAACTGGATCGGGTGCGTGGCGACGAGGGGCAGCCCGAGCTTCGCTGCGAGGGCCACGGTCGCCGCGACGAGTGTCTCGTCGTCGTCGCGGCCCGCACGCTGCACCTCGAGCGCGTAGCGGCCGGGAAAGCGCGCCGCCCACGCGCGTGCACAGCGCTGCGCGAGTGCGCGGTTGTCGTGCGCGAGCGCCTGCCCGACGTCGCCGTCGCGCGCGCCGGAGAGCGCGATCACTCCTTCGGTGCCTTCGTCGAACCACGCGGGCAGCATTGCGGCGCGGCCGCGCGCCTGCTGTGTGCGATAGGCGCGCGAGAGCCAGTCGCAGATCCTGAGGTAGCCCGCATGCGACGCTGCGAGGAGAATCGCGCGGGTCGGTGCGTCGCGTTCGCCCGCGCCGGCGATCCACGCGTCGCAGCCTGCGATGGGCTTGATGCCCTTCGCGCGCGCCGCGCGGTAGAACTTGATCAGTCCGAACTGGTTGGCGAGGTCGGTCAGCGCCAGCGCGGGCATCGCGTCGGCAGCGGCAGCGGCGACGGCGTCGTCGACGCGCAGCGTGCTGTCGACGATCGAGTACTCGCTGTGCAGGCGCAGGTGGACGAAGCCGGGACGGGACATGGGTTTCGGCTAGAATTCTACCCGCCTCACGCCGGCACGCGCGATGTGCGCGCCGGCGTATTTCCAATTCGTGCGCTGACAGCGGTACACGTCCCACCACATGCCGATTGCGCGATTCGTGCGGGCACTCGCCGCGGCTGCGGCCGTTGCCGTTGCCGGATGCGCGTCGCTGCCGGGCACGCACGGTGCACCGCCTGAGCCGGTGCCGACCGCGCCGCCGTTGCCGCGCAACGCCGAGCCGCCGCGGCCGTCGATCAACCTGTCGGGCTTCCCGCTCCCGTACCGCCAGGGTTACGCCGACGGCTGCGCGAGTGCCACCGGCGTGCGCCACCGCGACGAGGCGCGCTACGCGTCCGACCCCAACTACCGCACCGGCTGGGACGACGGTGTCGCGCTCTGCCGGCGCAAGTGATGAGAAGCGCATCGTCGCTGTTCGTCGATCTGCGCGGTGAGCGGCACCACGTGCTCACGTGGGGGCACTCCGGCGCGCCCGTGCTCATCCTCGTGCACGGCTGGATGGATGTTGCAGCGTCGTTCCAGTTCCTCGTCGACGCGTTGACGCGCGACTGGTACGTGGTTGCGCCCGATCTGCGCGGCTTCGGGCGCTCGGCCTGGCAGCCTCAGGGATACTGGTTCCCGGATTACGTCGCCGACCTCGATGCGCTCGTCCGGCACTTCGCCGGCGGCGAGCCCGCGAGGCTCGTCGGGCACAGCCTCGGCGGCAACGTCGTGATGCACTACGCGGGCGTGCGTCCGCGTCGCGTCGCGCGCGTCGTGTCGCTCGAAGGCTTCGGCATTCCCGAGGAGGGCGCGCGCAAGGCTCCGGAGAAGCTCGGCGCGTGGCTCGATGCGCTCGAGGAGCCGCCGGCGTTCCGTCCCTACGCGAGCCTCGCTGCGGTCGCCGACCGGTTGCAGAAGAACAATCCGCGGCTCGCGCGCGATCGCGCCGAGTTCCTCGCCGCGCACTGGGCCCGTGTGCGTCCCGACGGGAGCGCCGATCTCGTATCCGATCCGCGCCACCGGCTGCCCTTTCCGACGGTGAACCGGATGGAGGAGGCGTTTGCCGTGTGGCGCGCGATCGAGGCTCCGGTGCTGTGGGTCGCCGCCGCCGACTCGCGCCTTCCTCACTGGCTCGACGGGCATCCGGAAGGTGAGGTCGGCACCGGCGGGCTCGCCGGGGTGCGGCGCCGGCTCGCCGCAGTGCCTCACGGACGTCTGGGCGTGATCGACGATGCGGGGCACATGCTCCATCACGATCAACCTGCCGCGGTCGCGGCGCAAATCGAGCCGTTCCTCGTCGATTGAACCGGCTGCGGCTCGGCGTTTCGTCGCGTCGCGCCGCCTACGTCGCGCTCGTGCTGCTGACGCTCGTCTGGGGCTTCAACTGGGTTGTGATGAAGGCGGCGCTCGCCCGCGCCGATCCGCTGTCGTTCAACTTCGCGCGAACCTGGCTCGCCGTGCTGGTGCTGTTCGCCGCGCTCGCGCTGCGGCGCGGGCGCTGGCTGCCGCACAGCTGGTGGGCGGTGGTCGTGACCGGCTTCTTCCAGACGACGATCAATTTCGGCGCGACGATGATGGCGGTGGCGACCGGCGGCGCCGGACGCGCCGCCGTGCTGGTGTTCACGATGCCGTTCTGGACGCTCGTCATCGCGCGAATCGTGCTCGACGAGCGCATCCGCAGGTTCCAGGTGCCGGCGATCGCGCTGGCCTTCACCGGGCTCGTGTGCATCGTCGAACCGTGGTCGTGGCAGGGGGGGCTCGCCGCCAAGCTGTGGGCGGTCCTGTCGGGATTCGGCTGGGCGGCCGGAACCGTCGCGCTGAAGCGATTCCAGCGCGATCCCGGATTCGACATCCTCCCGTTCATCGCCTGGCAGATGGCAGTGGGCGCCATTCCGCTCGCGCTCTTGCCGTGGCTCTACGGTGCGCCGGCGATCGAGTGGACGGCCGGCGAGCTCGCCTGCCTGCTCTACGTCGGGGCGATCTCGAGTGCTGCCGGGTTCATCGCCTGGATGGAGATCCTGCGCTGGCTTCCGGCGGGAGAGGCTTCGCTCAACATCTTCGCGATTCCCGTCATCGCGCTCGTGGCGTCGATGGTGATCTTCGGCGAGAAGCTCGCGGGCAACGAGTGGCTCGGCATCGCGCTGATCGGTGCGGGCCTCGCGATGGTCGCCCTTTGGTCGCTCGGCGCGACCCGGCGGGTGATTCGCGAATGACAATCATTCCTATTTACATTCCTCGCGGACTTTGCTATCGTCCACGCCGTTGCGCCGTCCGGCGCTCCCGACCCGGTTTCCGAACCCTAGCCAGCCTCGAGCCATGAAAACTCTTCTTTCGCTCCTCCTGGGTCTCGCCATCGCGGCCCCGGCCCTTGCCGACGAACTCCCGCTATTCAAGCTCTCGGCGCGCGACGGCGTCATCGCGCCCACGGTGATCGAGGCGCCGGCCGGGAAGCGTTTCGTGATCGAGGTCGCGAACGACGGCAAGGCCGCGATGGAGTTCGAGAGCCACGATCTCAAGGTCGAGAAAGTGATTCCGCCCGGTCACAAGGCAACCTTCACCATTCGCGCACTGAAGCCGGGTGAATATCGCTTCTACGACGATTTCCACGAGAAGACCAGTCAGGGCAAGGTCGTCGTGAAGTGACGGCAGCACCCGCAGCGAGTGTGCTGCCGGTTCGGCACCTGACGCCGTCCTGAGCCGGCGGCATACAGGCGCCCGCATCGGGCCGATCGTCCGCGTTCGGGCGCGGTAGAATCCACGCCGCGCCGCGCTTTCGCCCGCCTGCGGCGGCGTTCCGATGCCGATCCCAGCGCCCGCTCCAGACCTCAGCAAACTCAGGATCGACCGCAGCCTCACCGCGCTTCGCAGCCGGCGCCGGCGCAAGTGGGTCTGGCTCGGCGTGCTCGCCGTGGTGGTCCTTGCGGGTGTCGGCTGGCAATGGCTGCGGCCGCACCCGCTCGACGTGCAGACGGTTCCCGTCGTCACGGCGTATCCGTCGCAGCAGTACGTGGTGCTGAACGCGACCGGCTACGTCGTCGCGCAGCGCAAGGCGGCGATCTCGTCGAAGGCGACCGGAACCCTCGAGTGGCTCGGCGTCGCCGAGGGCTCGCGCGTCAAGGAGGGCGACGTCATCGCGCGCATCGACGATCGCGACGTGGTGGCCCAGATGCACAGTGCCGAGGCGAGCGTCGGCGTCGCGCGTGCCGTCGTCCAGCAGAACAACGTCGAGCTCGACAATGCACGGGTCGAGCTCGCGCGCGACCGCGATCTCGTCGCGAAGAACTTCATCTCGCAGTCGGCGCTCGACACCGCCCAGGCGCGCTACGACCGCGCGCGCGCCGGCGTGGCGAGCGCCGAGGCGGGCGTCAGGGCGGCGGTCGCCAACGCGAAGAACGCCGAGCTCGCGGTGGACTATACGAAGATCCGCGCGCCTTTCGACGGCGTCGTCCTGACCAAGAACGCCAACGTCGGCGATCTCCTCACGCCGTTCTCGAGCGCAACCGACTCCAAGGGAGCGGTGGTGACGATGGCCGACATGTCGACGCTCGAAGTCGAAGCCGACGTCTCCGAATCGAACCTCGACAAGGTGAAAGTCGGCCAACCCGCCGAGATCGTGCTCGACGCCATTCCCGACGTGCGCTTTCTCGGGCGGATCGACCGCATGGTTCCCACCGTCGACCGCGCCAAGGCGACGGTGACGGCGAAGGTCAGGTTCGATGCGATCGATCCGCGCATCCTTCCCGAGATGAGCGCGAAGGTCGGCTTCCTGTCGAGGGAAGTCACCGCAGAGGACGAGAAGGCGACGCTCGCCGTCAACGCCGACGCCATTGCGACGCGCAGCGGGCGATCGGTCCTGTTCGTCGTCCGCGGCGATCGCGCGGTCGAGGTGCCGGTCACCCGCGGCAAGAGCCTCGGCGACGTCGTCGCCATCACCGGCGAGGTGAAATCCGGCGACAAGGCGATCCAGAAGCCCACGGCAAAGCTCGCGGGCGGCGCGCAGGTCGCGGTGACCGCGCGGTGACCAAGGTCGCCGCGGCGCTCGTCCGGTGACACCGCTCATCGTGATCGAGGGGCTGTCGAAGGAGTACCTGCGCGGCGGGCAGGTCATCCCGGTCCTGGTCGACCTGTCGCTTGAGGTCGCCGAGGGCGAATACATCGCGCTGATGGGCCCCTCGGGATCGGGAAAGTCGACGCTCCTCAACCTGATCGCCGGCATCGACAAGCCGTCGTCCGGGACGATTCGCATCGGCGGCATCGACATCACTGCGCTCTCCGACGCCGAGCTCACGCTGTGGCGCTCGATCAACGTCGGCTTCGTGTTCCAGTTCTACAACCTCATGCCGGTGCTGAGCGCATTCGGCAACGTCGAGTTGCCGCTGCAACTGACCTCCCTCTCGCGCGCCGAGCGCCGCGAACGCGTCGACGCCGCGCTGGCGCTCGTCGGTCTCACCGACCGCGCGGCACACCTGCCGAACGAGCTCTCGGGCGGCCAGCAGCAGCGCGTCGCAATCGCCCGCGCACTGATCACCGACCCCGAACTGATCGTCGCCGACGAGCCGACGGGCGACCTCGACCGCGTCACCGCGCAGGAGATCCTCGGTCTCCTCGGGCGGCTCAACGCCGAGCTCGGCAAGACGATCGTCATGGTGACCCACGATCCGAAGGCGGCCGAAACGGCGCACCGGCTCGTCCATCTAGAAAAGGGCGAGCTGGCCGCGTGAGCGGCCGCGCGAGGCGATGTTCGTTCCGCTGCTGGTGCTGAAGAACGCGCTGCGCCACCGGTTGCGCACGCTCCTTACCGTGCTCGGGATCGTCGTCGCGATCGCTGCGTTCGGGCTCCTGCGCACGCTCGTCGACGCGTGGTACGCGGGCGCCAACGCGAGCTCGTCGGCGCGGCTCGTCACGCGGAACTCGGTGTCGCTCGTGTTTCCGCTGCCGATCAGCTACGCGGAGAAGCTGCGCCAGGTCTCGGGCGTGACCGGAGTCGCGTGGGCGAACTGGTTCGGCGGCGTCTACGTGAGCGAGCGCAACTTCTTCCCGCAGTTCGCGATCAGCGGGGCGAGCTACCTCGACCTCTATCCCGAGTTCGTGCTGCCGGAAGCCGAGCGGCGCGCATTCCTCGCCGATCGCCAGGGCGCGATCGCCGGGCGCAAGCTCGCCGAGAAGTTCGGCTGGAAGGTGGGCGACCCGATTCCGCTGCGCGGCACCATCTACCCCGGCACCTGGACCTTCAACCTGCGCGGGATCTACGACGGCGCCGAGGCGTCGACCGACACGTCGAGCTTCTTCTTCCACTATGCCTACCTGAACGAGACGTTCAGGCAGCGCTACGGGCGCAGCATGGACAGCGTCGGGCTCTACATCGAGGCGCTGAAGGACCCGTCGGCCGCGGCCGAAGTGTCGCAGACCATCGACGCGATGTTCAGGAACTCCTATGCGGAGACGCTCACCGAAACCGAGAAGGCATTCCAGCTCGGTTTCGTCGCGATGTCCGACGCGATCATCGGCGCGATCCAGGCAGTCTCCTACATCGTCATCGTCATCATCATGGCCGTGATGGCCAACACGATGGCGATGACCGCGCGCGAGCGCTACGCCGAATACGCGACCCTGAAGGCGCTCGGCTTCGGGGGCGGCTTCGTCGCGCTCCTGATCGTGCTCGAATCGGTCGCGATCGCGCTCACCGGCGGCGCGCTGGGCGTCCTCGCCACCTTTCCGCTCGCCCGCGCGTTCGCGAGCACGATCGGCTCGCTCATCACCGGCTTCGAGGTGTCGCGCGAGACGATTTCACTGCAGCTCGCCGCGGCGCTCGCGGTCGGCATGATCGCCGCCGCAATTCCGGCATGGCGCGCAGCGCGCCTTCGCATCGTCGACGGCCTGCGGGCGATCGGATAAGCCGGCGATGAAGGTTCCGTTCACCTACATCGCGCGCAACCTCGTCGCAAGGCGGCTCACCACCGCGCTCACCGCCGGCGGCATGGCGCTCGTCGTCTACGTATTCGCCACCGTGCTGATGCTCGCGGCGGGCCTGAGGGCGACGCTCGTCGCAACCGGGCAGCCCGACAACGTCGTCGTGATCCGCCGCGGGTCGCAGACCGAGGTGCAGAGCGGCATCAGCCGCGACCAGGCACGCGTCATCGACTCGCTTCCCGACATCGCCGTCGCCGGTGATGGCACGCGCCTCATCTCGAAGGAGTCGGTCGTCCTCATCAACTTGCCCAAGCGCTCGACCGGCGCTCCGGGCAACGTCACCGTCCGCGGCGTGACGGCCGCGGGTCTCGAACTGCGGCCGCAGGTCAAGCTCGTCGCCGGGCGGATGTTCCGACCCGGGACCTCGGAGATCGTCGTCGGGCGGGCGATCGCGAAGGGCTTTCGTGGCGCCGAACTCGACGACACGCTTCGCTTCGGGTCGCGCGAATGGACGGTCGTCGGCGAGTTCGACGCCGGCCGCACCGGCTTCGACTCGGAGATCTGGGGCGACGCGACGCAGATGCTGCAGGCGTTCCGGCGCAACGGCTACTCGTCGGTGGTGTTCAGGCTTGCCGATCCCGATCGGTTCGATGCCGTGAAGACGGCGCTCGAGAGCGATCCGCGGCTCACCGTCGAGGCAAAGCGCGAGCGGCAGTTCTACGCCGACCAGTCGCAGGCGCTCGCGAACTTCATCCGCGTGCTCGGCACCGGCATCTCGATCATCTTCTCGATCGGCGCGGTGATCGGGGCCGCCATCACGATGTACGCGAGCGTCGCATCGCGGACGGCCGAGATCGGCACGCTGCGCGCGCTGGGCTTTCCGCGGGGCGCGATCCTCGTCGCGTTCCTCGCCGAGGCGCTTCTCCTCGGGTTTGCCGGCGGCGTGGCAGGGCTCGTCGCAGCGTCGTTCATGCAGGCGGTGACGATCTCGACCACCAACTTCCAGACCTTCGCCGAGATCGCCTTCTCGTTCGCGCTGACGCCGTCGATCGTGGCCGCCTCCCTCGCGTTTGCCCTTGCAATGGGGCTCATCGGCGGCTTCCTTCCGGCCGCACGGGCGGCGAGAATGAAGATCGTCGATGCGTTGAGGGCGGCGTAGGGGGCCTTCGGACGACCTCCCGGTGTCAGGGTTGGCCGGCCAGGTACTTCGGCATGATCGTCACGGGGAAGGGCTTGAATTCGTCGCTGTCGCGCTTCAGCGGCGCCATTTTGGCCTTGCGATCGTCGGGGGTCTCCGAAGCTGCGTCGCTGCCGTTCAACACGCACGACGTGGTGGTCCATCCATTGACCCCGCGCAGGCGCGCCATCCTCGAGATCGGCAGCGCGTATTGCTGCCAGGTGATGTGCCTCACCTGCATCAGGCGGGCCTTCGCCTCGACAGGGTCGCGCGGCATGCAGGTCGAGTCCTGCTGCGGCAGCCCCGCGGTCGGCGAGCCGTGGACCTGGGAAACCAATTTGAGGCGCGCGAACCGCGCAGCCTCGGCGGGTGGGCTCGCGCTTTCGTCGGCCACCGTCAGGTAGGCGAAGCGCACGAAGCGTCGGTGCCGGAGGTCGGTAGCCATGGCGAGCGGTTCGAGCTGCTCGTCGAACATGACCGCGAGGTCGAGCGAAACCGGTTGCGCGCAATCCGGACGCAACACCGGAGGTGAGACACCCTCGTCGACGCAGGAGCGTGGCTGAATCTGCGAGATGAGGTTGAGATCCTGCTCGACCTCGGGGCGCGTGTATACACGATCGGCGATGCGGATGTAGTCAGTCGCGTTGTGATACGTAAAATAGGTCGGCTCCGAGAGATCCACCGAGCCGACAGCTATCGCATGGGTCTCGCCGCCCAGTGTGCCGCGGTAAACGACCTGCAGCACGACGTCCGTGACGCCGAATGGGATCGGAGTCGCTGAGAAGTCGAACTCGACGAGTTGCTCCGATCCGTTGCCGATCGAAACGCCACGAATGGGGGGCGACACGATGATCTGTTCGACCCCGTCGCGGCAATGTGTCGTCGCGTCGGGATTCTGCTCAATGACCACCGTCAGCGGCTCGTCGCAGGGTGCGACCCCAACCACACCGTCGAGACTGGGAGAGTATTTCAGGTCTCTGTGGTATTTGATGACGGCAATCAGGTCGCCCGACGTCATGCTTTGCACCTGGGTGCTTCCGTTCTTCGCCGCGAAGTCGGGCGTTGCGTTTCGCAGCTTGGCGCGGATTCGGGTGAATCCGGTCGGATCGGCGTGGTCGGCAAGTGCAAAGACTCCTTCGTCCGGACGAGTGACCTCGAGGACGCCACGAAAGAAGTAGTTAATGAGACCGGCCGAATAGGCGACTGCCCGCGGGATGAGCAGATCCGCCATCGCGTCGTAGTTGAAGCGGTTGAGGGTGTATCGGGGCAAAGCGCCTCGCTTCTCGAGAAATTCGTCCCACAGCCCGAAGGTCGTGAGCGGGACATTGCTTGCGACCGAACCTTGCCATGAGTCGGTCACCGATCCGAACAGCACGTAGGTGGGTGCCGGATTGGTCGTGACCGTCCCATCCCAGCGCCGGGCCGGCATCGTGCGGACGGTGAAGGCGTCGAGGTGATGCGGTGGCGACGGGTACTCGGTCGAATCGAGGTTTTTGCCGGCCGTGAAGAAGCCTTGGTTGCTGTAGTTTGCGAGCCCTTTGCCGACCAGGGATGCCGGTCCCTTTCCCGTACTCCAGTAGTCCGCGTAACTCGCGAAAGCAGGAATCGGATAGCTGCCGGCGGGTATCGCAAGCGGCCAGATCGTGACCGGCTTGTTGTACGGTTGATCGAGATCGAACGCCGTCGTACCGAGCGCACGGGCCTTCATGTACTTTTCGTAGACGCTCGAGTGCCCACCGGGGCACCTTGGGATCCACGAGCAATACTTGCCGGCGTGCGGTTCGTTACGCGTGTGCTGAGGCTGGGCCATGTCCTGATTGAGGTGGAGGACGTCGCCGAGGGCGCGAAACACGGTCGCCCAGTACATCCGCCGGAAGCGCTGCCGTTCGGCCGGAGTACTCGCACCAGCGACATCGACATAACCCGAGCCGTCATAGGTCTCGAGCGTCAGCGCTCGCAGCATCGCCTCGCGCGCGTCGAAAACGGTGAACGTATTGTCGCGAGGGGTCTGCGGGGTGTTGGGCTGCTCGAAGGCGTCCGGGCTCCCCATTGCCCAGTCAGGCGCCTTGTTGATCTCGCGGGCGAGATCGGCGAGAGCCGGAGAATTCAGCTTGAGGTTGTTGTACGGGTCGTAGAAGTGACTGAGTGGCCGGCGTAGCCCCGGCGCGACGTCCTGCGGTGTCGGCGGATCCTCGGTCTTGTTGTCGTCCTCTCGAATGGCACCGTACATGAGCCACGCGCGAATGGGATCAATATCGGGATTCGCGCCAAGGTATTTGACAATCTCGCGCTCATACGCCTGTGCAATATGCGCGATCGGGATACCGTTGGAGAACTGTGTCGACATCTCAAAATAGTCGTACCCGGCGCCAAGCGGCGACCATGTGTCGAGTCCCAGGGAACGAACTAGTGGAGGCAAGTTGCCTGCCTCGGGAGCCAGAGGTGAGGACTCGAAGGCATATTTGGTGACAAGCGCGTGCGTTGCCTGCTCGTATGCACTTGCCGCCGCGCTGAGGCCTGCAGTAAGCACGAGCACGACGATGTCTGCGCGGACGTTCATTTCAGATTCTCCTCAATGAAGGTCCGTTCGCGTTCGACTTGGACCGGCCCGTTGGGATCAATTGCGAGGGCCGTAGTCGCGGTTAGTCCGGCAACGCTCTCGGCAATCTCGTGTTCGCTTGGTGTAGAGGCAAGTGGTCGAATTTCGAAATAGACGGCTCGCATCATCGGATAGAGGCTCTTCTTGCTCTCTTTCCCGTAGTCGCAGCCGCGGTTCGCAAATCCCCAGAAGAGATTCTTGATCCGTTGCTCGTTGGTTCCCGAGAACGACCGCAGCGCATACCTCTCCCGCAGGCGCGGAATCGGTGGCTCGAAGCTGCCCTCGTGCAGGATGAACGTGGTCGCCTCGTAGCCCGGCGCGTACACGAGGGCCTGTGGATCCTGATTGGTGACGCGATAGGTACTCCACTCGCTCCACCCGTCGACATGAAAGCGGCCGGCGGCGTCGGCCGTGGTGCCGGCAGCGTGATAGCAGATGTCGCGGCCGCCGCTGCCAAAGAATCCCTTTGGATCGGTTGCAGATTCCCAGAGGTAGCTCACGTACGCCCCCGGGATCGGCTTGCCGGTGGCGCGGTCGACGACGATCCCCGCGAGCGGTGCGCCGAACAGCCGCTGGGGTACGTTGTTCCAGAAGATGTAGGCGAAAACGATCAGGCCGAAGTAGCCGAGGACCGAGAGAACGAGTCTCATCATGAACATGGGTTACATCCCGTCGATCCGCCAGATGCCGTCCTCGGAGCGGATCAGATCGACCAGGAATTGCTGTGGACCGTTCTGCGTCGTGCGCACGACATTGAGCTCGGCGACGTCGAGTCCGAACGTCATGCCTTCGAGTGTCCCGAGTTGCCCAACGAGCGTCGGGAGGTCGAGCCGAAGCTCGTTGAAGATGCCGGCGTACTTCTCGTAAGCGCTAGCGGTGAACGCAGTGAGTGCCCCCGTGATATTCCCGGCGCCGAGCCTCGCCAGCATCTTTTCGTACACCGCACGAATGCGATTGCCGTAGCGCTCTGGCGTCAGGACGACGATCGATTTCTTCGTTGCGTAGATGGTCCGCTCTTGCTCGTCGAGCACCTTGACCGATGCGTTCCACGTCCCGGCAGGATAGGTCACGGCGAACGCGTACGGCTCATCGCCAAACTCTGCCTGAGTGACGGCCAGGTCCGGGTTACCGTCGCCGTCGAGGTCGAAAACGACCTTTCCGAAGGAGACACCGGATCGATTTTCGACGGTGAAGGTCACTGCAAGCGAGTCGATTCCCTCGGTCGGGTAGGCGTTCACGGCGAACGGCCCCGGTCCCGAGCTGTTCACGGTCACGGAGTAGGACGCGGTCTGGCCGTCCTGCGTCGTCACGATCGCGTCGATGGCGTTCACGCCGGGCGCGAGCGGAACATCGTTCAAGTGGAAGTTCCCAAGGTCGTCGACGTGTGCGACGGCACCGTTGACGGTGACCGACGAATTGTCCGGGGCCGCAAGCGTGCCGCCGATCGTCACGTGATCGTCGCCGATCGTAGCCCCATTGGGGAGATCGGTGATGCTCAGGCCGATCGGCGGCTTCACGACCCACATCGCGGCCGGCGTTGTGACGGCCGCTCCGCTCGTGTCGTAGGCCGTCGCGGTGACCGAGTAGCTGCCTGCCGGAGCGCCCTCCCACACGACGGAATAGGGCGAGGTGGTCGCCGTGCCGACGAGCGTTCCGTTGGCATGGAACTCGACGCGCGCGATGCCACCGTCGGTGTCCGAGGCCGTCGCCGCAAGCGCGATGGTCGCCGGTGCGTAGAAATCGTCCGTGCCAACCGGCGCCGTGAGCGTGACCGCCGGCGGCAGATTGGTTGCGACGATGACCGTAACCGGAGCGCTTTCGGTCATCGCACCGGAGCGGTCGTAGGCGCGCGCTCTGAGGTAATACGCCTTGGCCGGCACTCCGCTCCAGTCGAAGGTGAAAGGCTCAGTGGTGTCGGTCGCGATACGCGTCAGCCCTGCATAGAACTCGACCCGGGCGATCGGCCCGTCGGGATCGCTCGCGCTGGCGACGAGCGGAATGGTCGCGGGTTCGCCGAATTTCGCGCCGTTTGCGGGGGCAATCAGCGACACCACGGGCAGGCGGTTCGTGTCGACAATGAAATGCACCGGCGAGGAGACAACCGTAGCACCGCGGCTATCGGTTGCATGGGCTAGAACGGTATACCATCCTGTCGGACGGTCCTTCCAGTCGAAGGAGTACGGCGGCTGCGTGACGACGCCGATCGTGAAGCCCGCGTCGGTCTTGAACGTCACCGATGCGATGGTGCCGTCAGGGTCTGTCGCTTCTGCGCTCAATGTCACCGTCGCGCTGGATGGAAACGTTGTCCCGTCGACGGGTGCGGTGAGCGAAACGGTCGGCAGCTGATTGACCGGCAGGACTTTGACGACCGCCGGCCGCGACGTCGCGGTGAAGCCGTTTGCGTCGGTGGCGCGCGCGGTGAACGAATGTGTTCCCGCACTCGGCTCCGTCATGGTGAACGACGCAGGCGCCTTCAGCGCGCTGTCAACGAGCGTCACCCCGTCGAAAAGCTCGATCTTCGTAATGGCGCTGCTTGCGCTGAAGGCGTGGACCGTCACCGGCAGATAGTAGGGCGCATTCAACGTCACGCATCCAGTCGGCGCGGCGATCACCACGCGTGGCGGCGCCCCGACGGCGACGGAGGAAACCGCCGAATCCGCGACGGCGCCGCGGTCGTCCGTCGCTCTCGCCGTGATGTCGTGGTGGCCAGGTCCGGGAGCGGGCCAGGTCCAACTCCACGGCGCCGCTCGCAGGACGACGAGTGGCGTCGCGTCGGCGAAGAACTCCACTTGAGTGACGGCGCCATCGGCATCATGGGCGTCGGCGGTGAGCACGACCGGGCTCCCTGCGGCGTAGACCGCGCCGTCGGCGGGCGCCGTGATCGAGACCGACGGGGGCCGGTTGTCGGTGACGTTGACGGTGACCGGCGCCGACGTCGCGCCAGCACCCTGGTCATCCGTGGTGTGCGCCGTGATCGTGTGCGGACCAGGCGCCGGGCTGGACCAGGTCCACGTCCACGGCGCGGTACCGAGCGCGGTAAGTGAGGTGGCGCCGTCGAAAAATTCGACGCGCGTGATCGATCCATCGGCATCGACCGCATCCGCTGTGAGCGTGACCGTGCTTCCTGCAGCGTAGACAGCTCCGTCAGCCGGTTTCACGATCGTAACGGACGGCGGTTGGTTGGCGGTGACGCTGATGGCGACCGCGGCGGACGTCGTGCTGGCTTTGCGATTGTCGTAGGCGCGCGCGGTGAGCGAGTGGCTGCCTGCGGTCGCGTTCGACCACGCCAGCGTGTACGGAGCCTTGGTCGACGTGCCGATCAGCTTGCTGCCTGCGCGGTAGAACTCCACTTTGGTGATGCTGCCGTCGCTGTCGCTTGCCGTTGCGCTCAGCTTGATCGTGCTTCCGATGGCAAACACGCTTCCGGCTGCGGGCGCCGTGAGCTTCACTGAAGGAGCCTTGTTGGCGGCCTTGCTCACCTGCGTGCGTGACTCGTCGTCCAAGTCCGCCGGCGAGTTCAGCAGCGACAGCGTCGCCGTGGGCAATCGTGCGCTGTGCCCGAAGGCATCGCGGACCTCGGCGTCGATCCGGTTGGCACCGGGACGAAGCACGCCGTTCGCCCGTACGGTCGCCCGCTGCGTTCCGGCGTCGATGGCAGCAGCGGCCTGCCGCATGCCGTTGAGTTCGACGCTGAGTTGCAGCTGCGAAACGTATGCCTCGGGAGCCGTGCAGGGTCCCGACGGACACCTCGTGCCGAGCCCAAGGATGAATTCCTGTCGCTCGTCCAAGGTTGCGCCGCCATCGGGCGGGCGCAGCAACATTACGCTCGGCTCGACACGAAACGGTGCCGGTTGCACGGCCGCGATGAGCGGGTCGGCTACCTCGCGGAGTTCGAGTCTGCCGCCGGTGTCGATCCGCAGGACGAGGCCGGTCCCCGACGCAATGAGGTCGCCGGATTGCGCGTCATGGGCGAGGCGCTCGAGCGCGCCGGAGGTCGCAGCGTCGAGCGCGAGGTGCGAGCGTTCGATGCCGGAGGCGTCGAGCATCGCGATCGCGTCGTCGCAGAGGACGAAGACGTGGCCGTGCAGACCGTCAAGCGCGGCGGCACGTGCGCCGCATGGCGCGGGTAGCGGTAAGGGTGCCTCGGCGATCGGCCTGTCGACCCGGAACGGCGTCAATTGCCCCTGTTCGACGAGCCACCCGCGATTTCGAAGTGAGTCGACGAGCACCTGCTTCCAGCCAGCCCCGTTTGTGCCGGTGACGCTGTCCACCGCAGTGCCCGCGCGAGCGCCGCCGGTGTCGCTGGTCGTCGCGGAAGCCAATGAGCCAACGAGGCGTCCTGCGGCGGAGAACTGCAGGACAGCGTCCGGCATCGCCACCCAGACAGTTCCCTCCTGTCCAACGCCGAGCGAAGCTGCACCGGTGGGGATCGGAGTTGCTCCGAGAAGGCGTCCGTCGCTTGCGAAGTGCGCGAGTCCAGGCGCATCCGTAACGGCCCATAGGCTTCCGTCATGTGGCGAAACGGCGAAGTGCTCAACGTTGCCGAATCCTTGCGCGTCGGAGGGATGCCGCGCGATCGCAGCGCCGCTGGCCGAATGGAGTTCTACCCCCGCGGGCGAGATCCACCAGGATTCGCCGTGAGGCGTCAGCGCGATCTCGAGGCCTCGGTCCCCGACGCCACGGGTCGCCGCGTCGGCCAAGTGGACGGCGGTCGCGATGGCGATGACGATGACCCGCGCAACCCGCGCGAGGGAACTGCAGGTGAACACGGGCATGACTGGGCGACGATGCGCGATCACGGCGCGCAACTCAGCGGCTGATCGACGATCTGCAGCAGCGGACCGCCGTCGATCTGTCCTTCGGGGGTCGACATGCGCGCGCTCACGACGTGGATCCCGGGAGTCAGGGTCATCGTGATCGAGGCGCGATTGGCGGCGAGCGTCGCCGAGCCGAGCACGAGCGCTCCGGAGAGGAACTCGACCGGCCCTGCGACGGGAAGGCCGTCGACTGCGGCACTCAGTGTCACCGGCGTAGCCGCATCGCCATCGAGATTGGACGAGGCGATTGCGAGGTGGTGTGAGGGAGGCGGGAACTTGACGACGACCGGCGTCAGCCCACCGGGATTGCCTGATTGGAACGTGCCGGCCGACGCAGTGAAATCGGTGCCGCTGGCCGAGTTGCCGAGCACGTAAGCGGCGCCCGTGCCGTCGATGGCGACGGCTTTGGCGCTCGCGTCCGGAGAACCCCCGGTCCAGCTGTACAGCGGGGCTCCGGTGCGAACGAACGTCGAGAAGAGAAGCGTCGTGCCGGCAGCAGACACCTTGGCGACGAATCCGGACTCCTCGCCGTTGCGCGGATTGGGCAAAGACGTCGAATCGATGAGCGGGAAGGTCCACGTGCGGGTGATCCCGGTCACGTATGCGTGTCCTTCCGAGTCGACCGCGAGACCGTACGCGGCGTCGCCGGGATACGGGTTTCCGTTGCCACGCGTCATGCAGAAGCACGTCTCGCCGCCGAGAAACGACGACCAGACGACCCGTCCTGCGCTTAGGTCGAGCTTCGCGACGAAGGCGTTGCCGAGCGTCGAGTTGAGAAGCATGACTCCCGACTTCTTGGGCTGGAACCCGTTGACGCTCGGGAAGTTGCCGGAGTAGGTCTCGCCGGCGACGTAGACGAGTCCTTCCCTGTCGAGCGCCAGGGCGTTCACCGTGTCATCGTAGGCTCCGCCGATCAGCGTCGACGAGACGAGACGGCTCCCCGAGGGGTCGAGCACGCTCACGTATCCGTCGCGACTGCCGCCGGAGCCGGGTTGCAACGGGCGTACGAGCGGAAAGGTTCCGGAGGTCCAGCCGCCGACATACGCGTGCCCCGACGCATCGACGGCGATCGCGTTGGCACCGCCTTCGCCGGGTCCAGCCAGAAACGTTGCGTACGATGCCGACGATCCGGTGGGACCGAGCTTGAGCACGAAGCTTGCTCGTTTGGGGTAGGCCGGTCCGGTTTCCTGGAGCGCACCAGGCGTGGTCGCGAACGCGCCCGTTACCTCGCCGGCGACGTACGCATTGCCGGAGTCGTCGACCGCGAGCGCGTTCGCGACGACACCGGCGACGTAGGTCGAATAGACGAGCGCGTTTCCCGCCGCATTGAGCTTTGCGACGAACGATCCGCCCCCGGCGGTTCCCTTCTGGTACGCGCCTGCAGTGACCGGGAAGTCGTCCGCGTCGGTGATCCCGCCGACGTACACGCTGCCGGTCTTGTCGACTGCGATTCCTGTTGCGGTCTCCAGCCCGACCGGCCCGCCGAGAAAGGTCGCGTACACGAGCGATTTGCCATCCGGCGCGAGCTTTACGACAAACGCGTCGCTGTCCGCCTCCGCATTGACCGACGCGTCGATGGGTGTCTTGAGTGGAAAGTCGGTGGAACGGGTGAGCCCGGTGATGTACACGCTGCCGCTGGCGTCGACGGCGATGGCGGTCGCCACATCGAGCGCTGATCCGCCTGCATAGGTTGCATAGGCGATCACCGGATCGATCACGAGTGGGCGTGCATGGTCGTAATCGCCGATCGCGAACACGATTTCCCGCTGTGCGCGCAGGGCGAACGCGGCTTCGACCTCGCTGCGTCCGTGGTCCCCGTCCTGCCACGCGACGGGATGCCGGAGCCGCAGGATGCCTCGCGGGGTCGTGAGCATCGCGTCGCCCGCGGCGTCCAGAGTGATTGAGGACGCGCCTTCGACGCGCATTCGAATGGACGCCGGGTCACCTCGCGGTCCTACGACGAAGTCGTACTCGATCACGCTTCCGTCGCCGTAGACCACGGCGTCGATCGCCGGGTATACCTCTCCGATTCCGGCGCGCCCGAACACCGGAACGTCTACGCGGTTGCCAGAAGGATCGCTCGTGCGCAGATAGTTGATCCGTGCCGGTTGCGGGTCGAGTCCGCGCAGGTACGCCTCGGCCGCAGCACCGACGAAGCGCAGCGTCACGGCTCCCGAAGGTTCCACACCGTGGGGATGCTCGGCGACCCCCAGGCCGCGAATCATCGGCAACGCCACATGGATTGCATCGCGCGTAACGGCAACTCTCGTCGCGCTCCCGAGCGACATCAGGGCAGCCGGTGCCACGCGATTGCCGCCGGCCGCTTCGAACAGCAGCGGCAGTGCCGGATGGCCGATGCGTGCACGCAGCGTTGCATCGTGCCGGGCATCCTGCACGCCGGCTGCAGCGACGCTCATTCCGACGCTCACCCCGACCGCCAGCACAGCCGACGCCAACAGCAGGCGTACGACGCGACGTTGCATCACGGCGTTCCTCCCAGGCACGAACAGAGCCTAGGCGCTTTGCGTCGCGGCGTGGACTGTCAGTTTTGCCGGGGGATCACGGCCCGCCCGACCCCGGAGCGAGCGACTCGCTCGCGCACCCGGCGAGGATCGCTGCGGCGGTCGCAATCGCGACCGCGGCGACGCTAGTCCTCGCCGTCCTTCGGGATCACATCGACGTTGTCGATGAGGCGCGTCCCGCCGAGCGTCGCGGCGCCGAGCGCGATCAGGAGGTTGGGGTGGTCGAAGCCCTCGGGATGCGGAATGCGCAGTGCGAGGCCGTGGCGGACGACGATGTAGTCGACCTTCCAGCCATTTCTTGCGAGCTCGGCGCGCGCCTCGACTTCGAGGTTGGCGTAGTCGGTGCGCCCGGCGGCAATCGCGTCGGAGATCGTGCGCAGCGTTTTATAAAGTCGCGGCGCCTCGGTGCGCTCGGCCGGCGAGAGGTAGCGGTTGCGCGACGACAACGCAAGCCCGTCGTCTGCGCGCACGGTTTCGCAGGGGATGATCTGGACCGGCAGGTTGAACTGCTGCACCATGCCGCGCACGATCTTCAGCTGCTGGCGGTCCTTCTTTCCGAACACCGCGAACTGCGGCTGCACGATGTTGAAGAGCTTCAGCACCACCGTACAGACGCCGTGGAAGAACCCCGGCCGCGACGCGCCCTCGAGCTCGTCGGCGAGCGGTGGCGGCTGCACGCGGTAGACCTGCGGCGTCGGGTACATCACCTGCTCGTGCGGCGTGAACACGACGTCGACCCCCTCGCGCTCGAGGGCGGCGCAATCGGATTCGAGGGCGCGCGGATAACGGTCGAAATCCTCGTTCGGGCCGAACTGCAGGCGGTTGACGAAGATGCTCGCGACGACGCAGTCGGCATGCCTGCGCGCGAGGCCCATCAGCGCGAGGTGCCCGGCGTGCAGCCCTCCCATCGTCGGCACGAAGGCGACGTGCCGGGCCTGGCGCAGCCGCTTGCGGAGCGCGTCATCGGATTCGATGATGTCCATGGGAGCAGGGATGACGGAGCGAGGATGAAGGAGCGGGGATGGCCGACGGCGGAGTCGCGAGCGCGGTCAGAAGCAGTGCTCGGACGCCGGGAAGGAGCCGTCTCGCACTGCGGCGACGAAGCCCGCGAGCGCTTCCCCGACCCCCGCCGTTCCGGCCGCGAAGTTGCGCACGAAGCGCGCGGGCTTGCCCGGCGTGATGCCGAGCGCATCGTAGATGACGAGCACCTGTCCGGCGCACTCGGGGCCGGCCCCGATGCCGATCAGCGGCGCGTTCGCGGCCGACGCGAGGCGCGGCGTCAGCGCGCGCGGAACGCATTCGACGACGATCAGCGATGAGCCCGCCGCGCCGATCGCCCGCGCGTCGGCGACGAGCGCCTCGGCCGCAGGCTCGGTCTTGCCCTGCACGCGATAGCCGCCGAACGCGTTCACCGACTGCGGCGTGAGGCCGATGTGGCCGCACACCGGAACGCTGCGCTCGACGAGGAACGCGATCGTCGGCGCGAGCCACGAGCCGCCCTCGAGCTTCACCATGTGCGCGCCCGCCTGCAGCGCGGCGACGGATGCGGCGTACGCGGCCTGCGGACTCGCCTGGTAGGTGCCGAACGGAAGGTCGGCGATGATGAGCGCGCGCGTCGACCCGCGTGCGACGCAGCGCGTGTGATAGAGCGTCTCCTCGAGCGTCACCGGCAGCGTCGACGCGTGGCCCTGGATCACCATGCCGAGTGAATCGCCGACGAGGAGCACGTCGACTCCGGCATCGTCGCAGCGCGCGGCGAGGCTCGCGTCGTAGCAGGTCAGCATCGCGATCGGCCTGCGCTCGCGTGCCATCGTCTGCAGCGTCGTCACCGAGACGCGCGTGGTGCGCGCCTGCGGGTCGGCATAGCGCGGGCCCTGGGTGCTGGGCGATGCGGGTGCGGAGGCGCGCGTTCCCGCCGGCTGGCCGGTGTTCGTCATGGCTGGCTCCCGAGGTTGAAGAACTCGCGCCGGCTGCGCATGTCGGCGAGCCGCCGCAGCAGAAGATCCAGGTGGCCGTCGTCGCTGACGAAATTGAGCCGCTCGCTGTTGACGATCAGGAGCGGAGCATCTTCGTAGCGATAGAAGTACCGCGTGTAGGCGTCGGCGAGCCGTGCGAGGTAGTCGGGCGGAATCGAGCGCTCGAAGTCGACGCCGCGGCGCTGCACGCGGTCGACCAGCGTGTCGACCTGCGCCTGCAGGTAGATCACGAGGTCGGGCACCGGAGCCTGCGCCTTCAGGTGCTTGAACACCTTCTCGTAGAGCGCGTATTCGTCGTCGGAGAGGTTCATCCGCGCGAACAGCGGATCCTTGTCGAGGAGGAAATCGGCGACGGTCGGGCGCCGGAACAAGTCGAGCTGGGCGAGCCCGCGAAGCTGGTCGACGCGCTGGAACAGGAACGTGAGCTGCGTCGGCAGCGCGTAGCGCGACATGTCGCCGTAGAAGCGGGCGAGGAACGGGTTGTCGTCGGGGCGCTCGAGGAGCGTGTCGGCGTGCAGGCGCTCGGCGAAGCGCCGCGCGAGGCTCGTCTTGCCGGCGCCGATCGGCCCCTCGATGACGACGTAGCGGAAGGCGGCGAGGTCCATCGCGGCTAGGCTATGACCGGGGGCGGGGTCGGGAGGGCTGCAGTCGGACAAGCACGCCTGCACGCGCGATACGCTGGCCGCGCGCCGCGGCAAGGAAGCGCTTTGCGAGCCCCCGGCCGGGAATCATCGCTGCCGGAGCCACGTCGGCGAGCGGCCGCAACACGAACGCACGCTCGTGCATGCGCGGGTGCGGCAGCGCCAGTTCATGATGCCGCGCGCGACGCCGGCCGTATAGTAGCAAATCGAGGTCGAGCGTCCGCGGCGCATTGCGGGGCGCCGCGGGATCGCGGCGCCTGCCTGCGCGGTGCTCGATCGCATGGAGCTGCGCGAGGAGTGCGCGCGGCGCGAGCGACGTGTCGACGATCGCGACGAGGTTCAGGTAGTCGCGCTGGACCGGCCCGCCGACCGGAGCGGTCGCGTAGAGCGGCGATACATCGATGATGCGGATGCCCGGCACGCGGGCGAGCGCAGCGAGGGCGCGCGCGAGGTGGCCGCGCGGCTGGCCGAGATTGCTGCCGAGCCCGATTGCGGCCCGCGTCATGCGCGCGCGGTCTCCGGATCACTCGTGCTGCGGGCCGGAAGCAGCGGGTGTTTCGGCCGGCCCGGCCGAGCGGCGGCGCCCGCGTCCGCGCCGGCGCTTCGCCGGAGCCTCGTCGGGGCGCAGCATCGTCTCGCGTTCCTCCGGCGCCGCCTGCTGGAAGCGCGTCCACCAGTCGGCGAGCGCCGGCGGCACCTCACCCGCCTCCGCGCGCAGCAGCAGGAAGTCGTACGCGGCCCGGAAGCGCGGCTGCTCGAGCAGGCGCGCGGGGCGCGCGCCGGCGCGCTGCTCGAAGCGCGGCTGCAGCGCCCAGATCTCCTTCATCGTCGCCTCGAAGCGCCGCGGGATCGCGAGCTGTTCGGCCTGCGCCGCGAGCACCGAATCCATCGCCGCGAAGAGCGCCGGTGCCGGTCGCTCGCCGCGCGCCTTGGCTTCGCCCCACGTCGCCAGCACGCGCTGCCACAGGAGCGTTGCGAACAGGAACGCCGGCGACACCGGCTTGCCTTCGGAGACCCGCCGGTCGGTGCCGGCGAGCGCCGCATCGATGAAGCGTTGTCCGACCGGCTGCTCGAGGATCACGTCGAGCAGCGGCAGCAGACCGCGCGACAGCCCGTGCACGCGCAGGCTGTGCAGCGTCTCGACCGCGTGTCCCGACAGCAGGAGCTTCTGCATCTCGTCGAAGAGGCGCGCAGGCGGCACGTTCTGCATCAGCGGCGCGAGACGGGCGATCGGCTCGTCGCTGCGCGCGTCGATCGTGAGCCCAAGCTTCGCCGCGAGGCGCACTGCGCGCAGCATCCGCACCGGATCCTCGCGGTAGCGCGTGACCGGCGGTCCGATCAGCTTCAAACGCCGCGCGCGGATGTCGGTGACGCCGCCGACGTAGTCCCATACCGTCTCGGTCGCCGGGTCGAAGTAGAGCGCGTTGATCGTGAAGTCGCGGCGCAGCGCGTCTTCGGCCTGGGTGCCGTAGACGTTGTCCGAAAGGAGGCGCCCATGCTCGTCGGTGGCGTCGTCGCCGGTCTGCGCCGCACGAAACGTCGACACCTCGATGACTTCGTTTCCGACGTGGACGTGCACGAGGCGAAAGCGCCTGCCGATGATGAACGCGCGCCGGAACAGCGGCTTCACCTGCTCCGGGGTGGCGTCGGTGGCGACGTCGAAATCCTTCGGCGCGATGCCGAGCAGGAGGTCGCGCACGGCGCCGCCGACGATGAACGCCTTGAAGCCCGCCTCCTGCAGCTTGCCGGTGACGGTGCGCGCGGCGGCGGGAAGCTGCTCGCGCCGCATCGCGTGGCGCTCGCGTGCGTGGATGCGCGGCGCCGCACCCCGCTTGCCCCCGAGCAGGCGATCAAGCAGGCGGCGAATCATCGGTGGGCGGGAGAGCGCGCATCTGCGCGCATAATATCGGGTTTCGTGGCGCCGTCCCCGGAACGTCCGCAGCGGGCGCCGCGTTCCCGTCCCAGGAGAGCCCATGTCTCAGCATGTCAGCGTGCCGGCCGGCGGCGCGAAGATCACGGTCAAGGCCGACCACAGCCTCGTCGTTCCCGACCAGCCGATCATTCCCTACATCGAGGGCGACGGCACCGGCGTCGACATCACTCCGGTGATGATCAGGGTCGTCGACGCCGCGGTCGCGAAGGCCTACGGCGGCAAGCGCAGGATCCACTGGATGGAGATCTACGCCGGCGAGAAGTCGACGCGCGTCTACGGCCCCGACGTCTGGCTTCCCGACGAGACGCTCGCGATCCTGAAGGACTACGTGGTGTCGATCAAGGGGCCGCTGACCACTCCGGTCGGAGGCGGCATCCGCTCGCTCAACGTCGCGCTGCGCCAGCAGCTCGACCTCTACGTCTGCCTGCGCCCGGTGCGCTATTTCAAGGGCGTGCCTTCGCCGGTGCGCGAGCCCGAGAAGACCAACATGGTGATCTTCCGCGAGAACTCGGAGGACATCTACGCCGGCATCGAGTGGCAGGAAGGCACCCCCGAGGCGAAGAAGGTGATCGATTTCCTCATCAACCAGATGGGCGTACGCAAGATCCGCTTTCCCGCGACCTCGGGCATCGGCATCAAGCCCGTTTCGCGCGAAGGCACCGAGAGGCTCGTGCGCAAGGCGATGCAGTACGCGATCGACAATGACCGGCGTTCGGTCACGCTCGTGCACAAGGGCAACATCCAGAAGTTCACCGAAGGCGCCTTCCGCGACTGGGGCTATGCGCTCGCGCGGCGCGAGTTCGGCGCGCACGAGATCGACGGCGGGCCGTGGTGCTCGTTCAGGAACCCGAAGTCGGGACGCGACATCGTGGTCAAGGACGTCATCACCGATGCATTTCTGCAACAGATCCTGCTGCGCCCGGCCGAGTACGACGTGATTGCGACCCTGAACCTCAACGGCGATTACATCTCCGACGCCCTCGCCGCGCAGGTCGGCGGGATCGGCATCGCTCCCGGGGCCAACATGTCCGACACGGTGGCGATGTTCGAAGCCACCCACGGCACGGCGCCGAAGTACGCCGGCAAGGACTACGTCAACCCGGGTTCGGAGATCCTGTCCGCAGAGATGATGCTCGTCCACATGGGCTGGCGCGAGGCGGCGGAGCGGATCACGGCGAGCCTCGAGCGGGCGATCGCCGACAAGGTCGTCACCTACGACTTCGCCCGCCTGATGCCGGGGGCGACCCAGGTGTCATGCTCGGGCTTCGGCAACGCGATGATCGAGCGGATGGGGTAGCGACGCGTCCGCCCTCGGGGCGCGTGCGCGGGGCGACGTCTGCGCGTACCCCGGGAGGGGAATACCCGCATCAGGGCCGGGGTCGCGCGGGCGCACCAAGCCGCTCCCACTTGTACGCGTCCGGCTCGGCCAGCGTCAAGCGGGCATCCGCCGATCGGCGCTCCCCTTGAAAATTGTGTTGCAATCGTCAAACATGAACCCCAATTAGGTAGCACGGCGCGCCATGGCCCATCAGGAACAGCACGGCAGCGTGCTCGAGGTCGAGCGCACGAAGGTCAAGCCGCCGCCGCTCTACAAGGTGGTGTTGCTGAACGACGACTACACGCCGATGGACTTTGTCGTCGTCGTGCTCCAAACTGTGTTCGGAATGAGCCGCGAGAAGGCGACTCAGGTGATGCTCCAGGTTCACCGCGAGGGAATGGGCGTGTGCGGCACCTATACGCGCGAAGTCGCGAGCACCAAGGTCGAGCAGGTCATCGACCTCGCGCGCAGGCACCAGCACCCGCTGCAGTGCACGATGGAGGAGACTTGAACGTTAACCAGTGGGGAGGTCGACGTCGGACCCCCGGCCGCGCCGGGGCGAGTGTCCGGCGGACCGTCGAGGTCGAGGAAGCGTCATGATTGCGCAGGAACTGGAAGTCTCCCTTCACATGGCTTTTGTCGACGCGCGGCAGAAGCAGCACGAATTCATCACCGTCGAGCACCTGCTGCTCGCGATGCTCGACAACCCGTCCGCCGCCGAAGTGCTGAAGGCCTGCGGCGTCGAGCTCGAGGAGCTGCGCGGCGTGCTCTCCGATTTCATCAACGAGCACACGCCGCGGCTCGCCCCGCATTCGGACGCCGATACGCAGCCGACACAGGGGTTCCAGCGCGTCATCCAGCGCGCGATCCTGCACGTCCAGTCGTCGGGCAAGAAGGAAGTGACCGGAGCGAACGTGCTGGTCGCGGTGTTCGGCGAGAAGGAATCGCACGCCGTCTATTTCCTCAACCAGCGCGGCGTCACGCGCCTCGACGTCGTCAATTACATCGCGCACGGCATCACCAAGGCGCCGCAGCAGAAGCAGGAGAAGTCGTCCGACGCGAAGGAGGAGGCCGAGGGCGGCAGCGAGTCGCAGGGGGCGCTCGACGCCTACACGATCCACCTCAACGCGCTGGCGCGAAACGGCAAGATCGATCCCTTGATCGGGCGCGCCCACGAGCTCGAGCGCGTCGTCCAGGTGCTGTGCCGCCGGCGCAAGAACAACCCGCTCCTTGTTGGCGAGGCGGGAGTGGGCAAGACGGCGATCGCCGAGGGCCTCGCGCGCCGCATCAACGAGGGTGACGTTCCCGAGCTCCTGAAGGAGTTCCAGGTCTACTCGCTCGACATGGGCGCGCTCCTCGCCGGCACCAAGTACCGAGGCGATTTCGAGCAGCGCCTGAAAGCCGTGCTGAAGCAGCTCTCGGAGAATCCGAAGTCGATCCTGTTCATCGACGAGATTCACACGATCATCGGCGCGGGGGCGGCATCGGGAGGCACGCTCGACGCCTCGAACCTGCTGAAGCCGGCTTTGAACACCGGTGCGCTGAAGTGCATCGGCGCCACGACTTACGCCGAGTTCAGGCAGATCTTCGAGAAGGACCACGCGCTCTCGCGCCGCTTCCAGAAGGTCGACGTCCCCGAGCCGTCGATCGCGGAGACGATCGAGATCCTGAAAGGCCTGAAGACGCGCTTCGAGCAGCACCACGGCGTCAAGTACGCCCCCGCCGCGCTCACGTCGGCAGCCGAGCTCGCCGCGCGCTTCATCAACGACCGCCACCTCCCCGACAAGGCGATCGACGTGATCGACGAGGCGGGTGCTGCGCAGAAGATCCTGCCGAAGTCGAAGCAGAAGAAGGTGATCGGCAAGGGCGAGGTCGAGGAGATCGTCGCCAAGATCGCGCGCATCCCGGCGAAGAACGTGAGCTCGGACGATCGCAACGCGCTGAAGACGCTCGACCGCGATCTCAAGAACGTCGTGTTCGGGCAGGACCTGGCGATCGCCGCGCTGGTGTCGGCGATCCGCATGGCGCGCTCGGGACTCGGCAATCCGGTGAAGCCAATCGGCAACTTCCTGTTCAGCGGGCCCACCGGCGTCGGCAAGACCGAGGTCGCTCGCCAGCTCGCCTTCTGCCTCGGCGTCGAGCTGATCCGCTTCGACATGTCCGAGTACATGGAGCGGCACGCGGTCTCGCGGCTGATCGGCGCGCCTCCGGGCTACGTCGGCTTCGACCAGGGCGGGCAGTTGACCGAAGCCATCACCAAGCACCCTTACAGCGTGCTGCTGCTCGACGAGATCGAGAAGGCGCATCCGGACATCTTCAACATCCTCTTGCAGGTGATGGATCACGGCACGCTCACCGACAACAACGGGCGCAAGGCCGACTTCCGCAACGTCACGATCATCATGACGACGAATGCCGGCGCGGGCGAGCTTGCGCGCGAGACGATCGGCTTCGCGACCGAGAAGCAGCCAGGCGACGAGATGGCCGAGATCAAGCGCCTGTTCACGCCGGAATTCAGGAACCGCCTCGATGCGACGATCTCGTTCGCGCCGCTCGATCACGACGTGATCCTGCGCGTCGTCGACAAATTCCTGCTCGAGCTCGAAGGCCAGCTCCACGAGAAGAAGGTCGAGCCTTCGTTCACGCCGAAGCTGCGCGAGTTCCTCGCCCGCAAGGGCTTCGACCCGCAGATGGGTGCGCGGCCGATGTCGCGCCTCATCCAGGACACGATCCGCAAGGCGCTCGCCGAGGAGCTCCTGTTCGGGAGGCTCGTCAACGGCGGCAGGGTGCTGATCGACATCGGCGACGACGACAAGGTGACGCTCGCCTTCGAGAAGCCCGCCGAGCCCGCAGCGAAGGAAGCCGAGCCGGCGTAAGACGGCCCCAGGGAAGCTCTGCGAAACGGGAACGGACCCTGTTTCAGCGATCGGCCGCGCCGGGTTGAGCGGCGGGGATGCTCCGGCGCGCTCTACACCGACCGTGGAGGCCGAGGGAGCGGGGTACCGTGACGCGCGAGTTCGGCTGCGGAACGCAGCCGGTGTTTGAGCCCGTCACGGTACCACGCTCCCT
>JAFEDF010000238.1 GCA_018241785.1 Pseudomonadota bacterium | reverse complement strand
TGAGCCGTGACGAAGGATGCACTGAAGCAGGTTCTGCAGAGCGGGAGGAACCGGGTAGAGCGTTGCGCGGCCGACGCGAAGATTGGGTTCGAGCTTGACCTTGAGCACGTCGATATCGCGCGGGATGACGGGACGCGATCATAGCCGCTGGCAATGCGCCGGCCCCGCTCGCAGGTTAAATGCGCACCCCGGCGCGGCCGCGAAGGCGGGACGCCGCAGCCCGATCGACCACACTGTTACACTGCCCGTCAGGCAGGTCCGCGTCGCGGCCGCCCGGAACAGCGCGTCAACATCCTCGGGAGCCGGCGCGTTAACATGAATCGATGAGCAAGGCTCGGCGCGTCCGCTTTTCGGTCGCCACCTACAACATCCACAAGGGAGTCTCGCGGCTGCGGCGACGCGTGGTCATTCACGAGCTTCGCGAGCGCCTGCGCGGGCTCGATCCGGACATCGTGTTCCTGCAGGAGGTCCTGCACACGCACGAGCGCCACGCCGACCGCTACGACGAGTGGCCGCTGCGGCCGCAGCACGAGTACATCGCCGACGCGTATTGGCACGACGTCGCCTACGGCAGGAATGCCGTCTACCGGCACGGCAATCACGGCAACGCGCTGCTGTCGCGCTTCCCGATGCTTGCACAGCAGAACCTCGACATCTCGGCGCACGTGTTCGAGAGCCGGGGCCTGCTCCACTGCGAAGTCTCGCTCGGTGAGCGCATGCCGCGGCTGCACTGCATCAACGTGCACCTCGGGCTCTTCGAGCGCGGCCGCCAGATGCAGATCCGCGCGCTGGTCGACCGCATCGTGACGAGCGTTCCGCGCAATGCGCCGCTGATCATCGCCGGCGACTTCAACGACTGGCGCAGCAAGGGCGATCGCACGCTCACCGACGCGCTCAACCTGGTCGAGGTCTTCGAGGAGCGCACCGGGCATCTGGCGCGGACATTCCCGTCGCTGCTGCCGGTGTTCCGCCTCGATCGCATCTACGTGCGCGGCCTCGAGGTCGTCGACGCGCACGTGCACTACGTGAAGGCGGGGCCGCGGATGTCGGATCACGCGGCGCTCGCGGCAACTTTCGAGCTTACTTCGAAGACCCGCCACTGAGCGTGCACGGAGCGCGTTCCGCCGGCAACCGGTACACGTCCGGCAATGCCGTGACGCTGCTTCGCAACGGCGCCGAGTTCTTTCCCGCGCTCCTCGAGGCCTTCGCCGCTGCCGAGCGCGAGATCTGGCTCGAAACCTATATCTTCGCCGACGACGCATCGGGGCGACGGATCGCAAGCGCCCTCGTCGCCGCGGCGGCGCGCGGCGTCACCGTGCGGGTGCTCGTCGACGGCTGGGGCGCGCGCCATTACCTGACGCCGAGACTCGAGGAACGGCTCGTCGCCGGAGCGGTGGAGCTGCGCAAGTACCGGCCCGAGGTCGCGGCGTGGCCGCCGCGATCGCATCGGCTGCGCCGCCTGCACCGCAAGCTCTGCCAGGTCGACGGGCGGATCGCCTTCGTCGGCGGGATCAACATCATCGATGACCGCAACACGCCCGGGCATACGCCGCCGCGCGTGGACTTCGCTGTGTGCGTGCGCGGGCGCATCGTCGGGCCGATCGTGCAGACGATGCAGCGCGTATGGGCGATTGCCGGGATGGCGCAGCTCAAGGGCTCCGACGTACCGCTGTTCGCGGACGAGCCGCCGGGTGTCGCGGCGGGAACGCAGACGGCGAAGTTCACGATCCGCGACAACCTGCGCCACCGCCGCGACATCGAGCGTGCCTATCTCGCCGGGTTGCGCACTGCGCGGCGGGAGATCACCCTCGCGACCGCGTACTTCTTTCCGGGGATACGCTTCCGCCAGGCGCTGATCCGGGCGGCGTCACGCGGCGTACGCGTCACGCTGCTCCTGCAGGCGCGGGTCGAGTATCGGCTGCTGCATTGGGCGTCGCGGGCGCTCTACGGGCAGCTCCTCGCAGCGGGCGTCGTGATCCAGGAATACCATCGCTCGTTCCTGCACGCGAAGGTCGCGGTCGTCGACTCGCGCTGGGCGACGGTCGGCTCGTCGAACATCGATCCGTATTCACTGCTCATGGCGCGCGAGGCGAACGTGTTCGTGCGCGACCCCGTGTTTGCGTACCAGCTCGAACGCGAACTTCGCGCGATGATCGTCGAGGGGGCCGCGCCGGTGGCCGTCGAGGGGTGGGCGCAGCGCTCGCGCGGCGCCAAGGCGCTGTCGTGGATCGCCTACGGCGTCGTGCGCGTCGCCCTCGGCGTGCTGCGCTATGGCGGCGACGAGTGGCGGCGGGGCCCCGGAGGGACGGACGCCATGCCCTTCGACGACGAGGCCTGACGCGGGCGTACCATCGCGAGGCCGCAGTTCCGCGCGCTTTGCGCCCGAAGCTGTCGATCCGACCCCGCCGATCCGAACCATGCGCCGCTCGAACCCGCTGCCGCCGCCGACCGATGGGGGAGTCGCCCGCACCGCGCACGGCGATTGGCGTGCGCTGCGCACGCTGTGGCCGTATCTGTGGGAATACCGTGGCCGGGTCCTCGCCGCCATCGCGTGCCTCGTGCTCGCGAAGCTCGCGAACGTCGGCGTCCCGGTGCTGATGAAGCGCATCGTCGACAGCCTCGATCCGCGCCAGGCGGTGCTGGCGGTGCCGCTCGCGCTCCTCGTCGCCTACGGGCTGCTGCGGCTGTCGACGACGATGTTCACCGAGCTGCGCGAGTTCCTGTTCGCCAAGGTGACGCAGCGCGCCGTGCGCAAGATCGGGCTCGAGGTGTTCCGGCACCTGCACCGGCTTTCGCTTCGCTATCACCTCGGGCGGCAGACCGGCGGGCTCACGCGCGACGTCGAGCGCGGGCAGCGCGGCATCTCGTCGCTCGTGAGCTACGCGCTGTTCTCGATCCTGCCGACGCTGGTCGAGATCACCCTCGTGTCGGCGATCCTGATCGCGCGCTACGACTGGACGTTCATCGCGATCACTGCCGTGGCGCTCGCGCTCTACATCGGCTTCACCGTGTCGGTGACCGAGTGGCGCACGCACTTCCGCCGCGAGATGAACGAGCTCGACTCGAGGGCCAACACGCGCGCAATCGACAGCCTGCTCAACTACGAGACGGTCAAGTACTTCGGCAACGAGGAGTGGGAGGCGCGCCGCTACGACGACAGCCTGCAGCGGTGGGAGCTCGCTGCGGTGCGGAGCCAGACCTCGCTCTCCGCGCTCAACGTCGGCCAGAGCGCGATCATCGCGATCGCGGTGTCGCTGATCATGTGGCGCGCGACGGCCGGCGTCGTCGCCGGCAGACTCTCGATCGGCGACCTCGTGCTGGTGAACGCGTTCATGATCCAGCTCTACATCCCGCTCAACTTCCTCGGTGTCATCTACCGCGAGATCAGGCAGGCGCTCGCCGACATGGAGCGTCTCTTCCGCCTCACCGCCGAGCACGCCGAGATCGTCGACCGGCCGGGGGCGCCGCCTCTCGTGACCCGCGGTGCCGAGGTGCGCTTCGAGCACGTCGATTTCGGGTACGAAGCGAACCGCCGGATTCTCCACGATGTCAGCTTCGTGATCCCCGCCGGGCACAACGTCGCGGTCGTCGGGCCCTCGGGCTCGGGCAAGTCGACGCTTGCACGCCTTCTCTACCGCTTCTACGACGTCGACTCCGGCCGGATCACGATCGACGGGCAGGACCTGCGCGGCGTGCAGCAGGCGACGCTTCGCGCGGCGATCGCGATCGTTCCGCAGGACACGGTGTTGTTCAACGACACGATCGAATACAACATCGGTTACGGGAAGCCCGGCGCGAGCCACGCGGCGATCGTCGAGGCCGCGCGGCTCGCGCAGATCCACGAGTTCGTCTCACGCCTTCCCGACGGATACCAAACCGCAGTGGGCGAGCGCGGCCTCAAGCTCTCCGGCGGCGAGAAGCAGCGCGTCGCGATCGCGCGCGCGATCCTCAAGGACCCGGCGATCCTGATCTTCGACGAGGCGACCTCCGCGCTCGACTCGCGCTCCGAGAAGGCGATCCAGGCCGAATTGCAGGCGATCGCGCGAAACCGCACGACCCTCACCATCGCGCATCGCCTGTCGACGATCGTCGACTCCGACCTCATCCTGGTGCTCGAGCATGGGCGGGTCGTCGAGCGCGGCACCCACGGAACGTTGCTGGCGGCGCGGGCCGTCTACGCCCGGATGTGGGAGTTGCAGCAGGATGAGCGCAGATCAGGGCGGAATGACCACGATTTGCCGTACGAAAGCGATCCGCAGCCGTCCGATCGACGCACAGTCGAGCCGGTCGAACCGAGTGCCGCCGCGGCGGCGGCCGCCGCGGCCGGTGTCCGCAGCGTTCTGTAGGTCATTGATTCATAGGGAAGGTTGACGCGGGTTTCGATTCCGTGCGATAAGCCGACTGGAAAATGTTGAGATTTTCGCTGATGAACCGCCTGCTACTCGTTGTTTTTGCGACTCTAGTGAGCCTGCCCGCGTGGGCGAGTCCCACCACGCTCGATCCTGCGCGGCTGAAGCTGAAGTCCGCCAATGCCGTCGTCATCGACGCCGACACCGATCATCAGATCTACGCCAAGGCCGCCAACGAGGTGACGCCGATCGCCTCGGTCACCAAGCTGATGACGGCGATGGTCGTGCTCGATGCGAAGCAGCCGATGGACGATCCGATCACCATCGACACCGACGACATCGACACGCTGAAAAACAGCAGTTCGCGCCTGCGCATGGGAGCGACGCTCTCGCGGCGCGAGATGCTGCGCCTCGCCTTGATGGCGTCGGAGAATCGCGCTGCGTCGGCGCTTGCGCGCTATTACCCTGGCGGGAAGGCGGCGGCGGTCGCCGCGATGAACGCCAAGGCGGCCGAGCTGGGGCTCACGCAGACCCACTACTCCGATCCGACAGGGTTGTCGCCGCAGAATGTCTCGACGGCGCGCGACCTCGCCAAGCTCGTGCAGGTAGCCGCCGAGTATCCGTTGATCCGTGAGTTCACCACGACAGCCGAGCACTCGGTCGACATCGAGCCGGCGGGCCGAACGCTCGGCTTCATCAACTCGAACGCGCTGGTGCGCGGTCATTCGTGGGACATCCTGCTGCAGAAGACCGGCTACATCCGCGAGGCCGGGCGCTGCGTGGTGATGCTCGTCAACATCGCAAGCCGGCCGGTCGTCATCGTTCTGCTCGATTCGATCGGCCGCTACACGCGCTTCGCCGACGCGCAGCGCGTCAGGTACTGGCTCGAAACCGGCGACACGCTCGTCTTCGCGCGCGCGCCGCATGCGCGCGCCGTCAAGGCACGCGGGCAGCGCGCGAAGCGCGCGCAGTACGTCAAGACCGCCAACCGATAACCTTCGGGGGGTCAGGTCCTGCCTTTTGCCCCCCGCGGCGGGCTAAGCCCTGGTGCCGGGGGCAAAAGGCAAGACCTGACCCCACCACGGTAAAGCTCGTCGGCATGCGCGATCGTCTTCGGCGTCACCTCGCTGCCGGCAATCATCCGCGCGAGCTCATCGACGCGGCCTGATCCGGCGAGCGCTGCGAGCGAGCTCGAAGCGCCGTCGCGACCGCTCGTCTTGACGACGCGGTAGTGATGATCGGCATGCGCGGCGACCTGCGCGAGGTGGGTGACGCAGAGCACCTGCCGCCGCTCGGCGAGCGTCTGCAGGAGCTTGCCGACGGTTGCGGCAACCGCACCCCCGATGCCGGAGTCGACCTCGTCGAACACGAGCGTCGGAACGGCCGCGACTTCGCTCGACGACACCTGGATCGCGAGCGCGACGCGAGCGAGCTCGCCGCCCGACGCGACGCGGGCGAGCGGGCCCGGCGCCTGCTTCGGGTGCGTCGCGATCGCGAACTCGACGTCTTCGCGTCCGTAGCTCGCCGCTTCCGCCACCGGAGCGAGTCGCACGTCGAAGCGCCCGCCCTTCATCGCGAGCGTCTGCATCGTCGCGGTGACGCGCCGCGTGAGCCGCGCGGCCGCGGTTCGTCTCTGCGCCGAGAGCGCTGCGGCAAGCTCTTCGTAGCGGTGCGCCGCGGCGCCGGCTGCCGCAGCGAGCGCATCGACGTCGGCGCGCTGGGCGGTCTCGTCATGTCGTGCGCGAAGCGTCGTCTCGAGCGCAGCGAGCTCCTCCGGCCGCACGCGGTGCCGCCTTGCGGTTTCGTGCATCGCAGCGATCCTGCGCTCGATGCGGTCGAGCTCGTCCGGATCGAGCTCCTGGCCGCGCAGATAGTCGCGCAACTCGCGCGCGGCCTCGTCGAGCTGGATCGACGCCGGAGCGATGAGCTCGGCGATGCGCCCGAGTGCGGGATCGATCGACGCGGCCTGGACGAGGCGCTGGCGGATCCGCGCGAGGCGCGAGACGAGCGCATCGTCGCCCTCGGCGAGCGTGTCGCTGGCGTCGCTCGCAGTCTGCTGCAGCGACTTCGCATGCGCGAGGCGGCGCTGGCGCGCGGTGAGCTCCTCCCATTCGCCGGGCAGCGCGGCAAGCGCCTCGAGCCCGCGCAACTGCTCTGCGAGGTGGTCGCGCTCGACTGCCGACGCGCTCGCTTCGTTCGCTGCGGCAGCGCGCCGCGCCTCGGCTTCGCGCCATTCGCGCCATGCGTTCGCGGCGTCGCGCGCGAGCGCTGCCGTGCCTCCGTAGGCGTCGAGCAGCGCGCGCTGCGCGTCGGCATGGGCGAGTGCCTGGTGGGCGTGCTGGCCGTGCAGGTCGACGAGGAGCGCGCCGACGCTTCCGAGCTGTGCGATCGTCACCGGCTGGCCGTTGATCCATGCGCGTCCGCGCCCCTGCGCGTCGTGCTGGCGGCGCAACACGAGCTCGCCCTCCGGGCCACCCGCTTCGGCGGCGAGACCCGCGTCGTCGAGCCATGTGCGCGCCGCGGGGCAGTCGGCGACGTCGAATACTCCCGAGAGCTCGGCGCGCGCGCTCCCGCCTCGCAACTGCAGCGCATCGAAGCGCCCGCCAAGGAGCAGCGCGAGCGCATCGACCAGGATCGACTTGCCGGCGCCCGTCTCGCCGGTGAGCACGGTGAAACCACGGTCGAACTCGACGTCGATCGACTCGACGACGGCGAAGTTGCGAACCGACAGGGCGCGCAGCACGGCCGCGAACGCCGCTCAGTCTGCGATGCCCGGGTTGAGCCGCTCGGGCGTCTCACTCCAGTGCAGCTTCAGGCGCAGCATCGCGAAGTAGTCGTGATGCTCAGGGTGCAGGAAGCGGGCGGCGTGTGGCGCGCGCGCGAGCGACACGCGGTCGCCCTCCGAGAGCGCGAAGTGCGCGTGGCCGTCGCAGTGCACGGCGGCGTCACGCCCGCTGGCGACGCCGATCGCGATGGTCGCGCTGTCGGGGATCGCGATCGGCCGGTGCGTCAGCGCGTGCGGGGCGACGGGGACGAGCGCAAAGGCCGGAACCTCCGGGGCGATGATCGGCCCGCCTGCCGAAAGCGCATATGCGGTCGAGCCGGTCGGAGTGGCGACGATGACGCCGTCGGCGCGCATCGCGTAGACGAAGCGCCCGTCGATCTCGACGACGCATTCGATCATCGAGCCGAGGCCTCCGCGGTTCACCACCACCTCGTTCAGCGCGTGGGCGTCCGACCGCGTCCCGTCGCGGCGCAGCACCGACGCCGCCAGCAGCGAGCGCCTTTCCTCGACGTAGTGCCCGTCGAGCATGCGCTCGAGCGTCGACTCGAGTTCGGCGAGCGGGATGTCGGTGAGGAAGCCGAGGCGGCCGAGATTGACGCCGATCAGCGGCACGCCGTGGGGGGCGAGCATCCGCGCGACCGAGAGCATCGTCCCATCCCCGCCGAGCACGATGGCGAGGTCGGTTCCCGCCGCGAGCGCGTCGTCGGCGAGCACCGCCGCGCCTTCGGTCGCTGCGACGACCGCCGTCTTCGCATCGAGCGCGACCGCGTGGCCGCGTGCCGTCAGAAAGCGAGTCACCCGTGCGAGCGGCAGTCCGATGCCCGGCTCGCCGTGCCTGCCGATCAGCGCGACGCGGGGAAAGCGGGCGGGTGCGGCGGTCGGCATGCGACGATTAAACCACAGGCGAGGGCGTCGACGATCTCGTCCGGGCGGACGACCCCGGCGATGCGGCGCAGGTAAACTAGGCCATGCCGCGGAGCTCGATCCGGTGCGCGGCACCACGATGGACAGGCTGGTGGACAGGCTCGACTCACGCGCGCAGCACCTGCTGAAGACCCTGGTCGAGCGCTACATCGCCGAGGGCCAGCCGGTCGGTTCGCGCTCGCTGTCGCGCCACTCGGGCCTCGAGCTCTCGGCGGCGACCGTGCGCAACGTGATGGCCGATCTCGAGGAACTCGGCTTCATCGCGAGCCCGCATACGTCGGCCGGCCGGGTCCCCACGCCGCGCGGGTACCGCTTCTTCGTCGACAGCCTGATGGTCGTGAAGCCGCTTGCCGACGTCGAGATCCACCGTCTCGAGGGCGGGCTCGCCGCCGACCGTCCGCAGCAGATCGTCAGTGCGGCGGCGGCGCTGCTGTCGCAGCTCACCCAGTTCGCCGGGATCGTCGCGACGCCGCGCCGGCGCGAAGCCTCGATCCGCCACCTGGAATTCCTGCGGCTCTCCGAGCGCCGTGTGCTGCTGATCGTCGTCACTCCCGAAGGCGACGTGCAGAACCGCATCCTCCATACCGACCGTGGCTACGACCCGGGCCAGCTTGCCGAGGCGACGCGCTTCTTCAACGAGCACTTCGCCGGCCAGGCACTGCCGACGATCCGCGCGCGCCTCGCCGACGACCTGCGCGCGCTGCGCGACGACATCGCCCAGCTGATGAAGGCTGCCGTCGAGCCGGGCGGCGACGGGGGACCGGAACGCGAGGCGCTCGTCGTCACCGGCGAGCGCAACCTGCTCAAGGCCGACGATCTTGCGTCGAACATGCAGCGGCTGCGCCAGCTCTTCGACCTCTTCGAGCAGAAGACGTCGCTCCTGCACCTGCTCGACGCCTCGCAGCGCGGCGAAGGCGTGCAGATCTACATCGGCGAGGAATCGGGACTGGTTCCGCTCGACGAGTGCAGCGTGGTCACCGCGAATTACGAAGTGGGCGGACAGGTCATCGGGACGCTGGGGGTCATCGGCCCGACGCGGATGGCCTACGAGCGCGTGATCCCCATCGTCGACGTGACGGCGAGGCTGCTGTCGAACGCGCTCTCGCGCGAGCTCGCCGAGGATTGAGCCGCGGGCACTTCGAGTTGAATCGCGCGCACTCCGACCCGCCGTTCGCGCACGATCGCATGCCGCATCCGGGCGTGCTGCTCGTCAACCTGGGAACGCCCGCGGCGCCGACCGCGGCGGCGGTTCGCAGCTACCTCGTCGAGTTCCTCGCCGACCCTCGCGTGGTCGAGATCCCCGCCGTGCTCTGGTGGCCGCTTCTGCACGGCATCGTGCTGCGCACGCGGCCGGCGAAGTCGGCCGCGCGCTACCGCGCGATCTGGACCGGTGACGGCTCGCCGCTCGCCATCCACGCGGCCAAGCAGCGCACCCTGCTCGCGGGCAGCCTCGGGCAGAAGATGAAGGCGCAGGGCCTCCCGGCCGATCACGTCGCCGTCGGGCACGCGATGCGCTACGGTGAGCCGTCGATCGCAGGCGCACTCGCGCGGCTCACGGCGGCCGGCTGCGCACGCATCCTCGTCATGCCGATGTACCCGCAGTACGCGGCGAGCACCACCGGCTCGGCGTTCGACGCGGTGGTCGCAGCGTGCGGACCCATGCGGCGCGTGCCGGGGCTGCGCTTCGTCGACAGCTTCCACGACGACCCGGGCTACGTCGGCGCCCTCGCGCAGGCCGTCAACGACCACTGGATGCGGCACGGGCGGCCGGAGCACCTCGTGCTGTCGTTCCACGGTGTGCCGCGGGCAACCCTCGAGCGGGGCGATCCCTATTACTGCCACTGCCAGAAGACCGCCCGGCTCCTCGCCCGTGAACTCGGTCTCGAGCCGCGCGCATGGACGATCGCTTTCCAGTCGCGCTTCGGGCGCGCGCGCTGGGTGGGACCCTACACGAAGGACGTCCTGGCCGAGCTCGGAGGCCGCAAGCTGCGCCGCGTCGACGTGTTCTGCCCGGGGTTCGTCGCCGACTGCCTCGAAACGCTCGAGGAGATCGGCATCGAGGGGCGCGGGGTCTTCACGCGCGCCGGCGGCGGGGACCTCGAGCTCATCCCGTGCCTCAACGAGCACCCGCGCTTCATCGCGGCGCTCGCCGACCTCGCCGCCTCGCATCTCCAGGGCTGGCTCGCTCCTCCGCCTGACGCCGACACCCGCGAGGCGACGCGCCTACGCGCGGTGGCGCTCGGCGCGAAGGCTTGAAATCGGCGGCGGCGGCCCAACGTGCGGGCGGAGCCGTACGCATCGGGCGCTGCGCGTCCGATCACTTTCATTCAACGAGCCCGAGCTTCGAAGATGACCCGCCCCGATCCCGATCCGCCGATTCCGACCCAGGCGCCCGACGTGGCGCCGCCCGGCGCCGGAAACCCCGGGGGAACGTTCGGCGTCGATGACGCATCCCCGGCCGACGAACCCTTTCGCAAGGCGCTCGCCGACGTCGAGCAGATGAAGGACGCGTGGATGCGCGCCCGCGCCGAGACGGAGAACGTCCGCCGGCAGGCCCAGGCCGACGTCGCCAAGGCGTACAAGTTCGCGATCGAGAAGTTCGCCGGCGACCTGTTGCCGGTGAAGGACGCGCTCGAGCAGGCGCTGTCGGCACATGCGGGCGCGGCACCCGAGACGCTGCACGCCGGGACCGAGCTCACGCTGAAGGCGCTCACCGCGGCGTTCACCCGGGCCGGGATCGTCGAGGTCGACCCGGCGGGGCAGAAGTTCGACCCGCACCGGCACCAGGCGATGCAGGTGGTCGACTCGCCACTCCCGCCGAACAGCGTCGTCACCGTGTACCAGAAGGGCTACCTGATCAACGACCGCGTGCTGCGGCCGGCGCTGGTCACGGTGTCGCGATCGGACGGGCACGCGGCGGAGGTCCAGGCTGGACCGGCGGCCGCCCCGGAACGTTGATTCCTGCCGCTCGAGCCCCCATTTCCCACGCAGTCCACTGATTCCGCGGTACGGAGAACCCCACAATGAGCAAGATCATCGGCATCGACCTCGGCACGACGAATAGCTGCGTCGCCGTCATGGAGGGCGGAGCGCCCAAGGTCATCGAGAACTCCGAGGGCGCCCGCACGACGCCGTCGGTCGTCGCCTACGCGGACGACGGCGAGGTCCTCGTCGGCGCGCCGGCCAAGCGCCAGGCCGTCACCAACGCGAAGAACACGATCTTCGCGGTCAAGCGGCTGATCGGACGCCGCTTCGAGGAGAAGGAGGTCCAGAAGGACATCAACCTGATGCCCTACCGGATCGTCAAGGCCGACAACGGCGACGCCTGGGTCGAGATCCGCGGCAAGAAGGTCGCGCCGCAGCAGGTGTCGGCCGAGGTCCTGCGCAAGATGAAGAAGACCGCCGAGGACTACCTCGGCGAGGAAGTGACCGAGGCGGTGATCACCGTGCCGGCGTACTTCAACGACTCGCAGCGCCAGGCGACCAAGGACGCCGGGCGCATCGCCGGGCTCGAGGTGAAGCGCATCATCAACGAGCCGACCGCCGCGGCGCTCGCCTTCGGCCTCGACAAGAAGGAAGGCGACCGCAAGATTGCCGTCTATGACCTCGGCGGAGGCACGTTCGACATCTCGATCATCGAGATCGCGAGCGTCGAAGGCGAGCACCAGTTCGAAGTGCTGTCGACCAACGGCGACACCTTCCTCGGCGGCGAGGACTTCGACCAGCGGATCATCGAGTACATCGTCACCGAGTTCAAGAAGGACCAGGGCGTCGATCTCAAGAACGACGTGCTGGCACTGCAGCGCCTGAAGGAAGCGGCCGAGAAGGCGAAGATCGAGCTGTCGAGCTCGCAGCAGACCGAGATCAACCTGCCCTACGTCACCGCCGACCAGACGGGACCAAAGCACCTGTCGATGAAGATCACGCGCGCGAAGCTCGAATCGCTGGTCGAGGAGCTGATCGAGCGCACGATCGAGCCGTGCAAGACGGCGATCAAGGATGCCGGGGTGTCGCTCGCCGACATCGGCGACGTCATCCTCGTCGGCGGCCAGACGCGGATGCCGAAGGTGCAGGACACCGTCAAGGCCATCTTCGGCAAGGAGCCGAGGAAGGACGTCAACCCCGACGAGGCGGTCGCGGTCGGCGCGGCGATCCAGGCGTCGGTGCTCGCCGGCGAACGCAAGGACGTGCTGCTGCTCGACGTGACGCCGCTGTCGCTCGGCATCGAGACCCTGGGCGGCGTGATGACCAAGCTCATCCAGAAGAACACGACGATCCCGACCAAGGCGCAGCAGGTGTTCTCGACCGCCGACGACAACCAGGGCGCGGTGACGATCCACGTGCTGCAGGGCGAGCGCGAGCGGGCGACCGGCAACAAGAGCCTCGGCCAGTTCAACCTCGAGGGGATTCCGCCGGCGCCGCGCGGGATGCCGCAGATCGAGGTCACCTTCGACATCGACGCCAACGGCATCCTGCACGTGTCGGCGAAG
Organism: Pseudomonadota bacterium; assembly: GCA_018241785.1. Taxonomy (GTDB): domain Bacteria; phylum Pseudomonadota; class Gammaproteobacteria; order Burkholderiales; family Casimicrobiaceae; genus VBCG01. The sequence goes on along the minus strand of JAFEDF010000238.1, from coordinate 10,653 downwards.
GACAAGGCGACCGGCAAGGAGAACAAGATCACCATCAAGGCGAATTCGGGCCTCTCGGAGGACGAGATCCAGCGGATGGTGAAGGACGCCGAGGCGCACGCCGACGAGGACCGCAAGCTGATGGAGGTCGTGCAGGCGAGGAACGGCCTCGATGCGCTCGTGCACGGCGTGAAGAAGTCGCTCACCGAGTACGGCGACAAGGTCGATGCGGGACAGAAGGGTGCGATCGAGTCCGCGCTGAAGGAAGCCGAAGAGCTCCTGAAGGACAAGGACGCGACGAAGGAGGCGCTCGAGGCGAAGGCCGAGGCGCTGGGGAGCGCATCGCAAAAGCTCGGCGAGGCCATGTACGCGCAGTCGCAGGCACAGGGCGCGCAGGCCGGGCCCGCAGGTGGCGCCGGCTCATCCGGCGACGCTGGCAAGGCCGGCGACGAGAAGGTCGTCGACGCCGAGTACACGGAGGTCAAGGACCGCAAGTAGCCGAGGCGCGCCGTATCGCAATGCGATGCGGCGCTTCCGGCATCGGTGCGGCCGGTTTCGGTATCCGGCGGGAAGTCGGCGAGGGGATGCGCCTGGGTGTCTATGGCTAAACGCGACTACTACACGGTCCTCGGCGTCAATCGCGACGCCGGCGAGGACGACATCAAGAAGTCCTATCGCAAGCTGGCGATGAAATACCATCCGGATCGCAATCCGGACGATCGCCAGGCCGAGGAGAAGTTCAAGGAAGCCAAGGAAGCCTACGAGGTTCTGACCGACTCGCGCAGGCGAGCCGCCTACGACCAGTTCGGCCATGCGGGCGTCGACCCGTCGATGGGCTTCGGCGCCGCGGGCGCGCGCGGTGCCGAGGGATTCGGCGGCTTCGCAGACGCGTTCGGCGACATCTTCGGCGAGATCTTCGGCCAGCAGCGCGGCGGGCGCGGCAATGGCGTCTACCGCGGCGCCGACCTGCGCTACAACCTCGAACTCTCGCTCGAGGAAGCGGCGCGCGGTGCCGAGATCAAGATCCGCATCCCGACGCTGGAAGCCTGCTCGACGTGCCATGGCAGCGGCGCGAAGCCGGGGACGCGGCCGCAGACCTGTCCCGCGTGTCACGGACGCGGCGAGGTGCGCGTCTCGCAGGGATTCTTCTCGATCCAGCAGACTTGCCCGCAGTGCCACGGCACCGGCAAGATCGTCGCCGATCCCTGCACGACCTGCCAGGGCGCCGGGCGCGTGAAGACCCACAAGACCCTGTCGGTCAAGATTCCCGCGGGTGTCGATCAGGACGATCGCGTGCGTCTCACCGGCGAGGGCGAGGCGGGGACCAACGGCGGGCCCCCCGGCGACCTCTACGTCGTCGTCAGCCTGAAGCCGCACGCCGTGTTCCAGCGCGACGGCGCGGACCTCCACTGCGAGATGCCGATCAGCTTCGCCACGGCGGCGCTCGGCGGCGAGTTGGAGATCCCGACGCTCGACGGGCACGCCAAGCTCAAGATCCCCGCAGAAACCCAGACCGGCCAGGTGTTCAGGCTGCGCAACAAGGGCATCCGTCCGGTGCGCGGATCAGTGACCGGGGATCTCTACTGCCACGTCGCCGTCGAGACGCCCGTCAAGCTGACCGCGCGCCAGAAGGAACTCCTGCACGAGCTCGAGGCGATCAACCAGGAGGATCCGGAAGCGCACAGCCCTCGCGCGCGGTCGTTCTTCGAGAAGGTACGCGACTTTTTCGGCTCCTGAGCGTGCGCTACGAACTCCATTACTGGCCGGGCATCCAGGGGCGCGGCGAGTTCGTGCGCCTCGCGCTCGAGGCCGCTGCGCTGCCCTACGTCGACGTTGCGCGCAGCCCCGGTGGCGTTGCGCGGATGCAGCGCGTGCTCGATTCGCGCGACGAAGTGCACCCGCCGTTTGCGCCTCCGTATCTGATAGCGGGCTCGCGCGTCATCGGCCAGACCGCCAACATCCTGCTCTTCCTCGGCGAGCGGCACGCTCTTGCTCCGCGGTCCGACGCCGGACGGCTGTGGACGCACCAGCTTCAACTCACGCTCGCCGATCTCGTCGCCGAGGTGCACGAGACGCACCACCCGATCTCAGCTTCGCTCTACTACGCGGATCAGCGATCCGAGGCCCGGCGCCGCGCGCGGCATTTCACCGGCGAGCGCCTGCCGAAGTACCTCGGCTACTTCGAGCGCGTGCTCACGGCCAACCCGCGCGGCCCGCGTCATCTCGTCGGAGGGCGCCTCAGCTACGTCGATCTGTCGATGTTCCAGGTGATCGACGGGCTGCGCTACGCCTTCCCGCAGGCGATGCGCCGCCTCGCCCGCCGGACGCCGGGGCTCGGGCGATTGCACGCGGACGTGGCGTCGCGGCCGCGCGTCGCCGCCTACCTCGCCTCGAAGCGGCGCTTGCCGCACAGCGAGGACGGAATCTTCCGCCACTACCGCGAGCTCGATCAGTAGAGCGAAGGGGTCAGGTCTTGCCTTTCGCGAAGGGGTCAGGTCTTGCCTTTTGCCCATCGGGCAAAAGGCAAGACCTGACCCCTTCGCTGACCCCTTCGCGCCCTGCTACGATGCACTCCTCGCCGGGGATATCCGCTCGCCGGCTTCACGCGAGGTCTTCGAGCATGACGAGAGTGGCAGTCGCGGCGCTTGCCCTGATGCTCGCCGTTCCGGCCGCGTTCGCCGAGGTGAGGATCGGGTTGCTGGTATCGGCCACCGGTCCGACGTCGGCGATCGGCATCCCGCAGCGCAATACCGGGGAGATCCTTCCGCACACGATCGGCGGCGAGCGTGTCCGCTATTTCTCGCTCGAGGACGGCGGTGACCCGACCCGCGCCGTGCAGAACGTGAAGAAGCTGATCGAGGAGGACCACGTCGACGCGGTGATCGGACCGTCGACGACGCCGAACGCATTCGCGATCCTCGATGTGATCGTGGAGGCGAAGGTGCCGCTGCTCGCCACCGTCGGCAGTTCGTCGGTCGTCGAGCCGCTCGACGCAAAGCGGCGCTGGGTGTTCAAGACGACGCAGAACGACGACCTGATCGCCTCGGCACTCCTCGGGCACATGGTGAAGCACGGCGTGCACAGGGTGGGCTTCATCGGCTTCTCGGATCCCTACGGCGACAACTGGCTCAAGGTGTTCGGCGCGCTCGGCGAGAAGGATGGCGTACGCGTCGTCGCCACCGAGCGCTACGGCCGCACCGACGCGAGCGTCGTCGGGCAGACGCTGCGGCTCATCGCGGCGAAGCCCGACGCCATGCTGATCGCCGCCGTCGGCGGGCCCGCGGTGCTGCCGGAAGCGACGCTTCGCGAGCAGGGCTATTCGGGTCCGATCTACCAGACGCACGCCGTCGCGACGCAGGATTTCATCAGGCTCGGCAAGGACAAGGTCGAAGGCACGATCCTCGCGGCCGGTCCGATGCTCGTCATCGACGAGATTCCGGACTCCAATCCGACCAAGAAGGTCGCGCTCGCGTACATCGCGAAATACAAGGCGGCATTCGGCGTCGAGCCGGCCACCTTCGGCGCCAACGTCTGGGACGCCGGCATCCTGCTCGAGCATGCGATACCGGTTGCGTTGAAGCGCGCGAAGCCGGGCACCGAGGCGTTTCGCCTCGCGCTTCGCGACGCGCTCGAAGGCGAGAAGGAGGTGGTCGGCTGCCAGGGTGTCTTCAACATGTCGCCGACCGATCACAACGGCATGGACGAGCGTGCGCGCGTGCTGGTCACGATCCGCGGCGGCCGCTTCAGGCTGCTCGCCGACTGACGCCGCGCGCCGATACCGTCTCGCGCGTCGCGATGCGCATCGTGGGGATCATGCTCGCCGCGGGCGCGGCGAGGCGATTCGGCGGCGCCAAGCTCCTCGCTGCCATCCCGGACGCGCTGCCCGGCATTCGCGCGGGCACCGGTGTCGCTACCGCGACGGCGATGCACCTCGCATCGGCGATGCACCTCGCACCGGCGTTGACCGAAGTCGTCGCCGTGCTGAGGCCCGGCGACGATGCGCTCGCCGCCGCGCTCGCGGCGATTCCGCTTCGCATCGTCGAGTGCGCGCGCGCGGGTGACGGCATGGGAGCGAGCCTCGCCTGCGGCGTCGGCGCGACCTCCGACGCGGATGGGTGGGTGGTGGCGCTCGCCGACATGCCTTGGGTGAGTGCCCCGACGATCGCGGCGGTGGCCGCGGCACTCGCCGCCGGCGAGGACATCGCGGCTCCGGCTTATCGAGGGGTGCGCGGCCATCCGGTCGGTTTCGCGCGCCGCCACGGCGCGGCCCTCGCCGCTTTGTCCGCCGACGCGGGGGCCCGCGACATCATCGCCGCCCACCGCGACCACGTGGCGATCATCGGCGTCGACGACGCCGGGATCCTGCGCGACGTCGACACCCCGGCCGATCTCGGCCGCGCCTGACGCCGACGCCGCGGCGGTTCCGGCCCTAACGGTCGAGGTCGAGGTGCACGGTGATCGCGGCATTCGCGATCACGCTGATGTCATCGGAACCTGCGTTCGCGACGTCCAGCCCTCCGCTCACCGCGGTGACCGACACCTGACCATGAGGAATGAGCGAGCGGATCACGTCCGCGTCGACCTTCGCGGGCTGCTGTACGCCGATCGTGACATCGACACGCATCTCGCCGGGATCGACGGCGAGCGTCCGCAGGAAGATCAACGAGCAGTGGTGAAGCGCGTCCTCGACGGCGCGCGCCGCCGCCTTCGTGTAGTCGCCACCGTGCCAGTCGTTCCCCGTTCCCACTTCCAGCAGGATCCGCTTTGCCGCCACGAGCACCTCTCTGCATCGGCTTTCGACGCATGATAGCGCGCGACGCGCTCCGGCGCGGTTCGCGACCGAACCTTCATTGCGATTCGCGGTCCCACGTCCAGGCGTTGCGTGTGCGGCGCGCCGCATCGGGACGTGTCCGGCTCACCCGCCGATTGACGAAGCAAGGGAGCGTTTTCTCATGTCCACCAAGCAGGCATCAGCGTTCGAAACGATTCCGGTAGGCACCGACGTGACGTGGCACTATCGCAGCGCGATCGGCCACGGGACGATCACCGGAGTGCACAAGCACGGCACGACGGCCGACGACACGATGTACTCGATCAGGCAGCACGACCATCACCCCGGCGAACCTGCCATCGTGCATCACTACGGGAAGGCTTTGACCCGCGTCGCGAAGTAGGAGCCGCGCAGCGGGGGCCGGCAGTCGTCGCTTCCCCTCGATGGCCCTGCGGGAGATCTCGCGGCGGGTCGCTATTGCCAGAGTGCGCGCTGTTGCGTGGACTCGGCGAGCGAGTCCTCGCGCTTGCGCCACCACGCCCTGAACGCGCGTTCCGCAAGCGGCTCGGTGTAGAGGTAGCCCTGCGCTTCCTCGCAACCGTGGCTTTTCAGGTATTCGGCCTGCGCCGCCGTTTCGACACCCTCGGCCGTACAGCGCAGCGACAGCGAGTGCGCCATGGCGATGATCGCCTGGGTGATCGCTTCGTCGTTCCTGTGCTTGCCGAGGCCGTGCACGAAACGCTGGTCGATTTTGAGGCCCTGGATCGGCAGCCGAGCGAGGTAGGAGAGGCTCGAGTAGCCCGTCCCGAAATCGTCGATCGTGATCGACACGCCGAGCTGCTTCAGGCGCATCAGCGTCGCCACGACGCGCTCGGGATGCGAGATGATCACGCTCTCGGTGATCTCGAGATCGAGGTAATGCGGCGCGAGGCCGCTCGACTTCAACGCATCCTCGAGGGTCGCCATCCATTCGTCGTGCTCGAGCTGCTGAACCGAGAGGTTCACCGAGAGTCGCAGCGGAATGTCCTGTCGATGCCACTGCACGACCTGGCGGCAGGCGTCGCGCAGCACGCGCGCGCCGAGGTCGTGGATCATCCCTGATTCCTCGGCGATCGGGATGAATTCCCCGGGCAGGACGATTCCACGCTCGGGATCGCGCCAGCGCAGGAGCGCCTCGACGCCGCACGCGCGCCCGCTGCGCAATTCGATCTGCGGCTGGTAGACGAGGAAGAATTCGTCGTCCATCAGCGCGCGGCGCATGTCGGTCTCGAGCTGCAGGCGCTGCTGCAGCTGCGTGTTCATCTCGGCTTCGTAGAAGCGCCAGGCGTTGCGGCCGGCATCCTTCGCCGCGTACATCGCGGTATCGGCCTGCTTGATCAGCGCGACGGCGTCGTGCGCATCGAGCGGGTAGATGGCGACGCCGATCGAGCAGGTGAGCGTCGGCGTCTGGTCGCCGAGGCGGAACGGCGCGAGCAGCGAATCGCGAATGCGCTGGATCACCGCCAGCACTTCGAGCGATCCCTGCGCCGGGTCGAGCCCCGGGAGAATGACGACGAACTCGTCGCCTCCGAGACGGGCGACGGTGTCGCTCTCCCGCGTGGCGCCGACGAGCCGCTGGCCGATCGCGCGGAGGAGCTGGTCGCCGGCGTCGTGGCCGAGCGTGTCGTTGATGCGCTTGAAGTGGTCGAAGTCGAGGAACAGGCACGCCACCAGCGTGCCGTCGCGATGCGCCTGCGCGATGATCTGGCGCAACCGCTGGTTGAGGAGCGAGCGGTTCGGCAGTCCGGTGAGGATGTCGTGCTGGGCGAGCTTGAACGCATGCGCCGTCGCGATCTCGAGCTCGCGGGTGCGCTGTGCGACCTTGTCTTCGAGCGTGCGCTGGTAGTTCGCGACCTGCTCCTGCGAGCGCGCGAGGCGCTGCGTCATGTGATTGAACGCATGCGTCAGGAGGCCGAGCTCGTCGGATGAGCGTGCGGGCACGCGCACGTCGAGCCTCCCCGCGCCGACGGCGCGCGCGGCACGCATCAGGCGGTGCATCGGCGCGACCAGCCGGCGCGTGAGGATGACGGTGACCGCGACGGCCATGACGATCAGCACCGCGGCCACCGCAAGCGCCCCCAGCATCTGGTCGAGCAGGACCGCGCGCTGCGTCTCGAAGCTCATGCCGAGGCGGATGTAGCCGAGAGGACCCTGCAGCAGTGCGGCGCGGTTCGCGAGGCCCGCCGTGCGGGCGTTGTTCGCGTTCGAGGCCGGCGTCTCCGCACGCGTCCCGGGGGCCATCACGGGCGTGACGAATTCGAGGAGCCGGCCTTGCGGCAGCACGCGGTCGGCCACGCGCGTCGGTCCCCGGTAGGGCGGGAGCTCACCCGCGGTGAGCGCCGGAATCACCCCGTCGCGCAGCGCGGGCGCGAGATAGCGCACGGCGACGACGCGGCGCTCGGCGTCGAGAACGTAGACGTAGGCAAAGTTGGCTTCCTCCGGAAGGCTCTCGAGGATGTGCGCCAGCCCGACGGTGTTGTGCTCCTGCAGGCCGGGTGCCGACAGGTCCGCCAGCATCTGTGCAAGCGTCTCCCCCTGGACGCGCAGTTCGCGCTCGGCGTCGGTCCACTGGCGATAGAACACCAGCGCGGTCACCGCGACTGCGGTGAGGACGATGAGTCCGATCGACAGCAGGTTGAACTTGGTGGCGAGCCGCGTCCTGACCGGGGGCAGCTCGATCGGCCGTCCGGTGTCAGTGGTCAGGGGCGCGCCGTCGTGGCGAATACCGCGTCGCATGGCGGCGGGATCACTCCGGATGGTTCCAGTCCGGCCGGCGTCGAGCGGGCAGGCCGTGACGCTCACCGGGCGAGTCTACCATCGCGTGTCGCGGGCCCGTGCATTGGCGACGCGCGGCGCGTCAGCTAGACTGCGCGAAGGAGGCGGGAGGCAGCCGTGAGTTCCCGGCGGGGCCTGCCTGCCCGTTCCGCGTAATAGTGAGGAGGTAGCGCAATGTCGACGATCCAGTCCGTGCTGCAGGAGAACCGTCTCTTCGAGCCGTCGCCCGCATGGGCCGCCCAGGCGAACGTGAAGAAGGCCGACGCCGAGGCGATGCATTTGAAGGCCGCGCGCGATTTCGAGGGGTTCTGGGGCGACCTCGCGCGCGCCCGGCTCCTGTGGCACAAGCCGTTCACGAAGACGCTGAACGAGAGCGGGGCGCCGTTCTACAAGTGGTTCGAGGACGGCCAGCTCAACGTGTCCTACAACTGCCTCGAGCGCAACCTGCAGAACGGCAATGCGAACAAGGTCGCGGTGATCTTCGAGGCCGACGACGGCAAGGTGACGAAAGTCACCTATCAGGAGCTCTATCACCGCGTATGCCGTTTCGCCAACGGGCTGAAATCGCTCGGGGTCAGGAAGGGCGATCGCGTCGTCATCTACATGCCGATGTCGATCGAGGGCGTGGCTGCGATGCAGGCCTGTGCGCGCATCGGCGCGACCCACTCCGTGGTGTTCGGCGGCTTCTCGGCGAAGTCGCTGCAGGAACGCATCGTCGACGCCGGTGCGGTGGCCGTGATCACCGCGGACGAGCAGATGCGCGGCGGCAAGCCGGTCGCGCTGAAGGCTGTCGTCGACGAGGCGTTCGCGATGGGCGGCTGCGACACCGTGAAGCACGTCGTCGTCTACCGGCGCACCGGGGCCGCGGTGAACTCCGTCAAGGGGCGCGATATCTGGCTGCACGAACTCGTCGCCAATCAACCCGACACCTGTGAGCCCGAATGGGTCGACGCCGAGCACCCGCTGTTCATCCTCTACACGTCGGGATCGACCGGACGTCCGAAGGGCGTGCAGCACAGCTCGGCAGGCTATCTCCTGTGGGCGATGCTGACGCTCGACTGGGTGAAGGATCTCAAGGACAAGGACGTGTTCTGGTGCACGGCCGACATCGGCTGGGTCACCGGGCACACCTACATCACCTACGGTCCGCTCGCCTGCGGAGCGACCGAGGTGGTGTTCGAGGGCGTGCCGACGTATCCCGACGCCGGGCGCTTCTGGAAGATCATCGCCGATCATCGGGTCAGCGTCTTCTATACGGCGCCGACCGCGATCCGCTCGCTGATCAAGGCCAACACTTCGGCTCCGGCGACGGCGCCGTCGAAGTACGACATCGGCAGCCTGCGGCTCCTGGGATCGGTCGGCGAGCCGATCAATCCCGAGGCGTGGATGTGGTACTACACCGAAGTCGGGCGCGAGCGCTGCCCGATCGTCGACACCTGGTGGCAGACCGAGACGGGAGGCGACCTGATCGCGCCGCTGCCCGGCGTCACGCCGCTCGTGCCCGGTTCGTGCACGCTGCCGCTCCCCGGGATCATGGCGGCGATCGTCGACGAGACCGGGCAGGAGGTGCCGAACGGGCAGGGCGGGATGCTGGTCATCAGGCGGCCGTGGCCGGGCATGCTGCGTACGATCTGGGGTGATCCCGAGCGGTATCGCAAGACCTACTTTCCGGAGGAGCTCGGCGGCAGGCTCTACCTCGCCGGCGACGGCGCGGTCCGCGATGCCAAGACCGGCTATTTCAGGATCGTCGGGCGCATCGACGACGTTCTCAACGTCTCCGGCCACCGCCTGGGAACGATGGAGGTCGAGTCGGCGCTCGTCGCCAATCCGATCGTCGCCGAAGCCGCGGTCGTCGCGCGTCCCGACGAGATGACCGGCGAGGCGATCTGCGCATTCGTCGTGCTGAAGCGCGCGCGCCCCAGCGGCAGCGAGGCCGCCGACATCGCGAAGCAGCTGCGGGACTGGGTGGGCAAGGAGATCGGGCCGATCGCGAAGCCGAAGGACATCCGCTTCGGCGACAACCTGCCGAAGACGCGCTCGGGCAAGATCATGCGGCGTCTCTTGCGCTCGATCGCCAAGGGCGAGGCGATCACGCAGGACGTCTCGACGCTCGAGAATCCGGCGATCCTCGATCAGTTGAAGCACTCGGTCTAGGTGGAGCCGAACCAGGACGCACGCCTCGTCGCACTGTCCCCGCTCGACGGACGCTACGCGGCGAAGGTCGACGCGCTTCGCGGGCACTTCTCGGAGTTCGCGCTCGTTCGCGATCGCGTTCGCGTCGAGCTTGCGTGGCTGGTCGCGCTCGCCGACGAGCCGCGGGTTGCGGAGCTTGCGCCGTTCTCACCCGATGCGAGGAGAGCGATCGGCGAGGTGCTGGAGTCGTTCTCGCTCGCGGACGCGGCTCGCGTCAAGGCGATCGAGGCGCGAACCAACCACGACGTCAAGGCGGTCGAGTACTGGCTGAAGGAGCGCTTCGCCGGCACGCCCGAGGTCGCGCGCGCCGCCGAGTTCATCCACTTCGCGTGCACGTCGGAGGACATCAACAACCTTTGCTACGCGCTCGCCCTGCGCGACGCCCGGCGCGACGTGCTGCTGCCCGCGCTGCAGTCGCTGGTGCAGGCGCTCGAGGAGCTCGCCCATCGGCATGCGGGGCTCGCGATGCTCGCGCGCACGCACGGTCAGCCCGCCTCCCCGACGACGCTCGGCAAGGAGATCGCAAACTTCTGCGCCCGCCTCGACCGCGCCGCTGCGGCGCTCGCCCGCGTGCCGATCAAGGGCAAGGTGAACGGCGCAGTCGGCAACTACAACGCCCACGTCGCCGCGTACCCGGAGGTCGACTGGGAGCGCCTCGCGGCAAGGATGGTGGCGGGACTCGGACTCGAGTTCAATCCGTACACGACGCAGATCGAGCCGCACGACGGTGTCGCCGAGTACTGCGACGCGCTCGCGCGCACGAACACGGTGCTGATCGACCTCGATCGTGACCTGTGGGGCTACATCTCGCTCGGATACTTCCGGCAGCGCATGAAGGAAGGTGAAGTCGGGTCGTCGACGATGCCGCACAAGGTTAACCCGATCGACTTCGAGAA
>JAFEDF010000237.1 GCA_018241785.1 Pseudomonadota bacterium | reverse complement strand
CCGCCTGGCTTCCCGGCGGAACGCGCGCGTTCCCGCTCGGCACCGACGACCAGGGACGCGACATCCTGTCGACGATCTTCTTCGGCGCACGCATCTCGCTCGAAGTCGGCATCGCCGCGGTGGTGCTGTCGATGGTGCTCGGCGTGTCGCTGGGTCTCATTGCCGGCTACGTCGGCGGCACCCTCGACGCCTTCATCATGCGCGTCGCCGACGTACAGCTCTCGTTCCCGGCGATCCTGATCGCGCTGCTCGTCGACGGGCTCGCGCGCGCGGTGATCAAGGGAGCGCACGACAGCATGGCGTTCTGGGTGCTGGTGCTGTCGATCGGCGTCTCGGGGTGGGTGCAGTACGCGCGCACCGTGCGCGGCTCGACGCTGGTCGAGAAGAGCAAGGAGTACGTGCAGGCTGCGAGGCTGTTCGGCATCCGTCCGCTTGCCATCATGGCGAGGCACGTGCTGCCCAACGTGCTCGGTCCGGTGCTGGTGATTGCGACGATCCACATCGCGACGGCGATCATCACCGAGGCGACGCTGTCGTTCCTCGGCGTCGGCGTGCCGCCGACGCAGCCCTCGCTCGGCACGCTGATCCGCATCGGCAACGACTTCATGTTCTCGGGCGAGTGGTGGGTGACGCTGTTCCCGGGCCTCGCGCTCGTCATCATGGTGCTCGCGATCAACATGCTCGGCGACTGGCTGCGCGACGCCTTGAATCCGCGCCTGCGATGAGCGCCGCAGCGGAAAGGGCCGCGGAAACGCGGCCGGCGCTCCTCGACGTGCGCAACCTGCGCATCGAGTTCCCGACGCGGCGCGGCACGCTCGTCGCGATCGACGGCGTCTCGTTCTCGATCGCGCCGGGCGAGGTCCTCGGCGTCGTCGGCGAATCGGGTGCCGGGAAGTCGCTGACGGGTGCCGCGATCATCGGGCTCCTCGAGCCTCCGGGACGGATCGCGTCGGGCGAGATCCGCCTCGACGGGCGCCGCATCGACGATCTTCCCTACGACGCGATGCGCAAGATCCGCGGGCGGCGCATCGGCGCGATCTTCCAGGACCCGCTCACGTCGCTCAATCCGCTGTACTCGATCGGGAGCCAGCTCACCGAGACGATCCGCACCCACCTCGACATGAGCGAGGGCGCGGCGCGCGCGCGCGCGATCGACCTCCTGCGCGAAGTGGGGATCCCGTCGCCCGAGCGCAGGATCGACCACTTCCCGCACCAGTTCTCGGGCGGCATGCGCCAGCGCGTGGTGATTGCGCTCGCCATCTGCGCGAACCCGCAGCTCATCATCGCCGACGAGCCGACCACTGCGCTCGACGTGTCGATCCAGGCGCAGATCATCTCGCTCTTGAAGCGGCTGTGCCGCGACCACGGCACCGCGGTGATGCTGGTGACGCACGACATGGGCGTGATCGCCGAGACCGCCGACCGCGTCGCAGTGATGTACGCCGGCAGGATCGCCGAGATCGGGCCGGTGGCCGAGGTGATCCACGCGCCGAAGCACCCCTATACCGTCGGTCTGATGGGGTCGATTCCGTCGATCGTCGACGACCGCGAGCGCCTCGTGCAGATCGACGGCGCGATGCCGCGCCTCAACGCGATCCCGCGGGGCTGCGCGTTCAATCCGCGCTGCGCGCGAGCGTTCGATCGCTGCCGCAGCGAGCGCCCCGAGCTCGTCGACGTCGGCGTCGTGCGCGCCGCGTGCTGGCTGTACGCGGACGCAGGGGCCAACGCGCACGCACAGCCTCGCGCAGGGGTGGCGACTTGAGCGGCCGCGGTGCGGGCGGTGCCGCGGCGGTCCCGGCCCGCGCCACCGTCGCGGGTGCGGTGGAGCTCGTGCGCGCCGAGCGCATCGGCAAGACCTTCGACGTTTCGGCGCCGTGGCTCACGCGCACCCTCGGGCGCCAGCCGCGGCTATTGCTGCGTGCGGTCGACGACGTGACCTTCGGCATCCGGCGGGGGGAAACGCTCGGCCTCGTCGGCGAGTCGGGCTGCGGCAAGTCGACGGTGGCGCGGCTCGTCGTCGGGCTCTACCAGCTGACGTCGGGCACGATCACCTACGACGGCAAGAACATCGATGCGCTCGCCTCGGGACGCGCGGGCCGCGTCCTGCGCAGGCGGCTGCAGATGATCTTCCAGGACCCGTACGCGAGCCTCAATCCGCGCTGGCGCGTCGCCGACATCGTCGCCGAACCGATCCGCGCGCACCGGTTGCTGCGCGGGCGCCGCGCGGTGCACGCGCGCGTCGACGCGCTGCTCGCCCAGGTCGGGCTCGCTGCCGCCGACGGCGCGCGCTATCCGCACCAGTTCTCGGGCGGGCAGCGGCAGCGGATCTCGATCGCGCGCGCGCTCGCGAGCGAGCCCGAGTTCCTCGTCTGCGACGAGCCCACCTCGGCGCTCGACGTCTCGGTGCAGGCGCAGGTGCTGAACCTGATGCGCGACCTGCAGCGCGAGCTGGGCCTCACCTACCTCTTCATCTCGCACAACCTCGCCGTCGTCCACCACATCGCCGACCGCGTCGGCGTCATGTACCTCGGCCGCATCGTCGAGATCGCCGGGAAGCGCCAGCTCTTCGCCGCGCCGCGGCATCCGTACACGCGGATGCTCCTCGACGCGATCCCCGACCTCGAGCTGACCGGCAAGGCGAGGACACCGGTCGCGGGCGAAGTGCCGAGCCCGCTCGATCCGCCGCCGGGCTGCGCGTTCCACCCGCGCTGCCCGCTCGCCGACGATCGCTGCCGCCGCGAGGTTCCGCTGCTGAAGAGCGTGCCGGGGACCTCCGGCGCAGGCGAGGGCGGCGAAGTCGCCTGCCATGCCGTCGAGGAGGGGCGCGACGGCCGAGCCGCCAAGGGCGGCGGCGAAGGCCGCGGCGTCGCGTCAGTTCGCGCCGGCTGATCCGCGCGCGAGCCAGCTCGCGAGGTCGCGCTTGAGCTTCATCATGTCGGCCTCGCGCGTGTACATCATGTGGCCGGCGTCGAAGTAGTGGTGCTCGACGCGCTCGAGCACGTCGGCCGGAACGTCGAGCTGGGCGAGCGACCAGTCGGTCGCGCTGTACGGCGTTCCGAGGTCGTAGCGCCCGCTCGCGACGAGCACCCGCAAGTGCGGATTGCGCCGCAGCGCGCGCGAGAGGTCGGGGCTCGTGCTCGCGTAGCCGTTGCCTTTGGCCTCTCCGCGGTTCCAGTTCCATTGCCGGTGCACGTCGTGCGACAGGACCTCGTAGCGCACCTGTGTGTCGACGCCGAGCGCTTCGCTCATGTAGGCGTGCGCGGCCATCGTGTAGGGTGCCGCGAGGGCTTCGATGCCGGGATCGAACTCCCAGTGGCGCACCCGCTTGGCCGCCATCGGGCCGGTGACGCGCGCTTCGAGCCGGCCGACGATCTGTCCGCGGTCGCGCAGGAGTTCCACGAAGAACGTCTGGTCGTCGATGCGCAGGTTGCACTCGTCGACGAGGGTCGCGGAGAGGCCGGTCAGTTCGGCGATGCGCTTGGTCACGCGCCGGCGCGCGGCGATCCCGATGCGTGCGCCGGCGTGGAGCGCGGCGAGGTAGTCGCCGGTGACGAAGGCCTCGGCCGCTGCGCGCGCGTCATCCGGAGACTCGCCGGGCTTGCCGGCGAGCTTGCCGTGGTACTGCGCGACGCTCGCGTACCCGGGGAGAAAGAGCGCGTACGGGAGGTCGTTGCGCGGCTCGAACACGATCGACTGCAGATCCATCGCGCACGAGACGAGCACGAGCCCCGACAGCGCGACGCCGAGGTCCTGGAGCTTCTCGGCGAGCGCCGCGCCGCGCGTCGTGCCGTAGCTCTCGCCGGCGACGTAGATCGGCGAGCGCCAGCGCTTGTGGCGTCCGAGCCAGCTCCTGATGCATTCGGCGAGCGCGTCGACGTCGCCGTCGACCGCGAGCATCCGCTTCCTCGCGTCCTCCGATGCGGTGATCGAGTAGCCGGTGTGCGGCGGGTCGATGAACACGAGGTCGAAGTGCTCGAACCACGATTCGCGGTTATCGGTCACCGCGTAAGGCGGCGGCGGCATCGTGCCGTCCTCGCGAATCGCCACGCGCTTCGGGCCGAGCGCGCCCAGGTGGAGCCAGATCGACGACGAGCCGGGCCCGCCGTTGAACACGAAGCACACCGGGCGCGCGGCCGGATCGGCGCCGGCGAGAAAATACGACGTCGTGAAGATCGCCGCCTCGGGATCGCCTCGCTTGTCGTCGACGCCGCCGGCGGTGACCGCGACGAACGCCGCTTCTGCGCGGTAGCGAAGCGGCGTGCCGTTGACCGACGCACTCCCTTCGCTCACGCAAGGCGACGTCGCGAGCAGCTTGTCGACCTTCTCGCGCAGGCGCTTCTTCGGATCGTCGTCGGCGGGAGCCGGTTTCGGTGTCTCGGTCATGATGGATCCTCGATTGGGCACAAGGCCCGCATCACCACAGGAACGGGAGGAAGCGCCGCGTGCGGAGCATGTAGGCGCGGTAGGGCTCGCCGAGGTCGGAGGCGAGCGCACGCTCCTCGACCGCGACACGGTACATGAGCCCGGCGAGCACGGTGATCACCACGATCGCGAGCGCGAGGGCGTTGCCGAGGGCGAGGCCGAAGCCCGCCGTCGTCGCGAGGGTGCCGGTGTACGACGGATGGCGGATCCACCGGTACGGGCCTTTCTCGACGACGCGCTGTCCCTCGCGCGTGGCGACGTCGCGGGTGAAGTAA
Source organism: Pseudomonadota bacterium (assembly GCA_018241785.1). Classification (GTDB taxonomy): domain Bacteria; phylum Pseudomonadota; class Gammaproteobacteria; order Burkholderiales; family Casimicrobiaceae; genus VBCG01. The sequence goes on along the minus strand of JAFEDF010000237.1, from coordinate 32,124 downwards.
CGCCCGAGAACGACGATCGCGTACCAGCGAAAGGCGACGCCGGCGAGCATCAGGAAGACTCCCGTCCAGAAAACGGCGTTGCGATGGGCGCTGAACGCAGCCCACGGCGCATGCCGGGCAGCGATGATCGCTCCGGCGATGCCCACGGTGAACGCGATCCGAAGCACCATGTAGGAGCCCCCGTCGCGCCGGGTGGCGCCTGGCTCGGCGCGCTGGAGGAAGCCTCCGATCAACTCGGGAATCGACCAGACCGCGATCGCGGCGTAGAGCACGGCGGCGTGGGACATCGGTGCGCTCATCGGTGACGGGAATCGGGTACGCCGCATCGGCGCGGTCGCGGCGGTCGCGCTCGCGGGACGGCGCGTCATGTGGCGGGGCGTCCGCATCCGCCCGGCGCGCGGATGATACCCCGGCGCAGCGCCGCATGACGGGAGCCGGTAGAATCCAAGGTTCCCGCGATTCCGCTTTTGCCGCCGCCGCGCCATGACCGTCCGAACGCTCTACGACAAGCTGTGGGACAGCCACGTCGTGCGCGAGGAGGCCGACGGCACGGCGCTCCTCTACATCGACCGTCACCTCGTGCACGAAGTGACGAGCCCGCAGGCCTACGAGGGCCTGCGCCTCGCCGGAAGGAAGCCGTGGCGGACTGATTCGATCGTCGCCACGGCCGATCACAACACGCCGACGACGCACTGGGACGAGGGCATCCGCGATCCCGTGTCGCGCACGCAGGTCGAGACGCTCGACGCCAACATCGCGCGCTTCGGCGCGAAGGCCTATTACCCGTTTCGCGACCCGCGCCAGGGAATCGTGCACGTGATCGGCCCCGAGTCGGGCGCGACGCTCCCGGGCATGACGGTCGTCTGCGGCGATTCGCACACCAGCACGCACGGGGCGTTCGCCGCGCTCGCCTTCGGCATCGGCACCTCCGAAGTCGAGCACGTGCTGGCGACGCAGTGCCTGCTGATGAAGAAGTCGAAGTCGATGCTGGTCAGGGTCGATGGCACGCTGCCGCGCGGCGTCACCGCGAAGGACCTCGTGCTCGCGATCATCGGCCGCATCGGCACCGCCGGCGGCACCGGCCACGCGATCGAGTTCGCCGGCGAGGCCGTGCGCGCGCTGTCGATGGAAGGGCGGATGACGGTGTGCAACATGACGATCGAGGCGGGGGCCCGCGCCGGCATGGTTGCGGTCGACGACACGACGATCGACTACCTCCGGGGACGAGGCTTCGCACCGTCGGGCGATCTGTGGGAGCGTGCGGCCGCGCATTGGCGCACGCTCGTCACCGACGCCGGTGCAGCGTTCGACACGACGCACGTGTTCGACGCGAAGGCCGTGCGCCCGCAGGTCACCTGGGGGACGTCGCCCGAGATGGTCGTCGCGATCGACGAGCGCATTCCCGATCCCGATCGCGAGAAGAACAGCGAGCGCCGCGAGGGGATCGAGCGCGCGCTCGCCTACATGGGCCTCACCCCGAACGTGCCGATCGCCGACGTGCACATCGACAAGGTGTTCATCGGCTCGTGCACCAATTCGCGCATCGAGGACCTGCGCGAGGCGGCGGCAGTCGTGCGCGGCCGCCGCGTCGCCGGCTCGGTGCGTCTCGCGATGGTCGTGCCCGGCTCGGGACGGGTCAAGGCACAGGCCGAGGCCGAAGGTCTCGACCGCGCGTTCCGCGCCGCCGGCTTCGAGTGGCGCGAACCCGGCTGCTCGATGTGCCTCGCGATGAATGACGACCGCTTGGAGCCCGGCGAGCGCTGCGCGTCGACGTCGAACCGCAACTTCGAGGGGCGCCAGGGCGCCGGCGGCCGCACGCACCTCGTCAGCCCGGCGATGGCGGCCGCTGCGGCGATCGCCGGCCATTTCGTCGACGTCCGCCGCCTCTACTGAACGCGCCCGCCGTGCAGCCATTTCGCATCCACTCGGGAATCGTCGCTCCGCTCGACCGCGCCAACGTCGACACCGACGCAATCATCCCGAAGCAGTTCCTGAAGTCGATCAGGCGCTCGGGCTTCGGCCCCAACCTGTTCGACGCCTGGCGCTACCTCGACCGTGGCGAGCCGGGGATGGATCCGGCGTCGCGACGCCCGAACCCGGACTTCGTGCTGAACGCGTCGCGCTACCGCGGCGCGTCGATCCTCCTCGCGCGGCACAACTTCGGCTGCGGCAGTTCGCGCGAGCACGCGCCGTGGGCGCTCGCCGATTACGGCTTTCGCGCCCTGATCGCGCCGTCGTACGCCGACATCTTCTTCAACAACTGCTTCAAGAACGGCCTCCTGCCGGTCGTGCTCGGCGAGCGCGACGTGGCGCGGCTGTTCGCCGACGTCGCTGCCTTCCCCGGCTTCAGCCTGACGATCGACCTCGAGCGGCAGATCGTTGCCACGGCGGACGGCGCCGTCGTGTCGGCGTTCGAAGTCGACGCGTTTCGCCGGCAGTGCCTTCTCAACGGCTGGGACGACATCGGGCTCACGCTGCGTCACGCCGACGAGATCCGCGCGTTCGAAGCGAAGCGCTTCGCCGAAGAGCCGTGGCTCGCGTGAGGCCCGGCGTGGCCGTGCGACTGCCGCGCTCGTCGCGACGATGACGCTCGTGCGTGCACCGGCCGACGCATGAAGATCGCGCTCCTGCCCGGCGACGGCATCGGCCCGGAGATCGTCGCCGAAGCGGCGAGGGTCTTCGATGTGCTGCGGGAGGAAGGCCTGCCGATCGAGACCGCGACGGCGCCGATCGGGGGTGCGGGCTACGACGCCGCGCGCCATCCGCTGCCCGAGGCGACGCTCGCGCTTGCGCGCGCTGCCGATGCGGTGCTCCTCGGCGCGGTCGGCGGCCCCGCCTACGACCGCCTGCCGCGCGAGCTGCGGCCCGAGCAGGGCATCCTCGGCATCCGCAAGGCCCTCGGCCTCTTCGCCAATCTGCGGCCGGCGCTCCTCTACCCCGAGCTCGCCGGGGCATCGACGCTGAAGCCCGAGGTGGTCGCCGGTCTCGATCTCGTGATCGTGCGCGAGCTCACCGGCGACATCTATTTCGGCAGCCCGCGCGGGCGCCGCACGAACGAGCACGGCGACGAAGAGGGCTTCGACACGATGCGTTACTCGGTGCCGGAGATCGAGCGCATCGCGAGGATCGGTTTCGAGACGGCGGGAAAGCGCGGCCGCAGGCTCACGTCGGTCGACAAGGCGAACGTGCTCGACACGTCGATCCTGTGGCGCGAAGTCGTGACCCGCATCGGACGCGACTATCCCGGCATCGCGCTCTCGCACATGTACGTCGACAACGCCGCGATGCAGCTCGTGCGCAATCCGCGCGGCTTCGACACGATCGTCACCGGCAACCTGTTCGGCGACATCCTCTCGGACGAGGCGTCGATGCTCGCCGGCTCGATCGGCATGCTGCCGTCGGCGTCGCTCGACACGAACGGCAAGGGGCTCTACGAGCCGATCCACGGGTCGGCGCCGGACATCGCCGGGCGCGGCGTCGCGAATCCTCTGGCAACGATCCTGTCGGTCGCGATGATGTTCCGGCACACGTTCGGGCGCGAGGAGACCGCCGTGCGGATCGAGCGCGCCGTACGCACGGCGCTCGCGCAGGGGCTGCGGACCGCCGATCTCGCGCAGCCCGGCGAAGCCGTCGTCGGTACGCGCACGATGGGCGACGCGGTCGTCGCCGCGCTTCGCGGAGGCTGAATGGCGCCGGCGCCGGCAATGCGCATCCGGCGGATCGAGGTCCGCGATGCGGAGGCGGTCGCGCGGGCGATGGCGACGCCGATCGCGCTCTCGGGCACGCTGCAGCTCCCCTATCCTTCGGCGTCGACGTGGGAGCGCAGGATCGGCGACCTGTCGAAGGACGACTACATGCTCGTCGCGGAGATCGACGGCGACGTCGTCGGCAACGCCGGGCTGCATCCGGCGGGCGGATCACCGCGCAGGCGTCATGCGGCGGCGATCGGCATGTCGGTGCGCGACGACTGGCAGCGCCGCGGCGTGGGCTCGGCGCTCCTTGGCGCGATCATCGATCTCGCCGAGAACTGGATCGGGTACACGCGGCTCGAACTCACCGTGTACGTCGACAACGCGGCCGCGCTTTCCCTGTACCGGAAGTTCGGCTTCGCGGTCGAAGGAACGCTGCGCGACTATGCGCTGCGCGACGGCAGTTTCGTCGACGCCTACGCGATGGCGCGCTTCGCCCAACCGAGGCCGCGATCAGGCGGCGTGGCGGCAACGACGAGGGACGGTGAATCGTGATGAAGGTCGGATTCGTGGGTTGGCGCGGCATGGTCGGCTCGGTGCTGATGCAGCGGATGCGCGACGAGGGCGATTTCGAGGCAATCGACCCGGTGTTCTTCTCGACGTCGAGCGCGGGCGGGCAGGCGCCGGCGGTCGGCAAGGCGGCGGGAACGCTGCGCGACGCGAACGACCCGCACGCCTTCGCCGACCTCGACACGGTCGTGACGTGCCAGGGCGGCGACTGGACGAAGGCGATGCACCCGCGCCTGCGCGAGGCGGGCTACCGCGGCTGGTGGATCGACGCGGCGTCGGCGCTGCGGATGAAGGACGGCGCGGTGATCGTCCTCGACCCGGTGAACCGCGAGGTGATCGACCGCGCGCTCGCAACCGGCGTGAAGGATTACATCGGCGGCAACTGCACGGTGAGCCTGATGCTGATGGCGCTCGCCGGCCTGTTCCGCCACGGCCTCGTCGAGTGGATGACCTGCATGACCTACCAGGCGGCGTCGGGGGCGGGGGCGCAGAACATGCGCGAACTGCTGCAGCAGATGGGCGATGCGCATCTCGCCGCCAAGGCGCTCCTCGACGATCCGTCGTCGTCGATCCTCGACATCGACCGGGAGGTCGCAGGCATCCTGCGCGACGAGCGCTTCCCGACCGAGCACTTCGGGGTGCCGCTCGCCGGCAGCCTCATCCCGTGGATCGACAAGGACCTCGGCAACGGCATGAGCCGCGAGGAGTGGAAGGGGGGCGCCGAGACGAACCGCATCCTCGGCCGGGAAGACGATCCCATTCCGATCGAGTCGATCTGCGTGCGCGTCGGCGCGATGCGCTGCCATTCGCAGGCGATGACCATCAAGTTGCGGCGGGATGTGCCGCTCGCCGAAATCGAGGCAATGCTCAGAGACGCCCACGAGTGGGTCCGGGTGATCCCGAACGAGCGTGACGCGAGCATCCGCGAGCTGACGCCTGCCGCCGTGACCGGTCGCCTCGAGGTGCCTGTCGGCAGGCTGCGCAAGCTCGCGATGGGGCCGACTTACCTCGGCGCGTTCACCTGCGGCGACCAGTTGCTGTGGGGTGCGGCCGAACCGTTGCGCCGGATGCTGTGCATCCTTCAGGCCCGCTGACCGTTCGCCCGGGGAGTGGGTCCTCACGCTAGACGGCGCCGAGGGACGTTCTGGCGCGATTCGTGCTTTTTCGCAAATCGGCGTGCGGCCGGGTGGAGACTCGCAACCGCTTGGTTTCGGACACATTTATGCAGTCTTCGCGGTGGCGCCGACTTTGCACCGGATGGGTTCCGGTCACGATGCGAACGGGTACGCCTGTCTGTGGCCGTCAGGCAAGGACGACGGCATAAAACGCTATCTAATGCAACGGTTTAGCTTGCGTCGCTAACTGCATGATGTTAAGTTAGCTTGAGCAAACCACCCATCGCCAAGAGGTCGGGTATGCGCGCAAAGCCGCTATTCACTTACAGCCTGATCGCCGCCGCGCTCGCGTTCCAGGGGCATGCGCTCGCGCTCGGGCTCGGCAAACTGACGGTGGAATCCGCGCTCGGGCAGCCACTGTCAGCGCGGATCGACCTCACGGCGCTCGGCAAGGACGATCTCGATTCGCTGCGCGCGAAGGTCGCCGACCCGGCCCTCTACAAGCAGAACAACCTCACCTATCAGGCGGCGCTGTCGCGCACGCGGATCACCGTCGAGAACGCCGGCGGCACGCCGTACCTCAGGGTGACCTCGCCGGTGGCGGTGCTCGAGCCCTTCCTCGATCTCCTGGTCGAGGTCGACTGGGCGTCCGGGCGTGTCGTTCGCGAATACACGTTCCTGCTCGATCCACCCGGAATGAAGGTCGCGACCGGACCCGCACCGGCGGTGACCGCCCCCGTCGCGGCGGCGCCGCGCATCGAGGCCAGGGCCACGGCCGCGCAGGCAGCGCCCGCTCCGGCCGGTGCCGCATCGGCAGGATCGGCGGCCGCCTCGCAATACACGGTGCACCGCGGCGACACGCTGCGCGACATCGCAAACCAGTTCAAGCCCGACCAGGCGACGCTCGACCAGATGCTCGCCGCGCTGTTTCGCAGCAATCCCGAAGCGTTCATCGGCGGCAACATGAACCGGCTGCGCGCGGGCGCGACGCTCGCCATCCCGACCGCCGAGCAGGTTCTCGGAACCGGTGCGGGGGCGGCCGCGAAGGTCGTGCATGCGCAGGCGGTCGACTGGAATCATTACCGCGACCAGCTCGCCGCCGCGGCACCGACGGCGGGCGCAGCCACGACGCGTGCTTCAGGCGGGCGGATCGGGGTTGCCGTCGAGGATAAGACTCCCGCAGCGGCGCCGGGAAGCGATCGCCTCGAGGTTTCGCGTACCGCCGGCGCCGGCAAGGCTCCGGGGGTCGAGGACCGGATCGCCACCGAACAGCAATTGAAGGACGCGGACGCGAGGATCGCGCAGCTCGAGAAGACCGTGTCCGACATGCAGCGCGCGCTCGATCTCAAGAACCAGACGCTGGCGCAGCTCCAGGGCCAGGCAGAAGCGGCGAAAGGCGGCGCCACCGCTCCCGCTGCCGCAGGCGCCACCGCTGCCGCAGGCGCTGCCGCCTCCGCCGCGGCAGGCGCTCCGGCGACTGCCGCAGAAGGCGCTGCGGCTCCCGCTGCCGGCGGCGCGACGCCTGCTGCACCCGCCGCGGCAGGGTCGGCGCAGACACCCGAGCCCGGGGCCGCAGCGACGCCGGCCACGACCCCCGCCGCCACCGCGGCCGAAGAAGCCGCAAAGCCTGCGGCAACTCCGGCACCGGCGGCCCCCGCGGCAAGTGCTCCGCCGAAGCCCGCGGCGCCTCCGAAACCGGCCGCTGCGCCGCACGAGACCAACGGCTTCTTCTCCGATCTCTTCTCGACGACGCCGAAATGGGCGCTCGGCGGAGGTGCGCTGGTGATTCTCGCCGGGATCGCGGGTCTGATCGCCGCACGGCGGCGGACCGCGACGAAGTTCGAGGACAGCATCATTTCCGGCACCGACATGAAGACCAACACGGTCTTCGGCTCGACCGGGGGCGGGGTCGTCAACACCGGCGAGAACTCGCTCGCATCCGATTTCAGCCGCGAAGGCCTCGGCAACATCGACACCGACGAGGTCGATCCAATCGCCGAGGCCGAGGTGTACCTCGCCTACGGCCGCGATGCGCAAGCCGAGGAGATCCTGAAGGACGCGCTCAAGAAGGATCCGCAACGCCAGGAGATCTACCTCAAGCTCCTCGAAATCCACTCGCAGCACAACAAGCCGTCCGCGTTCGAAACTGTCGCATCGGAGCTGTTCGCGGTCAGCCACGGCCAGGGGGACATCTGGCACAAGGCCGTCACGCTGGGTCGCCAGCTCGATCCGGCGAACCCGATGTTCCAGGACGACGGCCAGGCGCCTGCGCCGGCGGGAGTGCAGGCGGCGGGCCATGGGCACGCGAGCCCGGCGCCGGCGGCCGGTGGCATCGCAGCGGCCGGTGTCGCAGCCGATGTCGCAGCGGCCGGCATGTCGGCGCACGGCAGGCCGGCCGGATTCGCCGCCGGCCCGGCGAATCTGAATGCGCTCGACTGGACGCAGCCGTCGTTCTCGCCAGCGCTCGCCGGCGCCGACGCGAAGGAAGCGGCCGATCGCGCGGATGCACCATTGGCGCAGCCTGCTCCGCACGAAATGGCATCGAACGACGGTGACATCTCCTTCTCGCCGGCGATGACACCCGAGCCGAAGTCGGCGGCCGACATTCTCGCCGGTGCCGCAAGCGCACTCGCGCGGAGCGCGTCGACGCCCGTCGCAGCGGTCGAAGCCGCGGCCGGCAAGGCGCGCGGTGCGGGCGTCGATGCCCCGGCCGCAGCCACGGCCGCGCTCGGCGCTGGCCTCGGCGAGACGGGTCCGGCGTTCGGCACCACCGCGGGATCACTGGACGAACGCGTCGACACGGTGGGAGCGCCGACGCGCTTCGACCTCGACTTTCATCTCGATGACCCGGTGCATCCGGCGCCGTCCGCGCCGGCGGGCCATGCGCGCGCTGAGCCCGCGCTCAACCTCGAAGGGGCGCATCTTGCCCCGGCGACTTCCACGGCTGCCGAAACGAGCGCTCCGCTCGATCTCGACAAGCTCGATCTCAGCTTCGAGCCGCATCGCGCCGCGAGCGTCGAATCCGCACCGTCGGTGATGGATGGCCAGTGGCACGACGCCGCGACGAAACTCGATCTCGCCAAGGCCTACCAGGAAATGGGCGACCGCGAAGGCGCGCGCGACATCCTCCAGGAAGTGCTGCACGAAGGCGACGAGCAGCAGAAGTCGGAAGCGCAGGCGCTGCTCGCGAAGCTCGCCTGAGCCCCGGCGGCAGCGGCCGCCGCCACGATGCGCTACGCGCTGGCGCTCGAATACGACGGCGCGCCGTTCTGCGGCTTCCAGACGCAGCCGGCGCGCTGCTCGATCCAGGATGCGCTCGAGAATGCGCTCGCGGCGATCGCCGGCGAGCGCGTTCGCGTGCAGCCGGCAGGAAGAACCGACGCCGGCGTCCATGCGACGTCGCAGATCGTCCACTTCGATGCCGATGCCGAGCGTCCGCTGACGGCGTGGGTGCGCGGGGTCAACAGCAGGCTGCCCGCGGCGATTGCGGTACTCTGGTGCGCTCCGGTGCCGGCCGAATTCCACGCGCGCTTCTCGGCGCGCGCGCGGCACTACACGTACCGCCTGCTCAACCGCGGCGAGCGCCCCGGCATCGAGCACGGGCGTGTCGGCTGGTACCCGCTGCCGCTCGCCGTCGGCGCGATGCGCGACGCTGCGGCACGCCTCGAAGGCACGCGTGACTTCTCGTCGTTTCGCGCCGCCGAATGCCAGGCGAGGACGCCGGTGCGCACATTGACGCGCGCGACGATCGTCGAAGACGGCGCCTGCCTCTGCTTCGAGTTCTCCGCCAACGGCTTCCTGCAGCACATGGTGCGCAACATGGTGGGTGCGCTGGTCGCCGTCGGCTCGGGCAAGCGCACGCCAGAGTGGATCGACGCGCTCGTGGCCGCGGCCGACCGTACGCAGGGCGCGGCCACGTTCGACGCGGCCGGGCTCTACTTCACCGGTGCCGACTACGCGGCGGCATTCGCGCTGCCGCCGACGCGCCGCGCTGTGGCACCATCGCGGGCATGAGTCCCGCCTGCGGCCGGCGCACGCGCATCAAGATCTGCGGCATCACCCGCGCCGACGACGCGGTCGCGGCCGAGCGCGCGGGCGCCGACGCGATCGGCCTCATCTTCTGGCCCGGCACGCCGCGCGTCGTCACCTTCGATGCCGCGCGCGCGATCGTCGCCGCGCTGCCGCCGTTCGTGACCGTGGTCGGGCTCTTCGTCGACCCGCCGGCAGAAGAGGTGCGCGCGGCACTCGCGTCGGTGCCGCTCGACGTCCTGCAATTCCACGGGCGCGAGCCTGCTGCGTTCTGCCGCGCGTTCGGGCGCCGCTACCTGAAGGCGATTGCCGTCGCCGACGGCGTCGACCTCGGACACGTGGCGGCGCAATACGACGATGCTGCCGGAATTCTGTTCGATACCTCGCGGGCGGGGGACCTTCCCGGAGGCACCGGGCACTCGTTCGATCGCGCGAGGCTCGATGCGCGCCTCCGGGCGAGCCTCGCCACGCGCCTGATCGTTTCGGGCGGGCTCGACGCAGGCAACGTCGGCGCAGTCGTCCGCGATGTCGCGCCATGGGCGGTCGACGTCTCCTCGGGCGTCGAGGAGCTTGACGAGCGCGGAGCTCCGCGGCGTGGCCGCAAGGATGCGGCGCGCATCGAGGCGTTCGTGCAGGCCGTACGCGACGCCGACGGGCGCGGTCCGCCTCGCTCCCCGGGCCCCATTTGCTAGAATCGCCGTCGCCATTCGACGACGCCATGCCGCCACGCGGTCCGCGCGAGGAGCTCCCCATCGACCTGCCCGAGGTTTCGCCCGTGCGCGAAATGCCCGACGAGCGCGGCCACTTCGGCCCGTACGGCGGGGTCTTCGTCGCGGAGACGCTGATCGCCGCCCTCGACGCGCTGAAGGCGCGCTATCTCGCCTGTCGCGACGATCCCGCGTTCATCGCCGAGTTCGAGCGCGAACTCACACATTACGTCGGGCGGCCGTCCCCGGTGTACCACGCCGAGCGCTGGTCGCGCGAGCTGGGAGGTGCACAGATCTACCTGAAGCGCGAGGATCTCAATCACACCGGCGCGCACAAGATCAACAACTGCATCGGGCAGGCGCTCGTCGCGCGCAGCATGGGCAAGCGCCGCGTGATCGCCGAGACCGGCGCCGGCCAGCATGGCGTCGCGGCCGCGACGGTCGCTGCGCGCTTCGGCATGGAGTGCATCGTCTACATGGGGTCGGAGGACGTCAGGCGCCAGGCGCAGAACGTCTACCGGATGGGCCTGCTCGGCGCGACCGTGGTCCCGGTCGAATCGGGTTCGAAGACCCTGAAGGATGCGCTGAACGAGGCGATGCGCGACTGGGTCACCAACGTCGATACCACCTTCTACATCATCGGCACCGTCGCCGGACCGCACCCGTATCCGATGATGGTGCGCGACTTCCAGAGCGTGATCGGCCGCGAGTGCCTGACGCAGATGCCCGAGCTCGCGGGGCGCCAGCCCGACATGGTCATCGCGTGCGTCGGCGGCGGCAGCAACGCGATGGGCATCTTCCATCCGTACCTCGCGCATCCCGGGGTCGAGCTGGTCGGCGTCGAGGCCGCGGGCGAGGGGCTCGCGACGGGGCATCACGCCGCATCGCTCTGCGCGGGCCGTCCGGGCATCCTGCACGGCAACCGCACCTACCTCTTGCAGGACGCAAACGGCCAGATCATCGAGACGCACTCGATCTCGGCCGGACTCGATTACCCGGGCGTAGGCCCCGAGCACGCGTGGCTGAAGGACAGCGGGCGGGCGCGCTACGTCGCCGTCACCGACGACGACGCGCTCGCCGCATTCCACGCCTGTTGCCGGATCGAGGGCATCATTCCCGCGCTCGAGAGCGCGCATGCGCTCGCCTGGGCAGCCCGGATCGCGCCGACGCTCGCGCGCGACCGGATCCTGCTCGTCAACCTGTCCGGACGCGGTGACAAGGACATGGCCACGGTCGCCGAGCGATCGGCCGCCCGTCACTGATGCGACCGCGCATGCCGGCACCCGCGGCGCTGATGCGATGAACCGCATCGACGCAGCGTTCGCACGCCAGCGTGCGGCGGGAAGGGCGGTGCTGATTCCGTACGTCACTGCGGGCGATCCTTCGCTCGCCGCGACCTCGGACATCATCGACTCGATGGTGCGCGCAGGTGCCGACGTGATCGAGCTCGGCGTGCCGTTCTCGGATCCGATGGCCGACGGGCCGGTGATCCAGCGGGCTGCCGAGCGCGCGCTCGCCAATGGGGTGAGCCTGCGCGACGTGCTGGCGCTCGCCGCCGAAGTGCGCCTGAGGCACCCGTCGCTGCCGCTCGTCCTGATGGGCTACGCGAATCCGATCGAGGCGATCGGCGAGGCGGCGTTCGCCGAGGCGGCGCAGCGCGCGGGCGTCGACGGCGTCATCGTCGTCGACGATCCGCCCGAGGAGGCCGGCGACTTCACGGCGCTCCTGCGCCGGCACGGCATCGCGACGATCTTCCTCGTCGCGCCGACGACTCCGCCGGAGCGGATGGAGACGATCGCGAAGCTCGCCACCGGCTACGTCTACTACGTGTCGCTGAAGGGCGTGACCGGCGCCGGGCACCTCGACACTGGCGACGTCGCGACGCACGTCGCCGAGATCCGGCGCCACGTCGCGCTCCCGGTCGGTGTCGGCTTCGGCATCCGCGACGCGGCGAGCGCGCAGGCGATCGCGCGCCACGCCGACGCCGTCGTCATCGGCAGCCGCATCATCGCCGAGATCGAGGGTGGTGAAGCGCGCGACGCGGCAGCGCGCGCGGGCGCATGGCTTTCGACGATCCGCCGCGCGCTCGACACGATGCCGGCGGTCGAGCCGGCAGCAGCCGCCCGCGCGCACTGACGCGGGCAGCGGGGAGGACGCGAGATGAGCTGGTTGCAGAAGCTGCTTCCGCCGCGGATCAAGAGCACGCCGGGGACGCGCAGGACCCCGGTTCCAGAGGGCCTGTGGGTCAAGTGCCCTGCGTGCGAGGCGACGCTCTATCGCACCGATCTCGAGAAGAACCTGCTCGTGTGCCCGAAGTGCGGCTACCACGATCGCGTGCCGGCGCGAGAGCGCATCGACCAGCTGCTCGATCCCGAGGGCAGGTTCGAGATCGGCTCGGAGGTGGTGGCGGTCGACGCGCTCAAGTTCAAGGACCAGAAGAAGTATCCCGAGCGGCTCGAGGCCGCGCTCGAGGAGACCGGCGAGACCGATGCGCTGGTGGTGATGCAGGGGAGCGTGCGCGCGATCCCGCTCGTGCTGGCGGCGTTCGAGTTCGAGTTCATGGGCGGGTCGATGGGTTCCGTCGTCGGCGAGCGCTTCGTGCGCGGCGTGCGCGTCGCATTCGAGAGCCGCATCCCGTTCGTCTGCGTGTCGGCGTCGGGAGGCGCGCGCATGCAGGAAGGCGTCAACTCGCTGATGCAGATGGCGAAGACGACTGCGGTGCTGCAGGAGCTCGCGCGCGCGCGGCTGCCGTTCATCTCGATCCTCACCGACCCGACGATGGGCGGCGTTTCGGCTTCGTTTGCCTTCGTCGCCGACGTCGTGCTCGCCGAACCCGGTGCGCTGATCGGCTTCGCCGGTCCGCGCGTGATCGAGCAGACGGTGCGCGAGAAGCTCCCCGACGGATTCCAGCGCGCCGAGTTCCTGCTCGACAAGGGGGCGCTCGACATGATCGTCGATCGCCGCCAGCTGCGCGACGAGCTCGCGCGCCTCGCCGCCCTGCTGATGCGCGAGCCGGCTCCAGCGGCTTGAGCGGACCGCCGACACTCGGCGCGTGGCTGGCGCGCCTCGAGACGCTCCACCCGAAGCCGATCGCGATGGGCCTCGACCGCGTGGCCGAGGTCGCAACGCGCCTCGGCGCGACGATCGGCTGCCCGGTGGTCACCGTGGCGGGCACCAACGGCAAGGGGTCGACCTGCGCGATGCTGGAGTCGATCTACCGGAAGGCCGGCTATCGCACCGGCCTCTACACGTCGCCGCACCTCATCCGCTTCAACGAGCGGATCCGCATCGCCGGCGCCGAGGTCGACGATGCGACCCTCGTCGCGGCGCTCGCCGAGGTCGACGCGGCGCGCACGCGCGCCCCTGACGCCGTCCCGCTCACCTATTTCGAGTTCGGCACCCTCGCGGCGCTGTCGATCTTCGCTGCCTCGCGCCTCGACGTCGTGGTGCTCGAAGTCGGGCTCGGCGGGCGCCTCGACGCGGTCAACGTCGTCGATGCCGACGTCGCGGTGATCACCACGATCGACATCGACCATGTCGAGTACCTCGGCGACACGCGCGAGGCGATCGGCGCCGAGAAGGCGGGCATCATGCGCGCCGGGCGCATCGCGATCTGCGGCGACGACGACCCGCCGCAGAGCCTCGTCCGCCACGCCCGCGAGATCGATGCGCCGCTGTGGCGGATCGGCCACGAGTACCGCTACCGCGTCGAGGGCCTGCAGTGGCGCTACGAAGGGCCCGGCGGCGCGCGCTACGGGTTGCCGCACCCGGCACTGCGCGGACGCTACCAGCTCGCCAATGCGGCGACCGCCCTCGCGGCGCAGGACGCGCTGCGCTCGAGGCTGCCGGTGCCCGGAGGGGCGCTGCGCGACGGGCTCGTCGGCGTCGAACTCGCCGGGCGCTTCCAGGTCCTCCCCGGGCGCCCGGCGACGGTGCTCGACGTCGCGCACAACCCGCACGCCGCACGCGCCCTCGCGGCGACGCTCGACGCCATGGGACGCTACGCGCGGACCTACGCAGTGTTCGGCATGCTTGCCGACAAGGACATCGACGGCGTCATCGCAGCGCTCGCGCCACGCATCGGCACCTGGCACGTCGCGACGCTGCCGGGTCCGCGCGGCGCAACGGGCGAGTTCCTTGCCGCGCGGCTCGCCGCCGCAGGGGTCGCGGTGAGCGACGTGCGCATCTTCGGCGATGTCGCCGAGGCGTGGCGCGCGGCGGCCGCCGAAGCGGGCGAGGCTGCTAGAATCGCGGCCTTCGGTTCGTTCCTCACGGTCGCCGCGGTGCTTGCGGCGATCCGCGAGCGAGCGCACCCAGCCGCGTGAGCCACCGGATGGCCGATCCCGCAGACAAGAACCTCGACGAATTGCGCCGCCGTGCGAGAAGGCGCTTGGTCGGTGCGTTCGTGCTGGCGCTCGTCGTCGCGGTCGTCGTGCCGATGCTGCTCGAGCGCGAGCCGAGGCCCCTCGGCAACGACGTCTCGGTGCAGATTCCCCCGGTCGACAGCGGCAGGTTCGTGAACCGGCTCTCGGGAACCGGGGCGCCGCCTGCGGCGGCAGGCAGCGCGCAGAGCGCGACGGAAGCGTCCGCGTCGCCCGCGGCGAGCGGTGGTGCGACGACAACCGCAGCGGGCGCATCCACGGCGGGTGCATCCGCGGCGGGAGTCACTGGAGCGGCCGAGCCCGCAGCGGGCACCGCGCCGGCCGGTACGGCACCCGCGGCGGCAACGCCGCCCGGCAACGCTGCGACGAGCGGTGGTCCGCGCGAGACGGCCCCTGCAGCGCCTGCGGCACCCGCTGCGCCTGCCGCAGCGGTAGCCGCCACGGCATCGCCGGCGGCCGAGCGCGCGTCCGCCGCTCCGGCCCACGCGGAGACGCGCGCGCGCGGCACGTGGGCGGTGCAGCTCGCGGCGTTCTCCGACGACAAGGGTGCGAACGCGCTCGCACGGCGGCTGAAGCACGCCGGCTACTCCGCATACACCGAGCCGCTGAAGACCAGCAAAGGAACGCTGTGGCGCGTGCGCGTCGGGCCCTACGCGACCCACGACGACGCCGCGACAGCTCGCGATCGGCTGAAGCGCGAAGGTCACAGCGGCATCGTTGCGGCGTCGGACTGACCCGGCGCGGGTCAGCGGCGACAGGGTGCGCGGCAGGCAATGACGGCGCTCGACTGGATCGTGATCGCGACCATCGGGCTGTCGACGCTGTTCGCGTTCCATCGCGGCGTCGTGCGCGAGGTGATTGCGCTCGTCGCCTGGGTGGCCGGTCTCGTCGCGGCGGTGACGCTCTCGCCGATGCTCGCGGCTGCGCTCCCCGATCTTCCCGCGCATCCGGCGATCCGCTACCTCGTCGCTTTTGCGCTGATCCTGATCGGCACGCTCCTCGCCGGAGCGCTGATCGCCTGGCCGATCTCGCGTGCGATCCGTGCGCTCGGCCTCGCCTTCGTCGACCGCTTCCTCGGCGGCGTGTTCGGGCTCGTGCGCGGGGTCGTCGTCGTCCTCGCGCTCGCGCTGATCGCCGGACTGACGCCGTTGCCGCAGAGCGCATGGTGGCAAAATGCGGTGCTGGCGGCGCCGATCGTGGCCGGCGTCGAGGCGCTGCTGCCTTACCTGCCGCGCGAGCTCGCCGACCGGCTCGACTACTCGCCCGGCGGCGAGCATGCGCCGCGGCCGCCTCACGGCCAGCAGGTATAGGATCGAAACCGTCTACAGGCGATCAACTCATGTGCGGCATTGTCGGCGCCGTGGCCACCGGGCCCGTGAACCAGCTCCTCTATGACGGATTGCTGCTGCTGCAGCACCGCGGGCAGGATGCGGCGGGCATCGTCACGAGCGAAGGGTCGAGCTTCCACACCTGGAAGGGGCCCGGGCTCGTCCGCGACGTGTTCCGCACGCGCAACATGCGCGAGCTCGTCGGCACTACCGGCATTGCCCACTGCCGTTACCCGACGGCGGGATCGGCGTGGTCGGACCAGGAATCGCAGCCTTTCTACGTCAACTCGCCGTTCGGGGTGACGCTGGGGCACAACGGCAATCTCACCAACAGCGACGCGCTGAAGCGCGAGCTGTGGGAGCTCGATTTCCGCCACGTCAACACCAACTCGGACAGCGAGGTGCTGCTGAACGTGCTTGCGCTCGAGCTCGAGCGTGCCGCCCGGCACCATCGCCTCGACGCCGACGCGATCTTCCGCGCGGTCGCGGGCGTGCACCGGCGCTGCCGCGGCGCCTACGCGGTGGTCGCGATGATCGCCGGCTACGGCATGCTCGCGTTCCGTGACCCGTTCGGCATCCGGCCGCTCGTCGTCGGCGTCGCCGAGGGGAAGAGCCGCAGCGAGTACCTGGTGGCGTCGGAATCGGTTGCGCTGCTGCCGCTCGGCTACGCGCTGCTGCGCGACGTCGGGCCCGGCGAGGCGATCTTCGTCGACCTCGAAGGGAACTTCCACGCCCGCCAGTGCGCCGAGCATCCGTCGCTCAATCCCTGCCTCTTCGAGTACGTCTATCTCGCGCGGCCCGACTCGGTGATCGACGGCACCTCGGTGTACGAGGCGCGCCTGCGCATGGGCGGCGCGCTCGCCGAGCAGGTTCGCGCGATTCCGGAGGCGCGCGACATCGACGTCGTGATCCCGATTCCGGACTCGAGCCGGCCGTCGGCGCTCGAGCTCGCCAACACGCTCGGGCTCACCTACCGCGAAGGCTTCGTCAAGAACCGCTACATCGGCCGCACGTTCATCATGCCTGGCCAGGAGATGCGCAAGAAGAGCGTGCGCCAGAAGCTCAACGCGATCGGCATGGAGTTCAAGGACAAGGTCGTGCTGCTCGTCGACGACTCGATCGTGCGCGGAACGACATCGCGCGAGATCGTGCAGATGGCGCGCGATGCCGGGGCGCGCAAGGTGTACTTCGCGTCGGCGAGCCCGCCGGTGCGCTATCCGAACGTCTACGGCATCGACATGCCGAACCAGCACGAGCTCGTCGCGACCGGGCGAAGCGAAGCCGGCATCGCGGCCGAGATCGGCGCCGACCTCCTCGTCTACCAGCGCCTCGATGCGCTGAAGGAGGCGGTGCGCCGCTGCAATCCGGCGCTCACGAACTTCGAGGCGTCGTGCTTCGACGGCCACTACATCACCGGCGACGTGACGCCCGAATACCTCGCCCAGCTCGCGCGCGAGCGCGACGAATCGCGCGGGACCACAACCGACGGCGACGAGCCGCGTGGAGGGCCGGGCGAATGAGCGAAGAGCGCAAGCGCGGCTTCACGACGTCGATCCTCCACGCCGATCGTGCGTCGCCGATCGAGCACGGAGCGCTGCACAAGCCGTTGCACCTGTCGGTCGCCTATGGCTACCGCGATGCGGCGGACCTCGTCGCCGTGTTCCAGAACCGCGCACAGGGCTACGCCTACGGCCGCCAGGGCAATCCGACCACCGCGGCGCTCGAAGCCAAGATCACCGCGATGGAAGGAGGGGTGGCGAGCGTCTGCTTCGCGACCGGCATGGCGGCGATCGGCGCCATCGCGATCGCCCTCCTCAAGGCGGGCGATCACGTGGTGGCGAGCTCGTTCGTGTTCGGCAACACCAACAGCCTGCTCGCCACGCTCGCCGCGCACGGTACCGCAGTGACGTTCGTCGACGCGACCTCGGCCGCCAGCGTCGAGCGCGCGCTCACGCCGGCGACGCGGATGGTCTTCGTCGAAACGATCGCCAATCCGCGCACGCAGGTCGCCGACCTCGACGCGATCGGCGCGCTGTGCCGCGAGCGCGGCCTCGTCTACGTCGTCGACAACACGATGACCTCGCCGTGGCTCTACCGGCCGGCCGAGTCGGACGCGAGCCTCGTCGTGAATGCACTCACCAAGTACATCGGCGGCCACGGCAACGCGCTCGGCGGCGCCGTCACCGACACGGGACGCTTCGACTGGACGCGCTACCCGAACATCGCCGACAACTACCGCAGGCAGAAGCCGGCGCTGCAGGCGGTCACGCAGCTGCGCAAGAAGGCGCTGCGCGACTTCGGCGCCACGCTCTCGGCCGAGCAGGCGCACCATCTCGCGATCGGCGCCGAGACGCTCGCTCTGCGCCTCGACCGGCAGTGCGCCAACGCGCAGGCGCTGGCGGATTTCCTCGTGCACCATCCGAAAGTTCACGCGGTGCACTATCCGGGGCTCGCATCGCATCCGCAGCACGAGCGCGTGCGCGCGCTGTTCCGCGCCCCCGGCGCGCTCCTGTCGTTCGAGACTGCCGACGGCTGCGACATGATGGCGATGCTGAACCGCCTCCAGGTGGCGATCCTGTCGTCGAACCTCGGCGACAACCGGACGCTGGTGATTCCGGTCGCGCAGACGATCTACTGGGAGATGGGCGCGGCGCGGCGCGCCGAGATGGGCATCGCCGAAACGCTGGTGCGCGTGTCGGTCGGCATCGAGGACACTGCCGACCTCGTGGGCGACTTCGAGCAGGCGCTCGCCGCGGCTTGAGTACGCATGCCCCCTGCCGGTAGCATAGGCGCAACCGGCCCGTGACGGGCAGGCGCGCGGGGCGCGCCCGCAGGTGGCCGGCACGGAGGGCGACATGGGCAACCGCGACAAGCAACGCAAGGAACCGAAGAAACCCAAGCAGCCGAAGAAGCCGTAGCGCCGGATCCCGCCGGCCGCTCGCGCCGGCGGGGTGCGCTGCGTTCAGCCGGGTGCGCGGGTGTCGAGCCCTTTGCGCCGCCGTTGCCGCATCAGCGCGACGACGAGCGGGATCCACCCCACCCAGCGGATGAAGTCGGCGAGGCTCTCGTCCCAGCGCCAGGCGCCGGCCGGATCGAGCGTCGCCGCGAGCCTCGCGTCGAGTGCGCCCCAGGCGGCGAGCCAGGCGACGAGCAACGCGAGCGCGAGCACCTGCGTTCGCCACGCCGGACCGAGGCTGCGCCAGACCGGAACGCCGACGAGCGCGCCGACGATCGCGACGTAGAGCGCGAGGCGAAGCCCCGGCATCGCCGCGAAGGCTGCCGCGAAGAGCGGCTCGCTCGCGACCATCTTCGCTGCGGTGAAGCCCAGCACGCCGGCGCCGACCCACAGCAGCGCCGGCACGCGCTCGACCCACTTCAGCACCAGCGTCGAGCCCCAGATGACGATCGGGATCGACGCCGCGAGCCCGATCACGACGAGCAGGAACGAGCCGTGCGCGGCACCTCCCACTGCGAGCACGTTGTCGACCCCCATGACGGCGTCGGCGACGACGATCGTGCGGATCGCACCGCCCAGCGTGCCGCGCGCCGGCACGGCTGCTTCGTTCGGAACCTCGTCGCCGCCGCGGGTCAGCTTCCAGCCGATCCAGGCGAGCGCGACGCCACCGACGGCGAGGAAGCCGGGGACGCGCAGGAGCCAGACGACGACGAACGTGAGAAGGGTGCGGACGACGATCGCCCCCGCGGTTCCCCACAGGATCACCCTGCGCTGCATCGCCGGCGCGACGTTGCGCGCGGCGAGCCCGATCACGATCGCGTTGTCGCCGGCGAGAATCAGGTCGATCACGATGATCGACGCCAGCGCCGACAGCCATGCGGCCGTGAATGGCTCGGGACTCATCCGTCGATGTCGACGTTGCGCAAGCCTTCGTCGCCGATTTCGAGGTAGTGCCCGCGCCCGTTCCAGTCGGCGAGGACGATCCGCTCGCAGCGCACGCCGTCGACGACGAGCTCGTGCCGCGCCGGCCGGTGCGTGTGGCCGTGGATGATGCGCGTCACCCGATGCCGGCGCAGCGCTTCCTCGACCGCCGCGGCGTTGACGTCGAGGATCGATTCGGGCTTGCGCGCCGTCTCGCTGCGGCTTCTCGTGCGCATCCAGGCGGCGATGCGCCGGCGCAGCCGGTATGGCAGGCGCAGGAGCCGGCGCCGGTGCACCGGGTCGCGCATCCACTCCCGGTAGCGCTGGTACGCATGGTCATCGGTGCAGAGCTCGTCGCCGTGCGTGAGCAGCGTCGCGACCCCTCCGAGGTCAGCGACCGCCTGCTCGGCGAGGAGCGTCGCACCGGTCGCGCGTGCAAACTCCTCACCGAGCAGGAAATCGCGGTTGCCGCGCGCGATCGAGAGCACGACGCCCGCGTCGGCAATGCCGCGCAGCGCCTGCACGATGTTCGCGGCGAAGGGTTCGCGGAGCTGGTCGTCGCCGATCCACGAATCGAAGAGATCGCCGAGGATGTACACGGCACCGGCCGCGCGCGCCGGGCCGGCGGCGAATGCGTGAAACGCCCCGGCGGAGTTGGCGCGCTCGTCGGCGAGATGCAGGTCCGACAGGAGCAGGACCGGCTTCAAGGCCGGGTACGGCGCAGCGCCGTCACGCGGCCGCCTGCTCCTCGGCGCGGGTGATCACGACGTCGTCCTTCGGCACGTTCTCGTGGAAGCCCGAGGTTCCAGTCGCCACCGCAGCGATGCGGTCGACGACCGCGGTGCCGTCGACGACGCGTCCGAACACGCAGTAGCCGAAGCCCTGCGGGCTCGGGCCCTTGTAGTCGAGGAACGCGTTGTCGGCGACGTTGATGAAGAACTGCGCAGTCGCCGAGTGCGGCTCCGACGTGCGCGCCATCGCCACGGTGTAGCGCTGGTTCTTCACGCCGTTGCCGGCCTCGTTCGCCACCGGCGCGCGCGTCGGCTTCTGCCGCATGCCGGCTGCGAAGCCGCCGCCCTGGATCATGAAGCCGGGGATGACGCGGTGGAACACCGTTCCGTCGTAGTGACCGTCGCGGACGTACTGCAGGAAGTTCGCGACCGTCGCCGGAGCGTTCTCGGCGTCGAGCTCGAGCGTGATGTCGCCGTGGTTGGTGTGCAGGATGACCATCTCGGATCCTCAGTTGGATGACGCAACGATCTTCGCCGACTTGATCAGCACGCGTTCGGCCGGGACGTCGGAGCGAAACGGCCCCGCGGGACCGGTCTTCGAGTGGGCGATGCGATCGACGACGTCCATGCCGGCGATCACCTTGCCGAACACCGTGTAGCCCCAGCCCTGCGGAGTCGCCGAGCGGAAATCGAGGCGGCTGTTGTCGGCGACGTTGATGAAGAACTGCGCGGTCGCCGAATTCGGGTCTCCGGTGCGCGCCATCGCGATCGTCCCGCGCACGTTGGAGAGGCCCGCCTTGGCGCTCTCCTGCGATTCGATCGCGATCGGCGGACGCGTCGGCTTCTCCCAGAAGTTCGCGTCGTAGCCGCCGCCCTGGATCATGAATCCCGCAATCACCCGGTGAAACTGGGTGCCGCTGTAGTGACCGTCCTTCACGTAGGCGAGGAAGTTCTCGACCGTCTTCGGCGCGGCGTGCGGGAAGAGCTCGAGCTTGATCACTCCCGCGCTGGTGTCGAGCTCGACCTCGGGATTGGCGGCGTACGCCGGAAGGGCGGTGGCGGCGAGGGCGAATGCCGCCGCGGCGACGAGTTGACGCAGCATGAACGGTCTCCTTCTATTGTCCAGTGGCCGGCGCCTGCACGCCGGGGGTTGCGATCCTCTTCACGAGCTCGAGCTTGGCCGCGACGCCGCGGTTGGCCTTGTTGAGGCCCGCGGCGCGCTGGTACTCGATCTGGGCGAGCCGTACATAGACGTCGCCGAGGTTCTCGCGCGCGACGGCGTAGTCCGGAGCCGCTGCGATCGCGCGCTCGAGCTCGTCGCGGGCTTGCGCATACTCACCCTTGCGCGCATAGAGGACCGCGAGATTGTTGTGCGGTTCCGGAAGCTCCGGAAAATCGCTGACCAGCGCGCGGTACTGCGCGATCGCCTCTTCGGTGCGATCCTCGTCCATCAGCGCGACGCCCTTGATGAAGCGCGCCTGGGGCTCGCGCGGATGCGCGGCGGTGAGCGCATCGAGGATCGCGATCGCCTCCGCGTAGCGCTTGCCCTCGACGAGCTTTTGCGCCTCGCGCAGCTTGTCCGCGTAGGCCTTGCGCGTGGCTTCGTCCATGCCGCGCGTCTCGGGCGGCGGTGCGGCGGGCGATGCGGCTTGCGTGCCCGATCCGGCGTCCGCCGCGCGGGCGGGGCCCTGGACGGCGACGACGGCGAAGGACAGCGCGAGGAGGATCGCGGGCGGGATGCGCGGCATCGAAGACGTGTCTCGCGGGTCCTGCCGGACCCGATGAAGGGCCGCTATTCTAGCGCAGGCGACGCAGCGCCCTGCTGCCCGCGGCTCGCGCCGCGCAGGCGCGCGACGGTGTCGTCGATCAGCTGGCGCGCGATCGACATCGGGCTCGGAAGCTCGGGCAGCGCGTCGGGCGAGAACCAGCGCGCATCGGCGATCTCGCTGCCGTCGGGGCGCAGCGCCCCGCCCGCGTAGTGCGCCGTGTAGGCGATCATCAGCGAGTGCGGAAACGCCCACGACTGGCTCGCGAAGTATTCGAGCCGGTCGACTTCGATGCCGACTTCCTCGTGCACCTCGCGGTGGACGCAATCCTCGATCGTCTCGCCCGGCTCGACGAAGCCCGCGAGCGCGCTGTACATCATGTTGCGAAAGCGGTTGGCGCGGGCGAGGAGGACGTCGCCGTCGCGGATTACCAGCACCATCATCGCCGGCGACACGCGCGGATAGGCGACGAGGCCGCACGCGGGGCACTCCTTCGCGCGCTCGCCGGGACGCTCGCGCGTCGGCGTCCCGCAGCGGCCGCAGAAGGCGTGCGAGCGGTCCCAGTCGACCACCTGGAACGCGCGTGCCGCAACGGCGAGCGCGGCCTCGGGCATCTCGCCGAACAGCGAGCGCAGACCGGCGAGCCGATAGCCGGGCGGCTCGGCGGCGGC
Source organism: Pseudomonadota bacterium (assembly GCA_018241785.1). Classification (GTDB taxonomy): domain Bacteria; phylum Pseudomonadota; class Gammaproteobacteria; order Burkholderiales; family Casimicrobiaceae; genus VBCG01. The sequence goes on along the minus strand of JAFEDF010000237.1, from coordinate 9,259 downwards.
GTCGCCGAGCGTGACCGCGACGCAGTCGGCTCCGGCGAGCCGGCCGAGATAATGACGCGGGCCGTCGATCCCCGCGGCGAGCGCCTGCGCGAGCGTCGGCACGTGCGGCCTCCCGTCGCGGACACCGACGACGAGCTTCGCGCCGGCGAACGCGAACACCAGGGCGTCGCCCGCCGGCGGCGCAAGCGCGATGGGCGCGGAGACGAAGCCGGACGGGGTATGCAGCATGCGGGCGTTACGCCGCGAGCGTCAGCGGCAGCCGGCGCAGCCGCCTGCCGCCCGCCATCGCGATCGCGTTGGCGACGGCAGGCGCAATCGGCGGCACGCCGGGCTCGCCGACGCCGGTCGGCTTCGCAGCCGACGGGACGATGTGGACCTCGACTGCGGGCATCTCGTTGATGCGCAGCACGCGGTAGTCGTTGAAGTTCGACTGCACCGGTGCGCCATCCTTGATCGTGATCTCGCCGAAGAGCGCCGCGGCGAGGCCGTAGCCGATGCCTCCCTCCATCTGCGCGCGCACGATGTCGGGGTTGACTGCGAGCCCGCACTCGACGGCGCAGACGACGCGGTCGACTTTGAAGCTTCCGTCGGCGGCAACGGTCACTTCGGCGATCTCCGCGACGGCGGTGTTGAACGACTTGTGCACGGCCACGCCCCGGCCGCGCTTCGTACCCGTCGCGCCGGGGGCGAGCGGCTTCGCCCACCCTGCCTTGTCGGCGGCGAGGGTCAGTGCAGCGAGCTGGCGCGGCTGATGCGCGAGGAGCGCTTTCCTGAACTCGACCGGATCCTTGCCTGCCGCCTGCGCGGCCTCGTCGATGAACGTCTCGACGGCGAACGCCGTGTGCGTGTGCCCGACCGAGCGCCACCACTGGACCGGCACCGCAATCTCCGGCGAGTGCAGGTCGACGGCGAGATTGGGAATCGCATAGCCGATGTCGGCAGCGCCCTCGACCGAAGTCGGATCGACACCGTTCGCGACCATCGCCGCAAACGGGCTGCCGGCGAGGATCGACTGCGTGACGATCCGGTGCTGCCACGCGACGAGGCTGCCTGCCGCGTCGAGGCCCGCGTGCATCGAGTGAAGCGATGCGGGCCGGTAGTAGCCCGCGTGCATGTCGTCCTCGCGCGTCCACACGAGCTTGACCGGCACGCCGCGCTGCCCCTGCACGGCGAGGCCCTTGACGATCGTCGCGGCCTCGACGACATAGTCGGAGTGCGGGTTCGCCCGGCGTCCGAAGCTGCCGCCGCCGAAAAGCTGGTGGATCGCGACCTTCTCAGGCGCGATTCCCAGCACCTTTGCGATCGCTGCCTGGTCGGCCGTCTGGAACTGCTCGCCGTTCCACACTTCGGCGCGGTCGCCGTCGTAGCGGACGACACAGTTCATCGGCTCCATCGCCGCGTGCGCGAGATAGGGGAACTCGAACTCGGCATCGAGCTTGCGCGCGGCGCCAGCGAGCGCCTTCGCGGCGTCGCCTTCGCTGCGCGCGATCGTCCCGGGCGCAGCGATCTGCCGTCTGAACTCCGCGAGGATGTCGGACGACGAATAGCGAAAGCCGCTCGCGTCGTCCCAGGTGACCTTGAGCGCGTCGCGGCCCTTCTTCGCATCCCAGAACGAGTTGCCGACGACGGCGACGCCATGCGGGACCTCGACGACGAAGCGGATGCCGGGCAGTCCCTTGAGCGCCGCCGCATCGATGCTCTTCACCTGCGCACCGAAGCGCGGCGCGCGGGCGACGACCGCGGTCAGCATGCCCTGCAGGTGGATGTCCTGCGTGTAGATCGCAGTCCCGGTCGACTTCACCTTCGAGTCGGTGCGCGGAACGTGGGTACCGATGTAGACGAAGCGCTTCGGATCTTTCACTGCCGGCGACGCGGGAAGCGGCTGCTTCGCCGCATCGGCGGCGAGCTCGCCGAAAGTCGCCTTCTTCGTGCCGTGCGAGACGATGCCGTTGCGCACCTCGATCGTGTCCGCCGGGACGCGCCAGCGTGCAGCGGCTGCCGCCACCAGCATCGCGCGCGCTGCGGCGCCGGCCGCACGGTACTGGTCGAACGCCTCGGCGAGCGACGTCGAGCCGCCGGTGCCCTGCATCGGACCCCAGAGCAGGTTGTGATAGAGCTTGGCGTCGGCCGGGGCGCCTTCGACGCGCACCTGCGACCACGCCGCATCGAGCTCATCGGCGACGAGCGTCGGCAGCCCGGTGTAGGTGCCCTGGCCGACCTCGACGTGCTTGACGATCACCGTGACCGAGCTGTCGCGCGCGATCGTCAGGAACGCGTTCGGCGCGAACGCGGGGGCGGCCGCTGCCCCGGCACCCGCGACGCGGTTCGCCGCGGCGGCGAGCGCGGCCGCCGGAAGAATCCCGATCGCGAGCGTGAGCCCGCCCCCCGCGGCACCGACGACCTTGAGGAACGCGCGCCGCGTGACTTCCATCCGATTGCGATGCATCGCCGCCTCCGGTCAGCCGAGCGTTGCGGCGGCTTCCTTGATCGCCGCCCGAATGCGCACGTAGGTCGCGCAGCGGCAGATGTTGCCCGCCATCGCGCGGTCGATGTCGGCGTCGCTCGGGCGCCGGTTGCCGGCGAGGAGCGACGCCGCCGAGATCACCTGCCCCGACTGGCAATACCCGCATTGCGGCACGTCGAGCTTCTGCCACGCCGCCTGCACCGCCCTCGCCTCGCGCGTCGCGAGGCCCTCGATCGTCGTGACGTCGGTGCCGAGCCTGATCGACGACAGCGGGACCTGGCACGATCGCGCCGGCTTGCCCTCGATCAGCACCGTGCACGCGCCGCAGAGGCCAAGCCCGCAGCCGTACTTGGTGCCCGTCAGCTTCAGCGAATCGCGCAGGATCCACAGGAGCGGGGTGTCGGGGGCGACGTCGCTGCTCACGTCGACGCGATTCCTGTTGACGAAGAAGGTGGACATGCGAACCTCTGCGGGGGACGGCCAGCGGCACGCGCGGCGCGCCGCGTGACCAGGGACTCGCGCAATGTTATGCGATCGCCTGCCGCCTGTCAGCCGCGCGGCGTCCGGCTATAATCCGCGCTGCGTCCGCTCGGCGGATACGCATTTCGCAGGGGAATTCGATGGAATCCGAGCAACTCAACGCGATCGCGAACGGCATCGCGGGCCTCGAGGAGCGCACGACCCAGCTCCGGAGGTATCTTTGACTTCGATCTGAAGGCGGCGCGGCTTGCCGCGGTCGAGCGCGAGCTCGAGGATCCGAAGATCTGGGACAACCCGGCGCGGGCGCAGGAGCTCGGCCGCGAGAAGAAGGCGCTCGACGGCGTCGTCCACGCACTCGCCCGCATCCAGAGCGGCCTCGACGACAGCAGGGATCTCTACGCGATCGCGCGCGCCGAGGGCGACGACGCGGCGATCGCTTCGATCGTCGACGACGTCGCGAGGCTCGAGCACGCGGTGGCCGAGATCGAGTTCAGGCGGATGTTCCATCATCCCCTCGACCCCGGCAACGCGTTCATCGACATCCAGGCGGGAAGCGGCGGCACCGAGGCGCAGGACTGGGCAGCGATGCTGCTGCGCATGTACCTGCGCTACGCCGAGCGCAAGGGGTACCGCGTCGAGCTGCTCGAGGAGTCGCCTGGCGAGGTCGCCGGCATCAAGAGCGCGTCGGTCAAGGTCGACGGCGACTACGCATACGGCTACCTGCGCACCGAGACCGGCGTGCATCGCCTCGTGCGCAAGAGCCCGTTCGATTCCAACGCGCGGCGCCACACGTCGTTCGCGAGCGTGTTCGTCTATCCCGAGGTCGACGAATCGATCGAGGTCGAGATCAACCCGGCCGACCTTCGCATCGACACCTACCGCGCGTCGGGGGCCGGCGGCCAGCACATCAACAAGACCGACTCGGCGGTGCGCATCACGCACCTTCCGACCAACATCGTCGTGCAGTGCCAGAACGACCGCTCGCAGCACCGCAACCGTGCCGAGGCGATGGCGATGCTGAAGTCGAAGCTCTACGAGCTCGAGCTGCGCAAGCGCCAGGAGGAGCAGGCGAAGCTCGAGGATTCGAAGACCGACATCGGCTGGGGCCACCAGATCCGCTCGTACGTGCTCGACCAGTCGCGGATCAAGGACCTGCGCACCGGCCATGAGGTCGGCAACACGCAGGCGGTGCTCGACGGCGACCTCGACGATTTCATCTCGGCGAGCCTGAAGCAGGGCGTTTAAGGAGTTCATCCGTGCCGATACACAACAAGGCGTGCAGCTGCCTCGAAGTTACGCATCGCGTACCGCATCGGCGACGATTCCTCGGCGCATCGCTCGCCGTTGCCGCCACGACCTTCGCCGCCGGAGTGCCCATCGAGCCGGCGCGCGCGGAAGCGCTGACCGCTGCGCAGCGCGAGAAGCTCTCCCCAGACGACATCCTGGCGCTGATGCGCAAGGGCAACAAGCGCTTCGCAAGCGGCCGGCGCGAGATGCACAACTACCTCGCGCAGCAGCGCGCGAGCGCCGCGGGGCAGCATCCGTTCGCCATCCTGCTGAGCTGCATCGACTCGCGCGCGCCGGCCGAGACGATCATGGATCTCAGGATCGGGGACGTCTTCAACACCCGCATCGCCGGCAACATCGAGAACCCGGACGTCCTCGGCGGCATGGAGTTCGCGTGCAAGCTGATGGGGGCGAAGGTGATCCTCGTCATCGGGCATACCGCGTGCGGGGCGATCAAGGGTGCGATCGACCACGCCGAGCTCGGCAACCTCACCGGGTTGCTCGACCGGATCAAGCCTGCGGTCGCCGCGACCGAGTACGCGGGCGAGCGCACGTCGAAGAACTATGCCTTCGTCGATGCGGTCGCGCGCAGGAACGTCGAGATGACGATCGCGAGCATCCGCAGGGACAGCCCGATTCTCGCCGGGATGGAGTCGAGCGGGGCGATCAAGCTCGCCGGATCGATGTACGATCTCAAGACCGGGGTCATCGACTTCTTCCGCGCATGAAGCAGCAGCCGACTGCCGACGCGCCCGCGATGACGCCGGGAACGGACACCGCGGGTACGGCGCCTGCGGACGAGAGCAGCGTCATCGCCGAGCGCCGCGCAAAGCTCGCAGCACTGCGCAGCGCAGGGCAGGCGTACCCGAACGACTTCCGGCGCGACGCGCTGGCGGGCGAGCTGCACGCAGCGTGGGGTGCCGCGGACAACGCCGAGCTCGAGCCCGCGGCGATCCGCGTCACGGTGGCAGGGCGGATGCTCCTGAAGCGCGTGATGGGCAAGGCCTGCTTTGCGACGATCGCCGACATGTCGGGCCGGCTGCAGCTCTACGTCACGCTGGACGGCGTCGGCGCCGAGTCGCTCGATGCGTTCAAGCGCTGGGATCTCGGCGACATCGTCGGCGCCGGCGGGACGCTGTTCAGGACGAAGAGCGGCGAGCTCACCGTGCGCTGCGACAGCGTGCGCCTGCTCGCCAAGGCGCTGCGTCCGCTGCCCGAGAAGTTCCACGGAATGACCGACCAGGAGCAGCGCTACCGGCAGCGCTACCTCGACCTCATTGCCAACGCCAACTCGCGCGAGGTGTTCGTCAAGCGCTCGCGCATCGTGCAGGCGGTGCGCGAGTTCTTCGTCGAGCGCGGCTTCCTCGAAGTCGAGACGCCGATGATGCACCCGATTCCCGGGGGTGCTGCGGCGCGGCCGTTCGTCACCCATCACAACGCGCTCGACATGGCGCTCTACCTTCGCATCGCTCCCGAGCTCTACCTGAAGCGGCTGGTGGTCGGCGGGCTCGAGAAGGTGTTCGAGGTCAACCGCAACTTCAGGAACGAGGGGATCTCGACGCGGCATAACCCGGAATTCACGATGCTCGAGTTCTACGAGGCGTATCGCGATTACCGGTACCTGATGGACCTGACCGAAGAGCTCCTGCGCGACGTCGCGTCGAAGGTGCTCGGCACGACGTCGGTGGTCTACCAGGGGCAGACGATCGATCTCGGCGCCCGCTTCGACCGGCTGACGATGGCCGAGGCGATCCATCGCTATCACCCCGAGCACACGCCGGCCGATCTCGCGAGCGCCGGGTATCTGCGGCGCGCGCTCGAGCCGCACGGCGCGGAGGTGTTCCCGACCGACGGGGTCGGGATCCTGCAGCTCAAGCTGTTCGAGGCGACGACCGAGGCGAAGCTCGTGCAGCCGACGTTCATCGTCGCGCACCCGACCGACGTGAGCCCGCTCGCCCGCGCGAGCGACGCCGATCCATCGGTGACCGAGCGATTCGAGCTCTTCATCACCGGCCGCGAGATCGCCAACGGCTTCTCCGAGCTCAACGATCCCGAAGACCAGGCCGCTCGCTTCGCCGCCCAGGCGAGCGCGAAGGAGGCGGGCGACGAGGAAGCGATGTACTACGACGCCGACTACGTACGAGCGCTCGAATACGGCCTGCCGCCGACCGCCGGCGAGGGCATCGGCATCGACCGGCTGGTGATGCTCTTGACCGACAGCCCGTCGATCCGCGACGTGATCCTCTTTCCGCAGCTCAAGCCCGAAGCGTAGCGGCGCGGCGGCGTACGTGGCGGGGAGGCTTCGCGGGTATTGCAGGGCGATCGCGTTCGGGAAATGCCGTTTGGAAACGTCTCGCGAGCTTCGCAGGAGTGATTCGACCGCTGCCGCGGTCGCCATCGCCGTTCGACGACTTGCTTCCCGTCGATTCGGACGCAATTGCCGGCAGTCTAGGCTCCCAACACTGCGGCATGCCCCATGAGCACCATCACGCTGCGCGCTGCGACGATCGACGATGCGACGCACATCGCAGAAGTGCTTTTGTCATCGCGCACGACGTTTGTGCCGTATGCGCCCATCGCTCATCCTGATGCGGACGTTCGAAGGTGGGTGCGCCAGGTTCTCATCCCATCCGGCGGTGTCACCGCCGCTTGTGCTGGCGACTCGGTCGTCGGAGTGCTCGCTACCGTGCGCGAGTCCGGTGTGAGTTGGATCAATCAGCTCTATATTGCACGGGGTCATACGGGGCAAGGTATCGGTACTCGTTTATTGAACCACGCGCTCGTTTCCCTCGATCGGCCGGTGCGGCTATACACATTCCAAGCCAACACACGTGCCAGGTCGTTCTATGAGCAGCACGGCTTCAAGGCCATCGCGTTCGGGGACGGTAGTGCCAATGAAGAGCGTTGTCCCGATGTGCTGTACGAACTTGCCTCTACGGTCGATCATGGGGCATAACCTATCGGTCAACCAGACGCGCCGGTTCGTACCTTCTTATCCGCGACCATCGGCGCGGCGCGCCGGTTATCTCCAACGTTAGCCAACGATCTCCCGCGTCGGAGGTACAATCCGAGCCGCCATTGGAGCCCGTGTATGGATAAGGTCGACGATCTTGAGCGTCAGGTGCAGGGCCTGTCTCCCGACGAGCTAGCCACCTTTAGGCGCTGGTTTGCGGCGTTTGACGGCGAGATCTGGGACCGTCAGTTCGAGTCGGATGTTAAGGCTGGAAAGTTGAATTCGATCGCCGACCGGGCGCGTCAAGCGCATGACGCCGGAAAGTCGTCGAAGTTGTGATCCACTATGCTTCGCCGGATTTCTGGACCAGGTACCGTACCCTACCGATCGAAGTCCGAACACTTGCGGACAAATCGTTCGCACTGCTCAAGTCCGATCCCCGTCATCCTTCGCTTCATCTGAAACGAGTCGCTGAATACTATTCGGTCCGCGTTGGACTGCACTACCGCGCGCTCGGGGTCGTTGTTCAGGATGGCGTGTCATGGTTCTGGATCGGGACCCATGCCGAGTACGATCGGATCGTCGGCTAACCCGTCGTATATGGACTCCCCCTGCAAAGGAAGAGGTTGATCGATGTTGCTGGCATGAGGGGTGAGCCTGCAGTCGTATATCCGGCATCTGGAGTGGGCGCATGAAGGCCCGTGCCGACATGGAATCTGCGGACCCCGCGGACAACCTCTCCGCGCTGATCCACGAGCCGAGCTTCAAGCAGGCGGCCGGCGAGGCGGTGTTCAGCAAGGCGCCGGTGGCCGATGTGCCCGGGAATGCTCGCGTCGGGCACCGGCCCCAGGCATCCTTGCATTTCTGGAGCGGAACTCCATAATTGTACGGATGATCCCCCGCCGGCTTCTCTCAACGCTCACGTCCGCCCTTGCCGAAGTTCCGGCAGTGGCGCTGCTCGGGCCGCGGCAGGCGGGCAAGACGACGCTGGCGCTCGAAGTCACGAAATCGCAGCCGTCCGTCTATCTCGATCTGGAATCCGAAACCGACCGGGCGAAGCTCGCCGAGCCCGAGCTCTACCTCGCGCAGCACGAGGACAAGCTCGTCGTCCTCGACGAAATCCAGCGTACGCCGCAGCTGTTCCGGAGTCTTCGCGGGCTGATCGACAAGGGCCGGCGGCGCGGGCTTGGCAAGGGCCGTTTTCTCGTGCTCGGCTCGGCGTCGATCGACCTCTTGAAACAGTCGAGCGAGGCGCTCGCCGGGCGCATCCGCTACCTCGAGCTCGCGCCGCTCGACGCGGGCGAGGTTGGTCCCAAACGCCTCGACATGCTCTGGCTGCGCGGCGGGTTTCCAGCGAGCCTCCTCGCGAGCTCCGACGCGGCGAGCCTGCGCTGGCGCACGGACTTCATCCGCACCTATCTCGAGCGCGACATTCCGCAGCTCGGTCCGCGTATTCCGGCCGAGACGCTGCGCCGCCTGTGGACGATGCTCGCGCACCAGCAGGGTGGACTGCTGAACGCCGCGGCGCTCGCGCGGGCGCTGGCCGTGGACGGCAAGACGGTGGCGTCGTATCTCGACCTGCTGGTGGACCTGTTGCTGGTGCGCCGCCTCGCGCCGTGGCACGGCAACGCGCGCAAGCGCCTGGTGAAATCGCCCAAGGTCTACGTGCGCGACAGCGGGCTCGTGCACGCGCTGCTCGGCGTCGGCGAGCGCGAGGCGTTGCTCTCGCATCCGGTGGCGGGCGGAAGTTGGGAGGGGCTTGCGATCGAGTCGCTGATCGCCGCCGCGCCCACCGGCGCCGAGGCGTACTTCTACCGGACGGCGACCGGCGCGGAGATCGATCTCTTACTGAAACTTCCCGGTCGGCGCAAGCCGTGGGCGATCGAAGTCAAGCGCGGGCTGGCACCGCGGATCGAGCGCGGGTTCCATGCCGCATGCGACGCCGTGCGGCCGGAGCGCCAGTGGGTCGTGTACGGTGGCGCTGAGCGCTTCCCGCTCGGCGGCGACGTCGAGGCCGTACCGTTGATCGAGCTCTGCGCGGAGGTCGCGGCGGCGTGAGCCAGTTCGACTTCCTT